>NZ_JBEXLA010000097.1:0-1055 GCF_040609715.1 Streptomyces sp. NPDC004610 | reverse complement strand
GGAGGAACTCCCACTCCTCATCAGACAGCTCATGACGACGTATCACCCGACCATGATCCACCACGCAAGATCAATTGAAGACACGCCCTAGGCCCGAGGGCAGTACGCACCGCGTCAAGGATCGAATGGGCTCCCTGGTCGATGAGCTGTTCGGCCAGGGCGGCGCCGAGCTTTTCCGGCTCGGCGGACGGGCCGGTCATCGTCCCGGCAACCCGTTCGCGTCCGTCCAGCGACGTGACCTGACCCGCCAGGGACAGTTCCCCGCTCGGCAGAGTCTCGGCGTAAGCCCCCACGGGCACGCTGCACCCACCGTGCAACTGGGCGAGCAGGGACCGCTCGGCACGGACCGCGGCGTCGGCCGACGCGTCCCCGACCGTGGACAGCATCGCGCGCAACGGGGTCGAGTCGTCATCGGTGCGGACCTGAATCCCGAGAGCCCCTTGACCGGGGCTCGGCGGGAACAGGTCGAGCGGCAGCATTTCCGTGATCGCGTCACCGAGTCCTAGCCGGCGGAGTCCCGCAACCGCGAGAACCACGGCGTCAAGGCCCATGGTTTCGATCTTTTTCAAGCGGGGCGGGACGTTTCCCCGGATCGGCACGATCTCAAGATCGGGGCGCACGGCGAGTAGCTGAGCGATCCGCCGAGGAGCCCCGGTACCGACTCGGGCCCCCTTCCGGAGCCCCGCGAGGGTCGACCCGCACAACGCGTCCCGCACGTCCTCACGTCCTGGCGGGGCCAGCAGCGTCAGTCCGCGCGGGTTCGCCGTGGGAAGGTCCTTCAGCGAGTGGACCACCACGTCGACGTCCCCCCGGGACAGGGCCGCCTCCTGTTCGCTGCTGAACGCCGATCCTCCGCTCACCGCGGATACGGCGGACAGAGCAGACTTACGGTCCTTGTCGCCCCCTTCCAAGATCACCCGATGAGTGAAGGTGATCTCAGGGAAGCGTTCACGCAAGGGGCCTAGTGTGATGCGCCGGAAATCCTGAGGATTAGTAAGTACCCTGTTGCCATGTCGCATTCGGGGCCCTCTGCTGTGGCGATCACGTTGTCCGAT
>NZ_JBEXLA010000096.1:0-1065 GCF_040609715.1 Streptomyces sp. NPDC004610 | reverse complement strand
TCGCGAGCCATTCAGTTGTGCACAACTCAATCGTGTGCTCTACTTACATCCGTCGGCAGGGAAAAGGGCCCCAAAGCCCCGAACCCCAGGGCCCAACAACCCACCGACACCCACGACTCCGCACCACCACCCCACCCGCAAGGAGCCCCGCCATGAACGCCAGGACCACCACCACCCGCCGCACCCGCCTCGCCCTCGCCGCCGCCACCGCCCTCACCTCCGCCGCCCTCCTCACCCCCACCGCCGCCAGCGCCCTCACCGACCACACCCCCGCCCCCTCCGCCACCAAGCCCACCGTCGTCCTCGTCCACGGCGCCTGGGCCGACGGCTCCGGCTGGAACAAGGTCACCCAGCGCCTCCAGAACGACGGCTACACCGTCATCGCCCCCGCCAACCCCCTGCGCGGCGTGGCGGGCGACGCCGCCTACATCAGCAGCGTCCTGAAGACCATCGACGGCCCCGTCGTCCTGGCCGGCCACTCCTACGGCGGCACCGTCATCACCAACGCCGCCACCGGCAACCCCAACGTCAGGGCCCTCGTCTACATCGCCGCCTTCGTCCCCGACACCGGCGAACTCCAGGGCGAACTCCTCGCCAAGTACCCCGGCAGCCTCATCAACGACGCCATCAGCCCCGCCCCCTACACCACCCCCGACGGCACCACCGGAACCGACCTCTACCTCAAGCCCGACAAGTTCCGCGCCGCCTTCGCCGCCGACCTCCCCCGCAAGGAAACCGCCCTCATGGCCGCCGCCCAGCGCCCCTTCACCGCCGCCGGCTTCGAAGAGCCCACCCGCACCGCCGCCTGGCACACCATCCCCTCCTACGGCCTCGTCGCCACCAACGACAAGGCCATCCCCCCCGCCCTCCAGCGCTGGGAGTACGAACGCGCCGGATTCGAGAAGGTCGTCGAGGCCCGCGGCGCCTCCCACGTCCCCTTCATCAGCCAGCCCGACAGCACCGTCAACCTCATCAAGCACGCCGACCACGCCACCCGATAACCCACCCACGAACACCGCACTGCGGCGGGGCCGGAGACCACCCTCTCCCGCCCCGCCGCACATC
>NZ_JBEXLA010000095.1:0-1422 GCF_040609715.1 Streptomyces sp. NPDC004610 | reverse complement strand
CTAGTGTGATGCGCCGGAAATCCTGAGGATTAGTAAGTACCCTGTTGCCATGTCGCATTCGGGGCCCTCTGCTGTGGCGATCACGTTGTCCGATGCCGAGCGGGCCGAGTTGGTACGCCGGACGGACATGCCGCACCGGCGCTCGGCCGAGAAGGCCCGCATCATCCTGGCGTGTGCTGAGGGGATGTCGAACGCGGCTGTCGGACGGCTCGTCGGGGTCCAGGCCAAGACGGTTGGCAAGTGGCGTCGGGCCTTCGCCCTGGACCGGATGGCCGGCCTTGACGACGCCGGCTGGATCGGCCGGCCGAAGGCCGACCTGATCCTCGACGATGCTGAACACAGGCAGCTGCAGCAGTGGGCGAGGCAGGCCAAGACCGCCCAGTTCCTCGCGTTACGGGCGAAGATCGTGCTGCGTTGCGCGGAGGGCGGGACGAACCAGCAGGCCGCGGCCGACCTCGGTATCGACAGGTCGACCGTGGACCGCTGGCGGGCCCGGTTCATCGCAAAACGCCTCGATGGCCTGCATGACGAGCCGCGCTCGGGCCGGCCGCCTTCGATTCTCCTCGACCAGGTCGAGGAGGTCGTGGTGGCAACTCTGGAGTCGCTCCCGGGCCAGGACACGCACTGGTCACGGGCCTCGATGGCCCGGCGCACCGGCCTGTCGAGGTCGACGATCGGCCGGATCTGGAAGCGGTTCGACCTCAAGCCCCACTTGCAGGACTCTTTCAAGCTGTCCACCGATCCGCAGTTCGTCGCCAAGGTCGTCGACGTCGTCGGCCTGTACCACCACCCGCCCGAGAAGGCGGTCGTGCTCTGCGTGGACGAGAAGAGCCAGATCCAGGCGCTGGACCGGTCCCAGCCAGTGCTGCCGATGATGCCGGGCATGCCCGAGCGCCGCACCCACGACTACCTGAGGCACGGCATCACCAGCCTGTTCGCCGCCTTCAACATCGCCGACGGCACCGTCATATCGGCACTGCACCGCCGCCACCGGGCGATCGAGTTCAAGAAGTTCCTGATTCAGATCGACAAGGCGGTACCCGCCGGGCTCGACGTCCACCTCGTCTGTGACAACTACGCCACCCACAACACCGCCGAGATCAGGACGTGGCTCGGCAAACACCCACGATTCCACGTCCACTTCACCCCCACCGGCTCCTCCTGGATGAATCAGGTGGAGCGATGGTTCGGCCTGCTGACCGACAAACTCATCCGCCGCGGCGTCCACACCTCCGTGAAGGCACTGGAGGACGACATCACAGCGTGGATCGACACCTGGAACGAGAACCCGCGGCCCTTCACCTGGACCAAGTCAGCCGACGAGATCCTCAACTCTCTCGCCGACTACCTCACCAAAGTCGGAACCGCCGGCCAGCAAACAGGCCAGAACTAACCCTCAGGATTTCCGGCGCATCACACTAG
>NZ_JBEXLA010000094.1:0-1434 GCF_040609715.1 Streptomyces sp. NPDC004610 | reverse complement strand
CCCAGGAGTCTCAATGACGAAGTCAAGCCGCTTGCGTGACCGGTGGGGCGGAGGTGAAGATCCGTCCGTCACGCAGCAGGGCCCACAGAACGCCCGCCCGTCGGCGGGCGAGGGCGATGACTGCCTGGACGTGTTTGCAGCCCTCGCCGCGCTTCTTGAGGTAGAAGTCCCGGTTCGGCCCCTCGCGGATGATGCTGGTCTGCGCAGACAGGTAGAACACCCGGCGCAGGCGGCGGCTGTATCGCTTGGGCCGGTGCAGGTTGCCGGTGCGGCGGCCGGAGTCGCGTGGGACGGGCACCAGCCCGGCCGCCGAGGCGAGATGGCCGGCATCGGCGTAGGCCGACAGGTCGCCTGCTGCGACGACGAATTCGGCGCCGAGTACCGGGCCCATGCCGGGCAGGGACTCGATGATCTCCGCCTGCGGGTGGCTGCGGAACGTCTCGCGGACCTGCTGGTCGATCCGCTTCAGCCGGTCGTCCAGGGTGAGGATCTGCGCGGCCAGGTCGGCGACGATCTGCGCGGCGACGTCCTCGCCGGGCAGCCCGGTCTGCTGGGCCCGGGCTGCTTCCAGTGCTGTCGCGGCGACCGCGTCGGCACCGCGCACGCTGCGGTTCGCCAACCAGGCCGTCAGCCTTGCCCGGCCGCGGCGCCTGATCGCGCCTGGGGTCTGGTAGCCCGTCAGCAGGATGAGCGCGCCCTTGTGCGAGCTGTAGTCGAACGCCCTCTCCAGAGCCGGGAAGATGCCGGTCAGCACGTCGCGGAGCCGGTTGATCAGTCGCACCCGGTCGGCCACCAGATCCGAGCGGTGAGCGGTCAGCAGCGCGAGGCCGGCGGCGAGCTGGGCCGGTACGCCGATCGTGGCGAAGTCGCCTCGGTGGCGGGCGGTCTCAGCGATGACGTAGGCGTCGCGGGCATCGGTCTTCGCCTCACCCCGGTAGGCACCGGCCATACGGTTGACCGTGCGGCCCGGCACGTAGACAGCCTGCTGACCGTGGGCCGCGAGCAAGGCCAGCAGCAGCGCGGAGGACGTGCCGGAGATGTCCACCGCCCAGTGCACCTGGTCCGCCAGGTCGAGGATCTCGCCGAGCGCGGCCAGGATCACCGACTCGTCGTTCCCGACCTTCTTCGACCACAGTGTCGCGCCGGTCTCGTCGACCACCGCCGCCCAGTGGTGGCCCTTGCCGGCATCGACACCGGCCCAGACCTGGGCCTTCCGCTCGTTCACTTGCCCCTCCTCGTTCCGCACGGCAATGCCGTCGGCCCGGGGAACACCCCGCTGTCCGCTCCGTAATCAGCGACCGCACAAGGCGCGCACATCTCAATCAGCAGCCAGGGCGCCCCGGAGAGCCGGACGGCCACTCCTGGGGAGCCACAAACGGCAAGCCACCATCAGCCACATCCGGCCCTCCCGGGCCACCCAACAACTTACGGAGC
>NZ_JBEXLA010000093.1:0-1464 GCF_040609715.1 Streptomyces sp. NPDC004610 | reverse complement strand
CCCCATTACCTTCTTGGTGGCCCCGCAATGGGGCGCCCGGCCTCCGGAGTTGGCATGACTCTCTCCCCCTGTCGAGTTGATGGCTTGGGGGGTGGTGTCACCGGCTCCGGAGGCATCGACAGACCGCTGATTAGGGGCATGACCACCGGCTTCTTCGCAGGTCGGGAGGCTCTTCGTGATGTGGATGTGGCAATCGGTGCCGTGGGACGGCCGGGCAAGGACGACCGGAGGACGCAAGTGATCGACGTCAGTGACATCGGTGCCTTCCTCGGCCTGGACGTCGGCAAGGGCGAACACCACGCCACCGCCGTCACCCCGGCCGGGAAGAAGGCTTTCGACAAGCGGCTGCCCAACAGCGAGCCCAAGCTCCGCGAGGTGGTCGGGAAACTGCAGGCCAAGCACGGGACCGTCCTTGTTGTGGTGGATCAGCCGGCCTCGATCGGGGCCCTGCCACTGGCGGTGGCCCGGGACATGGGCTGCCCGGTCGCCTACCTGCCCGGGCTGACGATGCGGCGGATCGCTGACCTCTATCCCGGCGAGGCCAAGACCGATGCCCGCGACGCCTTCGTCATCGCGGATGCCGCCCGCATCATGCCGCACACACTCCGCTCGGTCGACCTTGAGGACGAGACCATCGCCGAGCTGGAGATGATCGTCGGCTTCGACGACGACCTGGCCGGCGAAGCGACAAGGATCAGCAACCGGCTTCGGGGCCTGCTCACGCAGGTCCATCCGTCGCTGGAGCGGGTCCTGGGGCCGCGAGTGCAGCATCCGGCCGTGCTCAGGCTCCTCGACCAGTTCGGTTCCCCGGCGCAGATCCGCAAGGCCGGACGACGCCGGCTGATCACATTGATGCGTCCGAAGGCACCGCGGATGGCCGAGCGCCTGGTCGAGGACATCTTCACTGCTCTGGACGAGCAGACCGTCGTCGTCCCGGGCACAGGCGCGGCGGCATTGATCGTTCCCAGCCTCGCCACCTCGCTCCAAGCGGTGCTTGACCAGCGGAAACTCCTCGCTTCGAGGATCGAGGAACTGCTGGAGGCACACCCTCTTTCGAAGGTCCTGACGTCCATGCCGGGGATCGGCGTCAGGACCGGAGCACGCATCCTCATCGACGTCGGCGACGGATCCAGTTTCCCGTCCGCCGCCCACCTCGCCGCCTACGCAGGCCTCGCCCCAACGACCCGCAGTTCCGGTTCCTCGATCCGCGGCGAACAGCCTTCCCGGCGCGGAAACAAGCAGCTCAAACGGGCCTTCTTCCTCTCCGCATTCGCAGCCCTGGCCGACCCGGCCTCCCGCACCTACTACGACAAGAAGATCAGCCAGGGCAAGCACCACACTCAAGCCCTCCTCTGCCTCGCCAGGCGCCGGGCCGACGTCCTCTTCGCCATGCTCCGAGACGGCACCTACTACGATCCCCAACCTGCCCCATCACCTTGACCAAACCCATAGGGGCACCCCCCC
>NZ_JBEXLA010000092.1:0-1482 GCF_040609715.1 Streptomyces sp. NPDC004610 | reverse complement strand
CCCAGGCCGAGTTTGGTGGTGATGTCGTTGAGGGTGTTCTTGAGGCCGGAGCCGAGGAACTCGGCGTTGATGTCGAGTGCCCTGGTGAGGCGTTCGCTGAGCATCGCCGAGTAGAAACCCGCCGAGCTGCCGGTGAACTCCTTCGTGGTGAAGCCGTTGTAGAGGACCTCCGAGCCGTACCCGAGGAGTCCTTCGCCGACTCCGTCGACGAGGAAGTTCAGGATCTTGGCGCCGATTCCCTTCTGGTCGAAGAGGCCGCCCACCCCGATCGACATCGCCCGGACCACATCGTCGCCGTAGGCGTCCGGGAGGGCGCTCTCACGCAGGACCCGGCTCAGGGAAGGCCCCAGATTGGGGTCCATCATGTTCTCGGCGTACGTGCGTGCCCAGGTCCGGCCCAGGTTCTCGGCGGCCTCCCCGCCCAGGTCGTCACCGAAACGGCGGGCGAACAGAACACCCATGGCGTCGGTGAACCCCGCCGTCTGGAACAGCGGGTCGGCCCCGTCACGGCTGAACGTGTTCGAGAACGCGGCCAGGGAGTCCGTGAAGTCCCGCGCGAACACCCGGTCCACACCCGGACCCCCGCCCCCCGTCCCGGGGGTGGGCAGGCCGGTCGTGGGCGGCGGGTTCAGATCCCCTTCGGGGCGGGGGCGCGGCACGGGTGACGGGGCTCCGCCGCCGCCGTTGTCGTCGAGGTCGTCCGCGTTCCGGGTCACATTGCGGTTGACGCCGGGGCGTTTCTCCAGGGACTGGGCCAGCTCGTTGAACAGCTTCTTGCGGGAGCCGCTGCCGATCAGGTCGGTCAGCTTCTTCGCGAACCAGGCCGTGGCGAACTGCATCGGGACCGCGAGACCGCCCTGGACCGCGCCGAAACCCACCGCCTGGACCAGGTAGTCCGAGCCCTTCCTGGTGGTCTTGCCCTGCTGGGCCAGCATCCACTGCGTCAGCCGGTCCATCGCCACCGCGAGACCGATGTTGATGACCTGCTGCATCAGGATCGACATCAGCACCCGCATGACCAGACTCCGCAGGATCGCCTGGTACAGCGACCGCAGCATCGCCTGCCGGATCATCGCCCCGAACGGGTTCCAGATCGCCATGATCAGCGTGAACGCCCACTCCAGCAGGAACATCGCCATCTGGAGCAGGATCATCAGATTCGTGTAGTCGACCTGATACGCCGACTCGTCCGCGAAGTCACCGACCTCACGCGCCGCCTGCCGCAACCCCTCCAGAGCCGTCCGGCCCTCCGGCGACGCCAGCGTCAGCATCGCCTCGTAATACGCCTCACTCCACTCACCCGTCGAGTTCGACGACGTCGACTGAGCGATCCGCACCACCAACTCCTGCACCTGGGCCAGCTGCTCCTCCAGCTCCCGCTGCGGCTGCACCAGATACGCACGCATCAACGCCGAATCAGCACTGGGCATTTCCTGGCCCGTGAGGGCCAGGAACAAGCCGTTGAAATCCTCGGCGGCCATG
>NZ_JBEXLA010000091.1:0-1697 GCF_040609715.1 Streptomyces sp. NPDC004610 | reverse complement strand
GGGCTGGTCGCTGAGCCAGGCGTTGATGCGGATGAGGTTGATCGCGGCGCCGGTGAGTTGGTGCTGGAGGCTGGTCTTGGCGAGTCCGCGGTAGCGGGATCTGCGCAGGCCGCAGGCTTGCACTGCCTGGGAGATGGTCCCTTCGACTCCGGCACGGACCTTGTAGCGGTCCTTCCATTCGTCGGTCGCCTGGAGCTGCCGGGCGTGATGGAGGGCTTCGTATTCGTGTCGGGGCCGCAGGGTGATCTCCCGGCGCTGGGCTTTCGGCGAGCTGACACAGTCCCGGAGCTTGGGGCAGGTGCGGCAGTCAGCCGGAGAGAAGCGGACCCGGATCACGGGCAGCTGTTCTTCCGATCGGCGGTGGTGCCACTGGGTGCTGGTGATCCCGTTCGGGCAGGTCACGTGCCGGCTGTCCCAGTCGATGGTGAAGGCGTCCTGTCCGTAGGTGCCCTCACCACGGGCTTGGGCGACGGTCACCGGCCGCAGCGGCCCGTGCAGGGCGACACCGTGGTCGATGCGGGCGTCGGCCAGGGCGCTGGAGTTGGCATACCCGGCATCGACCCAGTGTTCGTCCGGGAGCAGGCCCCGTGCGGTGAGGCCGGTGTGGACGACAGCGGCCATCCGGTCGTCGGGGACGGTGGCAACAGTGGTAGTCACGTTCGTGACCAGGTGCACGGTGTCGGCTTCGCACGTCTCGGTGAGATGGACCTTGTAGCCGTCCCACATCGTGTCGCGTTTGACGCTGCCGCGAGCCTGGACGTCATACGGAGTGACCAGGCGTTTCGCCCCCGGCGGGCGGGCTTTTGGGTCCCGCCGTTCCACCTCGCTCCCCACCAGATGGAACTGCTGGACCCACATCTGCCGCAAGACCTCCACCTGCGGCAGCACCCGCAGTGCGGCGGGCGCGTCGTCCGTCCAGATCATGTGCAGCAGGCGCATCCCGTCCGCTCCGATCCGGCGCCCGACCTCGACCCGCTTGGTGTGGGCTTTGGGGAAGCGGGAGTCCTCGATCCGGGTCGCGTAGTGAGTGAACCAGTCCGGCAGGGCACGAGCGCTGAGCCATTCCGGCTCCGCTTGGGCCACCGCGTTCAGTGCCGTCCGCAAGGTCTCGCCGACCATCTCCAGCCAGTTCAGTTCACGCGCCGAGGAAAGCACATGCGTGGAGTCCGTCCGCGCCTTCCCGCCGGCCGTGACCAACCCCCGTTCCTTGGCCGCGACCAGGATCGCGTCCAGGACACACCGTCCGGCATCCTCGCCGACCAGGCGGTCCCTGAACTCCGAGAGCACCGAGAAGTCGAACCCGGGATCGGTCAGCTCCAACCCCAGCGCGAACTTCCAGTCGATCCGGGCCCGCACCGCCTCAGCGGCCTGCCGGTCGGTCAGCCCCTCGACGAACTGCAACACCAACACCATCGCCAGACGCCCCGGCGACCAAGCAGGCTTCCCCCGCACCGCGAACAGACCAGCGAACTGCTCGTCCGTGAACAGCACACCCAGCTCATCACGGACCCGGATCGCCAGGCTCCCCTTGGGGAAGGCCGCGCGTGCCACCCGCACGGTCTCCAGCGGAACTTCCCACGCCTCCAGCGGCTGCATCGACACCGACACCCTCCCCAAACGCCAACGTCGGCCTTCAAGACCACAACCGGGTCTTGAAGGCCGACGTCACGCCGGAAGCCGGATTAGCCAACAGCGTC
>NZ_JBEXLA010000090.1:0-2023 GCF_040609715.1 Streptomyces sp. NPDC004610 | reverse complement strand
GCCGACGTCCTCTTCGCCATGCTCCGAGACGGCACCTACTACGATCCCCAACCTGCCCCATCACCTTGACCAAACCCATAGGGGCACCCCCCCCGGGTGCCACTCTCCAGGAGACACGCACACGCACAGAGGAGGGAAGCGAACCGTTCCGGGTTCGGCAGGGACTCCGGAGCACCGATGTTGTGGTTGCAGCCGGAGCCCAGCCTGAAATTCGTCACGGAAACGGTACGCCAGACCTACGCATGACGATGCATAGACCACCGGCACCCGATTTCCGCCGATCCCAAGGTCACCAGAAAGAAGAAACCGCAGGTCAGAGAACTGACAGTGATGATTGCTGTGGCTCCGCCCGAGGGTCTGACTCAAGAACTGACTGGCGTTTCGACTGTCCGTGATTGGAAGCGTCGGCCTGCTGGGCGGAGCCACCGTGCGCGTGGCCGGTCGGGCATCTGTGACTTCATAGGAGCCCGGCCAAAGGTCCCATCACTGTCTCGTCCGTCTGCCCGACCGGCGCGTGCCATCCCTCATGCGTCGTACAGAAGGACAGCAGGCTCCAGCATGGCAGCAGACGAGATAACGGTCATCGGTGGCATCGACACCCACACCGATGCCCACCAGGCCGCAGTGATCGACACGATCGGCCGGCATCTGGCCACCGAGTCGTTCGAGACCACCCCCAACGGCTATCAGCGACTGCTGGAGTGGCTACGGTCCCACGGCGAACTCCTCGCCGTCGGTCTGGAAGGCACCGGCACCTACGGGGCCGAGATCGCTCGCCTCCTGACCGCGAACGGCGTCACCATCGTCGAGGTCGACCGGCCCGACCGCAAAGCCAGGCGGGACAACGGCAAGTCCGATCCAGTCGACGCCTACGCGGCCGCGACCGCCGTACTGTCCGGCCGCGCCACCGGGACACCAAAGACCCGCAACGGGATCGTGGAGGCCATCCGCACCCTGCGAGTGGCCCGCGGCTCAGCGGTCAAGGCTCGCACCCAGACCATCAACCAGATTCGCACCCTGATCGTCACTGCACCCGCCGCGATGCGCGAGAAGCTGCGTGGCCTGGCCACCGGCGGGCTGATCGACACCCTGGCCCGGTCCCGTCCGGCCGGCGATCTCGCCGATCCGGCTTGCGCGGCCAGGGTCACGCTACGGCGGCTCGCCCGTCGTTACCAGCTGCTCTGCAAGGAGATCACGGATGCGGACAAGGAGATCGGCCCGCTGGTCACCCAGGCCGCCCCACGGCTCGTCGTACTTCCCGGCATCGGCCCGGAGACCGCAGGCCAACTGCTGACCAGCGCGGGCGACAACCCCGACCGCCTGAAGTCGGAAGCGTCCTTCGCCCACCTCTGCGGAGCCGCCCCGATCCCGGCCTCCTCGGGCCGCACGAACCGGCACCGCCTCAACCGCGGCGGCGACCGCCAGGCCAACAAAGCCCTCCACACCATCGTCCTGGTCCGGATGCGCTACGACCAGCGAACACGGGAGTACGTCGCCCGGCGCACCGCCGAAGGCATGACCAAGAAGGACATCATCCGCTGCCTGAAACGGTTCGTCGCCCGCGAGGTCTACCGGCACCTACCCCGTCCCCGCATCACCACTGAACAGGTCAAGCAAGCCGCTTGACGATCTATAGGAGCTTCCGAGTACAACCTCAACCAGAACAAGGCCGCCATCGATTCGTGGATCAAGGGCCCGCCCCCACCGGCTGACGGCGACGTCGAGCCGTTCTACTCGACGGCGCCCAACGGCGAGACCAGTGGCCGCAGCGTGAGCAAGCAGCCGACGGACCCCAACGATCCGCTGTCCGGTTACAAGCAGGGCGGCCTGAATGCCAAGGGGTCCGACGTGAATGGCATCGACACGCGCATCAGGTATGACAGCAGTCGCACCCCGCCGTTCACGGTCATGACGTCGATGCCCTACAAGCCCTAGGAGTTGTCTTCAATTGTCACGCCCACATCAGGAGCGATGCGAGGGTGACGGCTGCCTGGTAGGACTCGGCGGTCTTGTCGTAGCGGGT
>NZ_JBEXLA010000089.1:0-2553 GCF_040609715.1 Streptomyces sp. NPDC004610 | reverse complement strand
TGACGGCGGAAGTGCAAAGCTCCCCGCAGGCGGTCTGATCGGCTCCCCGCAGGCGGACATGGAATGTCCCCGCTGATGGACGCGTGATCCCTCTTGGCTGTCTAGACCACCCGGTCTGATCTCTTGGCCGGTGTGAAGAGCAAAGAGGAGATCATGGAGATTCTGGAAGCGTACGACCTCACGGGCAGTTACCGTGCGGCGGCCGAGCTGGCCGGGGTCGACCACCACACCGTGAAGCGATATGTGGAGCTTCGCGGCCAGGGCGGCGACCCGACGCGGCGGCAGCAGCGGCCGAAGATGATCGACGACTACCTGCCGAAGATCGAGGAACTCATCGAGCGGTCCGGCGGCCGGATCGGCGCCGACCGGGTGCACGAGAAGATCACGGCGATGGGGTTCACCGGCACTGACCGCACGACCCGGCGGGCGGTCGCCGCGGCGAAGGCGTCGTATCAGGCCGGCCACCGAAGAGTGTTCCGCCCATGGATTCCCGAACCCGGCTTGTGGATCCAGTGGGACTGGGGCGACGGCCCGAAAATCGCAGGCCGCAAGACGTGGCTGTGGTGCGCCTGGCTGGCCTGGTCGCGGTTCCGGGTGGTGATCCCGGTGCTCGACAAGACGCTGCCCACGATCGCCGGCTGTCTGGACGCGACGCTGCGGAGGATCGGCGGGGCCCCGACCTATGCGCTCACGGACAACGAGCGGACGGTCACGACGGACCATATCGCCCGCATACCGGTCCGCAATCCGCAGGTCATCGAGATCGGCCACCACTACGGGCTCACGGTCAGGACGTGTGTCCCGGCGGATCCGCAGTCCAAGGGCGGGTCCGAGGCGACGGTGCGGATCGCGAAGCGGGACCTGGTGCCAACCGACGTCAACCTGCGGCCGGCCTACCGTGACTTCGCCGAACTCAAAGACGCCTGCCGCCAGTTCACCGACGAGGTGAACAATAAGGTCCACCGGGTGATCAGGCGAAAGCCCGTCGAGGCCCTCGCCGAGGAGGCCCACCGGCTGCACCGGCTGCCGGACAACCCGTTCACCGCGGCCCTGGGCACCACCCGGAAAGTCGCGAACGACGCGACTATCTCGGTGGACTCGGTCCGCTACTCGGTCCCGCACCAACTGGCCGGGCAGACCGTCTGGGCCCGCTTCCACGGCGACGAACTCGTGATCACCGCGGTGACCGGGGACGGCGCCGCCGAGGCAGCCCGCCACCGGCGGTCCACCCCGGGCAACCCGTCCGTCAAGGACGAGCACTACCCGCCCCGCGAGGACAAGAACGCAGATCGCACCCCGAAGGCCTCCAGCGCCGAAGAGGCCGCGTTCTTGCAGCTCGGCCCCGGGGCCGCGTCCTGGCTGGTCGAGGCCGCGGCGGCCGGAGCTCGCAGGATGCGGCCGAAGATGGCCGAGGCCGTCCAGCTCGCCAAGCTCCACGGCACCGCCGAGGTCGACCGGGCCCTGGGCACGGCGGCGATCGCCGGACGGTTCGCCGAGAACGACCTCATCTCGATCCTCGACCACCACATCGGGCGGCATGTCCCCGAGCCGACCAGGGCTTCCGAGGACCACAGCCTTCAGCCGGGCACGTCCGCCTGGTCCCGATTCGGCGTCGCCCCTGAAGGAGACGAACACTGATGACCACCCCTCTCCGCACCGTCACGGGCTCCAACGGCGCCCCGCTGGCCGAGGCGATCGAGCTGACCCGCCGCCTCAAACTCCCGCACATCCGGCGGGCGTTGACCGACCTGATCCCCACCGCCAAGGCCCAACGCTGGGACCCGGCCGAGGTCGTCCGCGTCCTGCTGGCCGAGGAGGCCGCCGGGCGGGACGCCGCGAACCTGCGGACCCGCCGCAAGCGGGCCGGGTTCCCCGCCGGCAAGACCTTCGGCGACTGGGACGAGACGAAGTCGTCCATCTCCCGTCAGGTCCAGGACTCCCTCAAGACCCTGGAGTGGATCTCCCGCAAGGAGAACCTCTGCGTCTGCGGGCCCTCCGGCACCGGCAAGAGCCACTTCACCGAGGCCCTCGGCCAGGCCGCCGTCGAGGCCGGGATGACGGTCGCCTGGTTCGCGATCGAGGACCTGGGAGCCCTCGTCCGCCGCCACCGCGTCGACGACTCCCTCGCCCGGGCGATGACCAGGCTCATCCGCTCGGACCTCATCATCGTCGACGACATCGGGCTCCTGCCCGTCTCCGCGGACGCCGCCGAGGGCTTCTTCCGCCTGGTCGATGCCGCCTACGAACGGCGGGCGATGGCCGTCAGTTCGAACCTCCACCCGTCTGGCTTCGACGAGATCATGCCCAAGACCCTCGCCACCGCGACCGTCGACCGGCTCCTCCATCACGCTCACGTCGTCGTCACCCAGGGTGACTCGTTCCGGCTCACCGAAGCCACCTCCGGCAAGGGGGTGAGACCACTGCACTGACCCCAGCCCAAGAGGGATCACGCGGACCAGAGTGGGGAGTTTCCCTGTCCGCGGGGAGATTTAGTGTCCGCCAGCGGGCGACTGATCGTGTCCGCCACCGGGGAGTTCAAGAAGTCCGTTGACA
>NZ_JBEXLA010000088.1:0-2759 GCF_040609715.1 Streptomyces sp. NPDC004610 | reverse complement strand
TCAACTCTCTCGCCGACTACCTCACCAAAGTCGGAACCGCCGGCCAGCAAACAGGCCAGAACTAACCCTCAGGATTTCCGGCGCATCACACTAGATACTCGCGCACCTGCACTTTGGCGAGACTGCTTGCGCGAGAACCGACAAGGTACGCCACGGTGGCCCCATTTCGAAGGGTGGCACGGTCTCACCAGGCTATGAGCCTCGCGCGTGTACTCATGCAGACACAGGGTCGGGAACGGTGCCGCTACGGCTCGCCCCGGTGGTCGCCCTCGGGGTCCGGCTCCGCCACAAAGGAACCCTTGCCCCACTCGGTGCAGACGAGACCCTGTGTCCGGAGTTCGCGAATCGCACGGCGTGCGGTCATCCGGGCCACCCCGTGAGCAGCGCACAGCTCGGCTTCCGAGGGGATCGGGTCACCCGGCCCGTACGTCCCCGCCTCGATCGCTGCCATGAGCGCATCACGAACCCGCATGTACGGGGCGCGCGGGGCGTGTGGATCGCGTGAGGTCTCAGCCATGGAAAGAGAGCCTAGAGGCATACGCGCGCAGCAGATCGGCCCCCGCTGGAGCGGGGGCCGTTACGCGTCCGGGAGGGTTACGCGGCTACTCCCACAGCCTCGGCCAGAGCGACGGCCTCCCTCTTGAGCGGCCCGGGTGAGGTACGGGCCAGTTGGCCGGCCAGAGAACGAGCGAACGGCACGTAGCGAATGCCTTCGGCGCTCTCGCGGTATGCGTGGCTGAGATAGTGCACCGCTGCTGCGGTCTCCCGCCGCTGCTGGTGCCCTGCGGCAATGTCCAGCAGCAGACGCGAACGCCGTTCAAGAGAACCGATACCTTCGGGGCGGATGGATTCAGCGCGCCTCAGCGCCTCGCTGGGTGTCAGAAGCCCCACACCGACGCTCACGCCGTGAATGGCGACGTTGGCCGCGTCGAATGCCGATGGCGTGTGGGTGTACCCGGCGGGTAGCCGCTGGGCGGTGCGGTCCGCCTCGGTCAGGTATCGCTCCGCGTCGCCGGAACGCCCGTCCAGTCCGCATGAGATGGCCGCTTGCAGATTCAACGCGCCATATACACCGATGAGTTCAGCCGTGCCCCCTTCAAGTCGACCGCGCAGGAACGACATACCCGCTTCGTCCGTCCGAACTGCTTCTTCGGCGTACCCCGCTGCCCGTTGCCCGATGGCCGTGGACCACGCTGCCAGTGCCAGCGTCACAGGGTTGTCCGCTTCCTCGCTATGAGCACGCCCACGGTCCAGGGCGAGCCAATAGAGTTCTGGTTCGCAGATATGCGCCAGCAATCGCTGGACAAGCCTGTACAGGTCGGCGGTAGCGGCCTGCGCTGCACGCCGCATGTCTCCCTGATTCGTCTTGATGCACGCGTGAGCGTCCCGGATGAGGTCTGGCAGGAGCGAGCCGACTTCCGTCCGCTGGTGGGTACTGCTGTGCCAGAGCTGCCAAGCGCCATCCACGCGATCTCTGAGGACCTCGGGAGTTGCCACAACGTCGGGAGTCGTACCCGTGAACGACACGCTGTGCATGGCCTCACGGATCGCCGGTACCGCACTGTGTGAAAGCTTGCCGACATCGTTGGTAGGAATGCTCAGATCTCCGCCGGTCAGCGTGGCCACGTTCGTTAGGTGCAAGGCGTTTGCGAGTTGCACAAGATGCGTGATCGATTTCAGGCTGCGGTCGCCGTTCTCGATCTTCTTGAGCCAGTCGGCAGACCTGCCGACCAGTCCCGCTAGCACGGGGCGCGACAGCCCCCGCCGTTCCCGCAGGATGCGGATACGTTCGCCGGTTGTGAGCCCTTCGGGTAGATCCGTCATGTTCGCTCCCTGGCGTGAAGTAGAGCCGTTCTGGAAGCGTACGCCCGGAGCGAGGCGCCGTGGATATGCGAGTTTTCGGCCCTGCATTTTCATCGACGGGTGGGACAACTGGCCCCCCATGCAAGGGGGGCCAGTCGTCCCCCTTGCCGGAGTGTGGGGCCCCTACGGTCAGTAGCTCCCTCTACGAGGGACCCCCGCGACCGCGCGAACGATCCGGGGGCGTGGCCACCAGCCTCTAGGGAGCTGACGACAGTGAGCATTATCCACACGATCGTGCGATGGGTGCTGACCGCCTTGCTGCCCGGGAAAGGGAAGCGTCGGGCGGGTGTCCGTCCGGTCACGGAAAGGCCCAGCGCGGGTGCCGCGCGGGTGCGGGCGCACCGGTCGCCCTACCTGATCGCCACGGAGCCGGAGCGCGAGGCGGTCCTGGTCCCGCGCCGCACCTGCCCCTGCCACGACCTGGGTGGGGAGGGGGCACGGTGAACGCCGGTACTCCGCCCGCGCCGGGCACCTCGCGTATGACGATCGAGATCTACCGGGTGGGCCCGGACGGCACGCGGACCGGGCCCACCCGGCGGCGCACGTACCGGCGCGGTCCCGGGCCGCTGACGCTGGTGTCGGACCGGTGGCCGCCGTGCCGCTGCCCGCGCTGTCTGTCGGGTCGGGGCCCGCGGCCCTGAGCGTCGAGACGTGCCGGGAGTGCCGGCTGCTCCTGTCGGACGGGACGGCAACGCCCTGGGCGTACGCGTCGTACTGGCCTCCATGACCTACCACGCCCGCGCCGGGCACCCGAACACCCGACCGCCTCTTCGCGGCTGGGCATGACCCAACAGAAAGTGAACGAGATGAGCAACGACGACGACCTGTTCGGCCTGATCGGGGATCTCGGAGCGGCGGTCAACGCCGCCAAGGATCCGGCTCTGGACCCCCAGTTG
>NZ_JBEXLA010000087.1:0-3504 GCF_040609715.1 Streptomyces sp. NPDC004610 | reverse complement strand
CGGAGGAACTCCCACTCCTCATCAGACAGCTCATGACGACGTATCACCCGACCATGATCCACCACGCAAGATCAATTGAAGACACGCCCTAGCGCCCCGCCAAGCCGACCGAGAAAGGCCAGCACCACATGTCCGTCGACCAGGCCTCCTGGGAAGCCGCGGTACGCCACCTGTACGAGGACGCGTACCCGTACGACGCCACGGGCCCGCGCCGCCACGAAGACTGGGTCCTCGACGTCCTCGCGCTGATGGCGCGGGTCCCGGACCCACGGGGCTGGACCGGTCTCGACGACGCGGCCCAGAGCCCGGAGCGCGAGGCTTCCCCTACGTACCCCTTCGTCGCCCACCCCCCGGAGTACGTCGCGCCGCGTCTTCAGGAGATCGACCGGAACAGCGCCGAGAACCTGCTCCTGGCCATCACGGACGACAGGTGCACCCTGTCCAACCTGAGGCGCTTCACGGAGAGCGAGGAGGAACTGTGGGAGATGGCGCGCACGATCCTGGCGCGTTACGGAGACGGGGCCAGCTATCACACCAACATCAAGATGCCCGGTCATGTGCGCGGCACGCTCGACTTCACGTCGTCGAGCTGGGCGTATAGCCCGCTCAGCGTCTACACGGAGGACTGCGGCCTGATCGTCGTCTCGGACACCGAGGTCGGCATGTTCTGGAACTTCTCCGACCTCTGAGCCGCACGCATACAGCTCCCGACAGATACTTCGAGAGGATGTCCTCGTGCTGACCCGTTCCGCCTCCTATCCCGACCGGGAGACTGCCCAGTGGGCCACCCAGCAGGTCGTGACCACCAACGAGCAGGTCATCCACCGCTGGCTCGCCCAGGGCACCCGGGCCCGCCTCACCATCGAGGCCGCCTGGCCCTCCCGCGAGGAGCCCGTGGGCCGAGTCCAGCTGGAGGGCGACCTGCTGGCGGGGCGGGGGCCCGTGGACGTCCGCGCGACGCGAGTGGTGCTGCGCCGCGAGCCGTCGAGCCCGCACGGCTTCGTCGTCCACACGACCGTCCCGTTCTACCTGTAGGGGCCGCACGCACATGTCCATGAAGCCCCTCGAACACAACCGCCGGTATGGAGAACTGGACCAGGTGATGCGCGCGTACCTGGGGCAGCCGGCCGACGACACCCCGGAGCGGCGCAGCCGCGCGCTGGATGCGTACCTCCGCCACACCTGGCACACCCGCCCCTGGGCCATCGCGGAGGCGGAGCGCCAGCTGCGCGAGTACAGCCGCAAACCGCCAGGCCGCATCCGGCACAGGCTGGGCGAGTTCTACGCGATCCCGGACACCGGGATGGCCGAGTCGGAGATCGGCGACTGGCTGATGATGCTGGCCGACCACCTGGGGAAGAGCGTCGAGGAAGGCGACGTCCCGGAACGGTCATCCCCGCAGACTCACTGGGAGTGGCACGCGCGCTTCCCGGAAACCACGCAGCTGCTCGGCGGCTGGTTCTCGCAGGACATCGTCGCCGAGTTCCCCGACCACGACGCCGCCGTTGCCGACTACGCAGCCACCACCGACCCCCACCTGGTCGCACGCCTCGTGGGCGAACTCCACGAGTTGCTCGCCCTCTCCCTGGACGAGGGGGATTACGCCTTGGCAGCCGCCGAACTCGGCATGGAGGTCGGCCCGCCCGAGCCGTTCTCCTACGGCGCCTGGTTCCAGTCTGTGGCGGCGACGATGGCCGACGGCTGATCCAGGCTTAAGGCCACCCTCCACTTGGTGCACGAAGTTCCAGGTCAGCGACCTGGAACTGCGCCGTCGCCCAGACCGGCCAGGGTCAGCGGACCCAACGCGGAAGCCTCGGCGGCACGACCTGGCGTTGTCACGCTGGTGGCTATTGTCCCCTCCGGGATGAAACGGTCGGCACCCTTGCCGCTCTGGTCGGTCTTGGACGTCGAGGTCGTCACGAACAGGCCGAGCAGTCGGACGTCCACCGATCCGTGACGGCGCCAGCGCGAGACCCACCTGTGCAGCGTGCCCGGGTTGACGCCGGGCTCCTCGGCAAGCTCCGAGATCGGCTTACCGGTCTCGATCACTATGCGTATAGCGCCCTCGCGGAACTCCGCGTCGTTCGCGCGTTGCTTGGGACCTATGAATCCCAACTCCCCGTGCAAGCACGGGCGGCACGCTACGAAGGGAGGGACAAGGCGGCCTTCACCGTCCAGGCATGACAACGCATTCAAGAAGCCGCCCTCTGCGCGGTGGAAATGGTTGAACGCCGCCGACGAGCACGCGCTACCCCTCTACTCGAGACTGCAGGATCCGCGCAAGGTCGACGTCGCCGCGCATGACAACCGCGACCTCTCGGTCAATGTCCCCCTACTCGTGCTGCTCGCCACGGGTGCAGGTACTCCAGCCGTCCGTTTCACGCACCCGGCCACCAGTTCAACGAGCCCAATCAACTCGTCGAGGAGCCCGACGGGAATCTCGACTTCCTCAGCGCTCGGACCATCAGCCGCGATGGCCGCCCCGATTTCAGTAGCCAGGTCCACGGCCTGAGTTCAGGCTCGCGTGCTGTCGGCCTGCGAGGCGGTCATCACCAAGCGTTCCAGATCTGGGTCGTACATCTTGCGCGCGTCCTCGCGGACCGAGCGCACCGAGCGCACGACCGCCGGGCCTTCGATGCCCTGGCCCCGATCAGCTACTGCGTGCGCTCAGGCAAATCATCGCCAGACCCCCTGCCGGACATGAGGTCTGTCCGGACCGGACAGATCCGACCGGTGCCCATCGCCCCACCGGAGACCGGTGAATTTCGCCCATCGCCCAGGAGCAGCACGAGGCCCCTGACGGAGCGTCACGCACGGCTGTCCACCGGTTGTCCACCGGGGCCCCTTGCGCAAGCGTGATCCATCCCCTACGAGCGAGTAAAGAGCCAGGTCAGAGCGTTAGATCGTAAATCTCGCCACAGAAACCAAACCTCCGACCTACGCATTACGATGCACGGACAGATGGCGCCCGATTTGCCGAGATTCCAAGGTCACCCGAGACAAGAAACCCCAGGTCAGAAACCCGACCTGGGGTTCACCATGGAGCCGCCTTCGGGATTCGAACCCGAGACCTACGCATTACGAGTGCGTTGCTCTGGCCATCTGAGCTAAGGCGGCACGCTGCCCACACCTATGGTGCGATCAGCAACGCCGGTAAGTCTACACAGATTCCCAGGGTGCTCTGCACCGCCCTGGGAGGCCCCTCCGAGCCGCCCGAACAGGCCCGCCGAGGCACCTTTGGCGGGCCACCCGAGGCACCTTGGCGGGCCCTCCGAGGGGGCACCCGAGCGAGGTCCCCGAGGCGTCTGAGCGAGCTCCCCCGACCCCCGCCCAGGCGTACGTTCCGGGGAGCCCCGAAGGCACTGGGAAAGAGCCCCGCCACACCGATCTCAGCCCGCCCCACGCCACCTCTGACGGCGGAAGTGCAAAGCTCCCCGCAGGCGGTCTGATCGGCTCCCCGCAGGCGGACATGGAATGTCCCCGCTGATGGACGCGTGATCCCTC
>NZ_JBEXLA010000086.1:0-4831 GCF_040609715.1 Streptomyces sp. NPDC004610 | reverse complement strand
GTCCAGGGGGTGTTGGTGTGGGTGGGGCGGGTGTGGATGGTGAGGGTGGTGGGGGTGAGGTGGACTTGGAGGTCGAGGGGGGTGGTGAGGGGGACGGGGGTGGTGAGGGTGAGTTCCTCGATGTGTGTGGATGCTGCGGTGGCGTGGAGGGCCAGGTCCAGGAGTGCGGTGCCGGGGAGGAGAGGGGTCCCGTTGATGGTGTGGTCCGCCAGCCAGGGGTGCCGGTCGGGGTCGATGGCGCCGGTGAAGAGGGTGGCCCCGGTGTGGGGCAGTTCGGTCGTGGCGGTCAGGAACGGATGGTCGGTCGGGGTGAGCCCGGTGACCGCCGGGGCGGCCACGGGGGTCGTCAGCCAGTGCCGTTGCCGCTGGAAGGGGTAGTGGGGGAGGTCGATGTGCCGGGCCTGGGTGCCCGCGAAGTGCCGCGTCCAGTCGACCTCGACCCCGCGCACGAACGCCTGCGCCATCGACGTCAGCAACTGAGCCGACCCGCCCTGGTCCCGGCGGAGCGACCCGCCCACCACGGCATCGGACCCGGCCTCGTCCACCGTCTCCTGCACCCCCACCGTCAGCACCGGATGCGGGCTCATCTCCAGGAACGCGTCGAACTGCTCGTCCAGCAGCCGCCGCACCGCCTCCTCCAGCCGTACCGTGTCCCGCAGATTGCGGAACCAGTAGGCGGTGTCGGCCGCCCCCTCGGGCAGCCAGTCACCGGTGACCGTGGAGAACAGCGGCACCCGCGCCGGGCCCGGCACGATCCCGGCCAGCGAACCGGCCAGCTCCGCCCGCACCTCGTCCACCTGCGCCGAGTGCGAGGCGTAGTCCACCGGGATGACCCGCGCCTTCACCCCGGCCCCGGTCAGTTCCTCGTGCAGCGCGGTGATCGCGTCCGCCGCGCCCGAGACCACCGTCGACCGGGGCCCATTGACCGCCGCCACCGACAACCGCCCCGCCCAGCGCTCCAGCCGCGCCCGGACCTCGTCCGTCGGCAGCGGCACCGACATCATCCCGCCGCGCCCCGCCAGCCGCAGCAGAGCCCGGCTGCGCAGCGCCACGACCCGCGCCGCGTCCTCCAGCGACAGGATCCCCGCCACACACGCGGCGGCGATCTCCCCCTGCGAATGCCCCACCACGGCCGAAGGCTCGACCCCGTACGACCGCCAGACCGCCGCCAGCGACACCATCGTCGCGAACAGCGCCGGCTGGACCACGTCCACCCGGTCCAGGGACGCCGCACCGGGCGCCCCGGTCACCACCGCCGTCAACTCCCAGTCGGTGTGCGGCGCGAGGGCGTGGGCACAGTCCCGCATCGTCGCCGCGAACACCTCCGAGGTGTCCATCAGCTCCCTCGCCATGCCCTCCCACTGCGATCCCTGCCCCGGGAACACGAACACCGGCTTACGGGACCGGGCGGGCTCGGGGGTGGTGGTGAGGTGGGGGTGGGGGGTGCCGGTGGTCAGGTGGGTGAGGGGGGCTTCGGGGTGGTCGGGGGTGAGGATGACGGCTCGGTGGGGGTGGTGGGTGCGGGTGGTGAGGGTGTGGGCGGTGTGGGTGGGGTGGGGGTGGTGGGTGGTGAGGTGGGTGTGGAGTTGCTGGGCGTGGGTGTGGAGGGCGGCGGGGGTGCGGGCGGTGAGGATGTAGGGGGTGAGGGGTGGTGGGGTGGTGGGTTCGGGGGTGGCGGTAGGGGTGGCTGGGGGTTCTTCGAGGATGAGGTGGGCGTTGGTGCCGCTGATGCCGAAGGAGGAGACGGCGGCGCGACGCGGCCGGTCCGGGTCACGCGGCCAGGGCTGGGCCTCGCCGAGCAACCGGATCGGGCTGGCGTCCCAGTCGAAGTGCTCGGTCGGTTCCTCGGCGTGGAGGGTGCGCGGGAGGGTCTCGTGGCGCATCGCCTCGATCATCTTGATGACGCCGCCGACCCCGGCCGCCGCCTGCATATGACCCAGGTTCGACTTCAGCGACCCGAGCCACAGCGGACGCTCCCGGTCCTGTCCGTAGGTGGCGTGCAGGGCCTGGATCTCGATGGGGTCGCCGAGGGGGGTGGCGGTGCCGTGGGCTTCGATGGCGTCGATGTCGTGGGGGGTGAGGTGGGCGGTGGTGAGGGTGTGGGTGATGAGGTGTTGTTGGGCTTGGCCGTTGGGTGCGGTGAGTCCGTTGGAGGGTCCGTCTTGGTTGGTGTGGGTGGCTCGGATGAGGGCGTGGATGGTGTGGTTGTTTTTTCTGGCTTGGGTGAGGGGTTCGAGGAGGAGGAGTGCGGTGCCTTCGGACCAGCCGGTGCCGTTGGCGTGGGTGGAGAAGGAGCGGCAGTGTCCGTCGGGGGAGAGTCCTTGGAGTCGGCTGAATTCGATGAAGGTGCCGGGGGTGGACATGATGGTGGTGCCGCCGGCGAGGGCGAGGGTGCATTCCTTGTTGCGGAGGGCTTGGACTGCGGTGTGCAGGGCGACCAGGGAGGAGGAGCAGGCGGTGTCGAGGGTGAGTGCGGGGCCGGTGAAGCCGAAGTGGTACGCCAGCCTGCCCGACAGCACACTCCCCAGGTTCCCGGTGAGCAGCAGCCCTTCCAGGTCGTCCGGCATCTGCCCGGCCGCCGGGGCGTAGTCGTGGTACATCAGGCCCACGAAGACGCCGGTGGGGGTGTTGTGGAGGGTGGTGGGGTTGATTCTGGCGTGTTCGAGGGTGTGCCAGGCGGTTTCGAGGAGGCTGCGTTGTTGGGGGTCCATGGCGAGGGCTTCTCTGGGGGAGATGCCGAAGAATTCTGCGTCGAATTGGTCGGCGTCGTGGAGGAAGCCGCCTTTGTGGGTGTAGGTGGTGCCGGGGTGGTGGGGGTCTGGGTGGTGGAGGTCGGTGGGCCAGCCTCGGTTGGTGGGGAAGTCGGTGATGGCGTGGTTGCCGTCGGCGAGGAGTTGCCAGAGTTGGTCGGGGGTGGTGATGCCGCCGGGGAAGCGGCAGCCGATGCCCACCACGGCGATGAGATCGTCATCGTCGTCCGATCGAGGGGTGGTTACGACCGGTGCCTGTGGGCGTTGCTCCGGCTGGAGCAGGTCGGTCAGATGGTCCGCCAGGGACTCCGGGGTCGGGTGGTCGAAGATGACCGGGGCCGGAAGCCGCAGCCCGGTCGCCGAGTTCAGGCGGTTGCGCAGTTCCACCGAGGTCAGTGAGTCGAAGCCCAGTTCCTTGAAGGTGCGGTCCACCGCGATGCCGCCGCGCTCCGCGAACCCCAGCACCTCCGCCGCCCGGTTCCGCACCAACTCGGTGAGCAGCCGCCTGCGCTCCACCGGGGACGCCCCGGCCAGCCGCCCCGCCAGGGCCGACGCCCCGGAACCGGCAACCGGCGGCCGGGCCGAGCCCACCGCACCTCCCACCAGACCCCGCAGCACCGCAGGCACCGGCTCCCCGGCCGCCACCCGGGACCGCAGCGCCCCCCGGTCCAGCCGCAGCGGCGACAGCAGCGCCTCGGGACGGGCCACCGCCGCGTCGAACAGCGCGAGCGCCTCCCGGGGATCGAGCGGCGCCACCCCGACCTGCGCGAACCGGGCCACATCCTGCGCGCCCAGCGCCCCGGCCATACCGCCCTCACCGCCCCACAGCCCCCACGCCAGCGAGGTCGCCGGGCGCCCCGACTCCCGGCGCCGGGCGGCGAGGGCGTCCAGGAAGGCGTTGGCGCCGGCGTAGTTGGCCTGCCCGGCGGCACCGATCAGCCCGGACACCGACGAGAACAGGACGAACGCCCGCAGCTCCAGATCCCGGGTCAGCTCGTCCAGCAGCAGAGCCGCCGCCGCCTTCGGCCGCCACACCCGCTCCAGCCGCTCCGCCGTCAACTGCTCCACCACACCGTCGTCCAGCACCCCGGCCGTATGCACCACCCCGGCCAGCGGCTGCGCCTGCGGTACGGCGGCCAGCACCGCGCCCAGTGCCTCCCGGTCGGCGGCGTCGCAGGCCACGATCCTGACCTCGGCACCCGCCGCCGCCAGCTCGGCGGCCAACTCGTTCGCCCCCGGAGCCGCCTGACCCTGACGGCTCATCAGCAGCAAGTGCCGTACGCCATGGTGCTCGACGAGATGCCGGGCGAGCAGACCGCCCAGGCGCCCGGTGCCACCGGTCACCAGGACCGTGCCCTCGGGCCCGAAGGCGGCGGACGCCGGGGACCCCCCGGTCCCGCCCGGCGTCACCGGCCGCAGCCGGGGTACCGATACCCGGCCCGCCCTGATCCTGACCTGCGGCTCCCCCTCGGCCAGCGCCTCGGGCAGCGCCCGCCAGGACCGAGGGTCGGCATCCAGGTCCGCGACCAGCAGCCGCCCCGGATGCTCGGTGACCGCCGACAGCAGCAGCCCCCGGGCCGCCGCCGCGTACGGCGCACCGCCCTCGGTGACCACCACGAGCCGGCTCCCGGCGTGCTGCGGCGCGGACACCCAGGCCCGGACGGAGTCGAGAGCCGCGCGCGGGGCGTCGGCGGCAGCGGTGGTGAGGGGTAGGACGGCGGTGATGGGCTCGGTGGTGGGCAGTGAGGCCAGGTCGGGGTGGGTGGTGGGGTATGCGTCGGCCGGTGCCGAGTGGGGCGCGTCGGTTTCGATCAGCACCCAGCGGGAGGTGTCGTCGTCGTCCTGTCGTGTCTCCTGCTCCACCCAGTCCAGGGTGTGCAGCGCGGCGGAGTCGGTCGTCTGCGCCGGGCGCAGGTCCACGCCCTCGATCCGGGCGAACACCTCCCCGTCCGCGCCGAGCAGGGTGATGCCGCCTGTCGCGGTGTTGATGTGTGCCTGGACGGGGCCGGTGGGGGGTGGGGTGTGGAGGGTGATGTCGGTGAAGGTGAAGGGGAGGTGGGGGGTGGGGTTGTCGAGGGTGG
>NZ_JBEXLA010000085.1:0-5235 GCF_040609715.1 Streptomyces sp. NPDC004610 | reverse complement strand
GGAGGAAAGCCCGAGAGGGTGAGTACAAAGGAAGCGTCCGTTCCTTGAGAACTCAACAGCGTGCCAAAAATCAACGCCAGATATGTTGATACCCCGACACTGGAAGCCTTGTGTTTCTGGTGGCAGGGTTCCTTTGAAATAAACACAGCGAGGACGCTGTGAACGACCGGGCTTATTCCGTCTGGTTGTTCCGCTCTCGTGGTGTTGGACCGGATGACCGGTTGACATTCACGGAGAGTTTGATCCTGGCTCAGGACGAACGCTGGCGGCGTGCTTAACACATGCAAGTCGAACGATGAACCGGTTTCGGCCGGGGATTAGTGGCGAACGGGTGAGTAACACGTGGGCAATCTGCCCTTCACTCTGGGACAAGCCCTGGAAACGGGGTCTAATACCGGATATCACTTCTGCCTGCATGGGTGGGGGTTGAAAGCTCCGGCGGTGAAGGATGAGCCCGCGGCCTATCAGCTTGTTGGTGAGGTAGTGGCTCACCAAGGCGACGACGGGTAGCCGGCCTGAGAGGGCGACCGGCCACACTGGGACTGAGACACGGCCCAGACTCCTACGGGAGGCAGCAGTGGGGAATATTGCACAATGGGCGGAAGCCTGATGCAGCGACGCCGCGTGAGGGATGACGGCCTTCGGGTTGTAAACCTCTTTCAGCAGGGAAGAAGCGAAAGTGACGGTACCTGCAGAAGAAGCGCCGGCTAACTACGTGCCAGCAGCCGCGGTAATACGTAGGGCGCAAGCGTTGTCCGGAATTATTGGGCGTAAAGAGCTCGTAGGCGGCTTGTCACGTCGGGTGTGAAAGACCGGGGCTTAACCCCGGTTCTGCATTCGATACGGGCTAGCTAGAGTTCGGTAGGGGAGATCGGAATTCCTGGTGTAGCGGTGAAATGCGCAGATATCAGGAGGAACACCGGTGGCGAAGGCGGATCTCTGGGCCGATACTGACGCTGAGGAGCGAAAGCGTGGGGAGCGAACAGGATTAGATACCCTGGTAGTCCACGCCGTAAACGGTGGGAACTAGGTGTTGGCGACATTCCACGTCGTCGGTGCCGCAGCTAACGCATTAAGTTCCCCGCCTGGGGAGTACGGCCGCAAGGCTAAAACTCAAAGGAATTGACGGGGGCCCGCACAAGCAGCGGAGCATGTGGCTTAATTCGACGCAACGCGAAGAACCTTACCAAGGCTTGACATACACCGGAAACGGCCGGAGACGGTCGCCCCCTTGTGGTCGGTGTACAGGTGGTGCATGGCTGTCGTCAGCTCGTGTCGTGAGATGTTGGGTTAAGTCCCGCAACGAGCGCAACCCTTGTTCTGTGTTGCCAGCATGCCTTTCGGGGTGATGGGGACTCACAGGAGACCGCCGGGGTCAACTCGGAGGAAGGTGGGGACGACGTCAAGTCATCATGCCCCTTATGTCTTGGGCTGCACACGTGCTACAATGGCCGGTACAATGAGCTGCGATACCGTGAGGTGGAGCGAATCTCAAAAAGCCGGTCTCAGTTCGGATTGGGGTCTGCAACTCGACCCCATGAAGTCGGAGTTGCTAGTAATCGCAGATCAGCATTGCTGCGGTGAATACGTTCCCGGGCCTTGTACACACCGCCCGTCACGTCACGAAAGTTGGTAACACCCGAAGCCGGTGGCCCAACCCCTCGGGGAGGGAGCTGTCGAAGGTGGGACTAGCGATTGGGACGAAGTCGTAACAAGGTAGCCGTACCGGAAGGTGCGGCTGGATCACCTCCTTTCTAAGGAGCACTTCTCACCAGCTTCGGCTGGTCAGAGGCCAGTACACCGGCGAGTGTCCGGTGCTGGTTGCTCATGGGTGGAACGTTGATTATTCGGTCTGGATCCGGTTTCGGAGTCTGCTAGTACTGCTCGTCAGAGCGTGGAACGTGGTGCTTCGGGGCGGGTGTGGGCCGGGCACGCTGTTGGGTGTCTGAGGGAATGAATTTTCCTTCGGTTGCCGGCCCCGGTGTTCTTGCCCCTGTGTGGGCAGGGTGACGGGTGGTTGGTCGTTGTTTGAGAACTGCACAGTGGACGCGAGCATCTGTGGCCAAGTTTTTAAGGGCGCACGGTGGATGCCTTGGTACCAGGAACCGATGAAGGACGTGGGAGGCCGCGATAGTCCCCGGGGAGTCGTCAACCAGGCTTTGATCCGGGGGTTTCCGAATGGGGAAACCCGGCAGTCGTCATGGGCTGTCACCCATGCCTGAACACATAGGGCATGTGGAGGGAACGAGGGGAAGTGAAACATCTCAGTACCCTCAGGAAGAGAAAACAACCGTGATTCCGGGAGTAGTGGCGAGCGAAACCGGATGAGGCCAAACCGTATGCGTGTGAGACCCGGCAGGGGTTGCGTATACGGGGTTGTGGGATCTCTTGTCTGTCGTCTGCCGGCGGCAGGGCGAGTCATAAACCGTTGATGTAGGCGAAGGACATGCGAAAGGTCCGGCGTAGAGGGTAAGACCCCCGTAGCTGAAACATTGACGGCTCGTTTGAGAGACACCCAAGTAGCACGGGGCCCGAGAAATCCCGTGTGAATCTGGCGGGACCACCCGCTAAGCCTAAATATTCCCTGGTGACCGATAGCGGATAGTACCGTGAGGGAATGGTGAAAAGTACCCCGGGAGGGGAGTGAAATAGTACCTGAAACCGTGTGCCTACAAGCCGTGGGAGCGTCGGAATGTGCTTGCACATTCTCGTGACTGCGTGCCTTTTGAAGAATGAGCCTGCGAGTTTGCGGTGTGTTGCGAGGTTAACCCGTGTGGGGTAGCCGTAGCGAAAGCGAGTCCGAAGAGGGCGATTCAGTAGCATGCTCAAGACCCGAAGCGGAGTGATCTAGCCATGGGCAGGTTGAAGCGGAGGTAAGACTTCGTGGAGGACCGAACCCACCAGGGTTGAAAACCTGGGGGATGACCTGTGGTTAGGGGTGAAAGGCCAATCAAACTCCGTGATAGCTGGTTCTCCCCGAAATGCATTTAGGTGCAGCGTCGTGTGTTTCTTGCCGGAGGTAGAGCACTGGATAGGCGATGGGCCCTACCGGGTTACTGACCTTAGCCAAACTCCGAATGCCGGTAAGTGAGAGCGCGGCAGTGAGACTGTGGGGGATAAGCTCCATGGTCGAGAGGGAAACAGCCCAGAGCATCGACTAAGGCCCCTAAGCGTACGCTAAGTGGGAAAGGATGTGGAGTCGCAGAGACAACCAGGAGGTTGGCTTAGAAGCAGCCACCCTTGAAAGAGTGCGTAATAGCTCACTGGTCTAGTGATTCCGCGCCGACAATGTAGCGGGGCTCAAGCGTACCGCCGAAGTCGTGTCATTCATACATGAGGGCCAACGCCCGTATGGATGGGTAGGGGAGCGTCGTCTGCCGGGTGAAGCAGCCGCGTAAGCGAGTTGTGGACGGTTGACGAGTGAGAATGCAGGCATGAGTAGCGATTCACACGTGGGAAACGTGTGCGCCGATTGACTAAGGGTTCCTGGGTCAAGCTGATCTGCCCAGGGTAAGTCGGGACCTAAGGCGAGGCCGACAGGCGTAGTCGATGGATAACCGGTTGATATTCCGGTACCCGCTGTAGAGCGTCAAACATTGAATCCAGTGATGCTAAGCCCGTGAAGCCGTCGTGTGCGTCTTCGGACAAGCATGAAGTGGTGGAGCCGGTGGCCCGAGCTGGTAGTAGGTGAGTGATGGGGTGACGCAGGAAGGTAGTCCATCCCGGGCGGTGGTTGTCCCGGGGTAAGGGTGTAGGACGTCAGGCAGGTAAATCCGCCTGGCACATAGTCTGAGACCTGATGCCGAGCCGATTGTGGTGAAGTGGATGATCCTATGCTGTCGAGAAAAGCCTCTAGCGAGTTTTATGGCGGCCCGTACCCTAAACCGACTCAGGTGGTCTGGTAGAGAATACCGAGGCGTTCGGGTGAACTATGGTTAAGGAACTCGGCAAAATGCCCCCGTAACTTCGGGAGAAGGGGGGCCATTTCCGGTGATCCGTTTTACACGGTGAGCTGGGGGTGGCCGCAGAGACCAGCGAGAAGCGACTGTTTACTAAAAACACAGGTCCGTGCGAAGCCGTAAGGCGATGTATACGGACTGACGCCTGCCCGGTGCTGGAACGTTAAGGGGACCGGTTAGCTCCATTTCGGTGGGGCGAAGCTGAGAACTTAAGCGCCAGTAAACGGCGGTGGTAACTATAACCATCCTAAGGTAGCGAAATTCCTTGTCGGGTAAGTTCCGACCTGCACGAATGGCGTAACGACTTCTCGACTGTCTCAACCATAGGCCCGGTGAAATTGCACTACGAGTAAAGATGCTCGTTTCGCGCAGCAGGACGGAAAGACCCCGGGACCTTTACTACAGTTTGATATTGGTGTTCGGTTCGGCTTGTGTAGGATAGCTGGGAGACTTTGAACTCTGGACGCCAGTTCAGGGGGAGTCGTCGTTGAAATACCAGTCTGGTCGTGCTGGATGTCTAACCCGCGCCCGTGATCCGGGTGGGGGACAGTGTCTGATGGGTAGTTTAACTGGGGCGGTTGCCTCCTAAAGGGTAACGGAGGCGCCCAAAGGTTCCCTCAGCCTGGTTGGTAATCAGGTGTTGAGTGTAAGTGCACAAGGGAGCTTGACTGTGAGACCGACGGGTCGAGCAGGGACGAAAGTCGGGACTAGTGATCCGGCGGTGGCTTGTGGAAGCGCCGTCGCTCAACGGATAAAAGGTACCCCGGGGATAACAGGCTGATCTTCCCCAAGAGTCCATATCGACGGGATGGTTTGGCACCTCGATGTCGGCTCGTCGCATCCTGGGGCTGGAGTCGGTCCCAAGGGTTGGGCTGTTCGCCCATTAAAGCGGTACGCGAGCTGGGTTTAGAACGTCGTGAGACAGTTCGGTCCCTATCCGCTGTGCGCGTAGGAGTCTTGAGAAGGGCTGTCCCTAGTACGAGAGGACCGGGACGGACGAACCTCTGGTGTGCCAGTTGTCCTGCCAAGGGCATGGCTGGTTGGCTACGTTCGGGAGGGATAACCGCTGAAAGCATCTAAGCGGGAAGCCTGCTTCGAGATGAGGACTCCCACCCCCCTGGAGGGGTTAAGGCTCCCAGTAGACGACTGGGTTGATAGGCCGGATCTGGAAGCCAGGTAACTGGTGGAGGTGACCGGTACTAATAGGCCGAGGGCTTGTCCTCAGTTGCTCGCGTCCACTGTGTTGGTTCTGAAACCACGAACAACCCCACCCGAA
>NZ_JBEXLA010000084.1:0-5332 GCF_040609715.1 Streptomyces sp. NPDC004610 | reverse complement strand
AACCCGCTACGACAAGACCGCCGAGTCCTACCAGGCAGCCGTCACCCTCGCATCGCTCCTGATGTGGGCGTGACAATTGAAGACAACTCCTAGGGAGGCGCGGGGCGACGGGGGCTGCCGAGAGGGGAGTGGGCCCGGCTCCCGGAGGGAAGGGCGGGGCCGGGGAGCCGGTTCAGAAGGGCCCTTCCTGCTGGTGCGCCTCCCGCGCGTACGCCCGTATGGGCACGGACAGTTCCCCTGACCATGGCCCTGATCCCGCCTCCGTTCCTGGCCCCGTCTTCGACCCCCCGTTCCCCGCTGGCACCGACTCCGGCACCGGAGCCAGCCCCCACCCCCGCATCAGCCGCGTATCCAGCACCAAGACCCCCTCCCCCGTACCCAAATGAAGATCCGGCCCGGCGGCGGCCACCAGCTCGCCCCCGACGACACCGCCCGCCACCAGCTCCCGCACCTCGCCGAAGGCATCCGGCAGCCCCGCCAGCCCGAACACCCCCGTATGGTCCACGGCCCGGAACGGCGCCCGTCTCAGCGCCTCCGGCCAGCCGCCCAGCGTCACCGCCCGCCCGTGCAGCTCCGCGATCTCGGCGGCCCGGTCGGCCGCGTCCGGCGGCAGCGCGGAGCGCACCGCGCGCTTGTCGGCGTAGGGAATCCGGTCCGGCACGCCCAGGGCCGCCCGCAGCAGTTCCTCGGCGCGGCGCGCGGACATCAGCGGCCCGGCGCCCAGCCAGCTGAAACAGACCGCGCCCTGCTCCAGCAGCCGCGCCGGACCCCGCTCGACGGCGGTGATCCCGACCTTGGCCATGCCGGGCCCGAACCACGCCAGATACACGTGGTAGGGCCGGGGGTCGTCGGCGATGGTGTCGGCGGCCACCGAATGGGCCCGGTCCAGCCGCGCGCACTCCTCGCACCGCGCGCCCGTACTGCGCCCCGGCACCGGGGCCCGGCGCGGGCAGGGATTGCCCCGGGCGCCCGTACAGGTCCGCCCGCTCCCCTCCCCCACCACCCCGAAGGCCACCCGCTTCCCCCAGGTCAGCGCGGATCGCCGACCGCCGTCCCACTCCAGCTCGGGCCCCCGCGCGGACCATCGGAGCCCGGAGCAACGCCATTGCCCGTCCATTGCCTCACAGCGTAGGACGCGGCACTGACAACGCCCCTTCCCCGACCGGCACCCCGGACGCCCATCCCCCCGTCAGCCCCGCCCCAGCCCCTTCATCGCCACCGCCGCCGCCTTCGCCACGACCTCGTCACGACGCTCGGCGTTCTCCTCGTCCCGGCTGGTGAGGACGGAGACCACGATCGGGTTGCCGCCGTTCTCGGGCCACAGCACGGCGATGTCGTTACGGCCGCCGTAGCCCGCCGTACCGCTCTTGTCGCCGACGGTCCAGCCGTCCGGGACCCCGGCGGCGACCAGGGTCTCGCCGGTGGTGTTGGTCCGCATCCAGGTGGCGAGCAGTTCCCGCTCGTCCCGCTTGAGGGCGTCCCCGAGCAGCATCGCGCGCAGGCTGCCGGTCATGGCGCGGGGCGTGCTGGTGTCCCGTACGTCCCCGGGCCTGCCCTCGCTCATATCGGGCTCGTAGCGGTCCATGCGGATGACGTCGTCGCCGAGTTCGGCGAGGACGGCCTCCAGGGCGTCGGGCCCGCCGAGGTCCTCCAGGAGCAGATTGACGGCGGTGTTGTCGCTGTACCAGACGGTGGCCGCGCACAGCTCGCGCAGACTCATCCCGCTGTCGACGAAGTCCTCGGTGATGGGCGAGTTGGCGACGATGTCCTCCTTGGAGTAGTGGATGACCTTGTCCATCCCCTCCACCCCGTACTCGCGCAGCACGGCACCGGCGGCCAGCGCCTTGAAGGTGGAGGCGTAGGCGAACCGTTCGTCCGGCCGGTGCCCGACGGTCCGCCCGGTACCGGTGTCCAGCGCGTGGACGCCGATCCGGGCGTCGAACTCCTTCTCCAGCGCCTGGAAGTCCCGCTTCACACTCTTGGCGTCGGGCTGCTTCTCCACCCCCGCACCGGCGGAGGCCCCCGCACCCCCCGTCCGATCCGCTTGGGGTTCCCCCTCGGCGCAGGCGGGCAGGGCGGCGAGCGCGAGCACCCCGGCCACCGCGGCGGCACCCCGGCGAACCCTCAGCACGTACGACGTCATGGCATGGCCTCCAGACAGCGACAACACAGCGAACGCACCGTGATGCCGAACGGCGATACACGGCGAAGGGCAGGGCCCGGCAACGGAACCCCAGCCGACGGCAGGCTGAACCGAACCCGAACCCCCAGGCCAGGGCCGGGGACCGGAACCGCCCCCTCGCTCCTCACCCTGACCCCCGCCCACCCCCACCGTCCAAGACGCACCCGCACGCATTCATGCCGATTCGGCATGGATGTGCCCGGAGGTCCGGGTTCGAGATTTTGAGATGATGAGAGCTGTGGATCTTCTGGGGGCATGCCGAGCGTTCGTCCATGTGAGCGAGCACGGGAGTTTCACGGTGGGCGCGGCGGCGGCCCGGATGGCCCAGTCCGTGGCCAGCCGACGCATCGCCGCCCTGGAACGCCACTTCGGCGAACGCCTCCTGTCGCGATCGTCGCGTACGGTGACGCTGACCCCGTTCGGCCGGGAGGTCCTGCCGCTGGCCCGCCAGCTCGTCCGGCTCGGCGACCGGCTGGAGCACGAGGCGCAGGCCGCCCGGCACCGGCCGCTGCGGCTGGCGGTCCCGGCCGACTGCCCGACCGGCGCGCTGGCACGGCTGATCGCCGCCGCGCACCGCCAGGGCATCCCCCTCGAACCCCGCCCGGCCGCCCCCGCCGAACGCGCCGAACTGGTCGGCTCGCGGGAGGTGCGGGCGGCGCTGCTGGCGGTGGCGCCGGACGCGGCGGTCTGGACGGTCCCGCTCGGCCTCGCGGTCACGGACGCGCCGGGCGCGGGCCCTCTCTACCTGGACACCCTGCGCCCGGGGCGGGCGGACGGCGCCCGACGCCCACGCCGGGTCTGGCTCCAGCCGGAGGACGACGTACCGCATGTGCGCGACCGGCTGACCCGGCTGCGCGACGCGCTGGGTCTGCGCCCGGCCCAGCTGGCGGTGGCCGGCGGACTGGCGCCGGCCGCGGCCGAGGTGCTGTCCGGCACGGGGGACGCCCTGCTGTGCTCACGCGCCCAGTCGCAGGCGCTGGGCCTGGAGTGGCGGGAGATAGGCGAACTGACCCCGGGCCCGGCCCGCGGCTACACACTCACCGCCGCGGAGGACACCCCACCCGAGACGACGGCCCGCCTCCGCCGCGGCTGCGCACGGGAACTGGCGGCGTGCGTAGGGGCGCAGGCGCAGCACACGAACGAAACAAGGGACCGATACCCGAGGGGCGAGGAATGAGGAGCGCTACATGAGGGGCGAGGAATGACCACGAACCCGACCACAACCACCCTCCTCACCGACCTGCGCGGCACGCTGCGCGAGAGCGGACTGCACGGTTCGTTCCTGGTGCGGGACCTGGACACGGGGGAGGAGGTGGGCCTGGACCCGGACATCGAGTTCCCGGTGGCGTCCCTGGTGAAGGTCCCCCTCGCCCTGGCGACCCTGGAACGGATCCGGCGGGGCGAACTGGACCCCGCGATGCCCGTCGACGTACAGCCGGGCCGGATCACCACCCCCGGCCCCGCCGGACTGAGCCGCTTCCGCCACCCGGCGCGGATCGCGGTGGAGGACCTGGTGTATCTGAGCACCTGCATCAGCGACGGCACAGCCGCCGACGCCCTCTTCACCCTCACCCCACCCACCCAAGTGGCCGCCATCCTGACGGACTTCGGACTCACCGGGATCGCCGTGCGTCACACCATGGACGAACTGACCGACACCCCGGCGGAACGCTTCGCCGCCTCCGACGTCCACCTCGCCCACGCCCTGGCCATCGACGCCGGCACCCCCGGCCGAGGCCACCGCGTCCCCCAGCTCGACGTCACCCACGCCAACACCGGCACGGCCAGAGCGTTCGTAGACCTCCTCCAGGCGATCTGGCACCCCACCCTGCCCCCCGAAGTCGCCGAGGCCACCCGAACCCTCCTCGCCGCCAACGTCCTACGCCACCGCCTCGCCCCCGACTTCGCCTCGGACGCCGCCACCTGGTCCTCCAAGACCGGCACCCTGCTCAACCTGCGGCACGAGGCAGGAGTGGTCGAACACACGGACGGCCACCGCTACGCGGTAGCGGCCCTGACGGAATCCCAGGTGGCGGCGGGCCATCAGCCGGGGGTGGACGCGGTGATGGGCCAGGTGGCCCGCCGCTTGCGGGACCATCTGCGGGTGTGGGGGGCGTAGCCCTCCGGACGGCGGAGCGACGACGCGACCCCACCCCGTCGCACACTCCACTCACCTCACACATCAATGGCCTTACGCGCCTGCCCCACGAACTTCTGCCGCTTGTTCGTGGCGTGATTGAGGAACCGCCGAATGCGGTACAGCTCATCGGCCCCGAGCGCGTCGTTCCCGTCCCGCCCCAAGGTCCGGGCCTGAATCGCCGCGACACTGGCGGACAGCGATTTGGTCACCTCACCGGCCATACGGGCAAGTTCTTCAGGCCCCTCAAGTTCCACCGTGGTCTGGGCATCGCCCAGTTCCGTACGGATCACTCTTCGAACGTCGTCAAGAGCGTCCCGGAGATCACCGAGGTCGTGCCCCGGCGTGCCGTACTCCGCCTCGATCCTCCGCAGCGCCTCCACCACCTCATCGGCCCTGGCCGTGAACGCCGCGTAGGCATCACGCCGCAGTTGACGGCGCCAGTGCCGATGCTCGGCCCGGACCTGCCGCTGCCCGGCCAGCCCGGCGATGGCGGCGGCCAGAGCGGTTCCCACCACCCCGACCACCGCCCCCAGAACCGCTGAAGTCCCCGCATCCACAGCAAGAGAGTGCCGCAACCCACGTCCCCCGGCCAGGCATGACCGAGCAAGACACCCCCGCACTCTCCGGCCCTGATGCCGCCGGTCCGCCGCACGTCGATCGAGCCCCCTCGCCGCAGGGAGGATTGCGATTGCTGTACTCGGCTGACCCACCGCACCATCAAACGGTGTCCCGATCCATTGGCGCCCACACCACCGACCCGTGCCCCCGCTGCCTCAACGAAGCGGTCCGCCGCGGAAAACCGATGACCCATGCGGGACAAGACCTGGTCCTCTACCTCTGCGATCACTGTGCACACAAGTGGAATCGACCGATCGAAGACGACGTGGACATCCACGACACCGTCAGGGTGGACCTCTGTCAACGGACTTCTTGAACTCCCCGGTGGCGGACACGATCAGTCGCCCGCTGGCGGACACTAAATCTCCCCGCGGACAGGGAAACTCCCCACT
>NZ_JBEXLA010000083.1:0-6083 GCF_040609715.1 Streptomyces sp. NPDC004610 | reverse complement strand
ACGGAGGAACTCCCACTCCTCATCAGACAGCTCATGACGACGTATCACCCGACCATGATCCACCACGCAAGATCAATTGAAGACACGCCCTAGCGAGGCGGCCCGACGGGGCCCCGCACCGGCAGGCCCGCCGCCCGCGCCGCCGTCCGCAGGGCCTCGCGCAGCATCTCCGGGGTGAGAAGGCCGGTGAAGGTGTTGCGCTGGCTGACGTGGAAGCAGCCGAGCAGATCGAGGCCGTCCAGCCGCACCCGCGCGCCATGCGCGAAGACCGGGCGGGGCCTCGGTACCGGCCACCCCGCCTCGGTCAGCGCGGGCAGCGTCGCCCGCCAGCCGAACGCGCCGAGCACCAGCACCGCGCGCAGGGTGGGCCGCAGCAGGCCCAGTTCGCGGACCAGCCAGGGGCGGCAGGTGTCCCGTTCGGCGGGGGTCGGCTTGTTGCCGGGCGGGGCGCAGTGCACGGGCGCGGTGATGCGTACGCCGTACAGCTCCAGGCCGTCGTCGGCGGCGACGGAGGTCGGCCGGGAGGCGAGTCCGACGTCGTACAGCGCCCGGTACAGCACATCGCCGGAGCGGTCGCCGGTGAACATCCGTCCCGTCCGGTTGGCGCCGTGCGCGGCGGGCGCGAGGCCGACAATCAGCAGCGGCGCGTCCACCGGCCCGAATCCGGGCACCGGCCGACCCCAGTACGTCCAGTCGGCGAAAGCGGCCCGTTTGACGGCGGCCACCTCCTCCCACCAGTCGACCAGGCGGAGGCAGGCACGGCAGTCGGCGACACGGTGATCGAGGACGGGGAGCGAGGAAGCGACGGGGGCGATCAGGGAGGGGGAGGGAGAAGGCGAGGGGGGTCGGCCTCCCGGGGCGTTGCCGCTTGCGTCCATGCCACCACCGTACGACCGCCGTCGTGGCGCGGTGGCCACCTCCTCCCGCCCTCCTCCCCCCGCTAGGTCCAGACCGCTCCCAGTGCGATGAACACACAGATCAGCACGAACAGGATCCCCAGCAGTGGTGTCACAAACCGCAGGTACTTGTTGTAGCCCACCTTCGCCAGGGCCACCCCGCCGATGGTGACCGCGGTCGTCGGGACCCAGAGGTTCATCCAGCCGCTGGCCGACTGCCACGCGGTGACGACGACCGCGCGCGAGACACCCGCGAAGTCGGCGAGCGGGGCCAGGATCGGCATGGCGAGGGTGGCGTGGCCGGATGTGGAGGGGATCAGGAAGGCCAGCGGGAGGTTCACCACGAACACCAGGATCGCGAAGACACCGGACGAGGTGTCCTCGACCACGCCCTCGATGGAGTGCAGCACGGTGTCGGTGATCTCCGCGTTGTTCATGATCACGGTCACCCCGCGGGCCAGCACGATCACCAGCGCCGGTGAGATGAAGTCCGCCGCGCCCTGCACGATCGTCGAACTGAGCTTCTGCTCCCCCATCCGCGCCACCAGCCCCACCAGCACCGCCGCACACAGGAACAGCGCGGCCAGCTCCGGGAAGGACCAGTCCAGCTCGAACCCGTACGGCGACGCCTCCGCGTCCCCGGTCAGCGCGCTGGACCAGGGCACCACCGAGAAGATCATGAAGGCGAAGACCAGCACCATCACCGCCAGCACGGCCTTGTGCAGCCCGGTCAGCTCCGGCACGTCGTCGCTCGGCCGCTGGTCCCGGTCGCCCGGCAGGAACCCGGTGAGCGAACGATCCGGATCCCGCCGCACCCGGCGCGCGTACCGGATGACATACGCCACCGTCACCGCCGTCAGCACCACCCACATCACGAACCGCAGCACGATCCCGTCGCCCAGCGAGATGCCCGCGGCGGAGGACGCCACTCCGGTCGCGAAGGGGTTCACGGTCGAGCAGAGCACACCGATCCCAGCGCCCAGGATGATCGTGCCGACGGCCACCATCCGGTCGTAGCCGAGCGCCAGCATCAGCGGCACGATCAGCCCGTAGAACCCGAGGGTCTCCTCGGCGAAGCCCTCGACCGTGCCCAGCACCGAGAAGACCAGCATGATCCCGGCGATCAGCAGCGCCCCGCGGTCCCGCAGCCGGTGGGCGAGCCGGGCGATCCCTCGGTCCAGGGCGCCGGTCGCGAAGACGACCGTGATGAACGCCCCGATCGCCAGTACGAAAAGAAACACCCCCGCCGCCCCGTACAGCGCACCGGCCAGATCCGGCCCGACCTTGCCGGTCCTCAGGTCCTGGATGCCGTACAGGCCGTTGACCGGGGAGAGGAAGAGATCGTTGAGCCGGTCGACGAAGCTCAGCCCCGAGTCGACCCGGTGGTACGTGCCCTGGATGGGCGCACCGGAGCTGTCCCGGTCGTAGCGGCCGGACGGGATCAGAAACGCGAGCAGCCAGACCGCGATCGTGACGATGACCAGGACGGTCAGCGCACTCGGGAAGGTGAACTTGCGGTGGGGTTCGGTGGGGGTGGTGCTTTTGGCGGGGGTGTCGCTGCCGGTGCCGTCGTCGCCGGTGGTGGTCACCCGGTGGCCTCGGCCGATCCGGGTCCGCCGGCCGATCCAGCGGCGTCAGCGGCGTCAGCGGCGTCAGCCTTCCCGGACCGGCCCGCGCCCCGGTCTCCACCGCCGCCACCCCCACTCCCGCCCCCGAAGTCCTCCGCGTACCGCTCCACGAATCCGCACATCGCCACCACCGTGTTCCGCAGCTCGGAGAAGAGGACCCGCTCGTTCGGGGCGTGCAGATTGCACCGGCCGTCCTGCGCCCCGAAGAGCAGCACCTCGGCCTCGGGCGCGGCCTGCGCCAACCCGTTGACCAGCGGAATCGACCCGCCCGTCGCCACATACGACGTCTCGCTCCCCCAGGCCGCCGCCAGCGCCTCCCGCGCGGCCCGGTACGCGGGCCCGTCCGTCCGCGCCTCGTACCCGGGTCCGGTGTCCCCGGGCGTCACCGTCAACGGCACCCCGAACGGCCGCAGCGACCGCAGGTGCTCCACCAGCAGTTCCAGGGCCTCCCGAGGATCCTGCCGCGGATGGAACCGCAGATTCAGCTTGGCCCGCGCATACGGCACGACAGCGGACGCGGCGTGCTCGACGCTCGGCGCGTCCAGCCCGATCACTGTGATCGCCGGCCCGCTCCACAGCCGCTCGCCCAGGCTCCCGCTCCCGATGAGCGGCACGCCGTCCACGACCCCGGCCAGCTCCCGGAACTCCTCCTCGGTGTAGCCCGCCCCGGTCCAGTCCTCCCGGCGCAGCCCCTCCACGGCCACGTCCCCGTGCACATCGTGCAACGTCGCCAGCGCCTTCAGCAGGACCAGCAACGCGTCCGGCGCCGCGCCCCCGAACTCCCCGCTGTGCCGCGGCTCCGTCAGCGTCCGTACCTCCACGACCACCTCGGCCGCCCCGCGCAGCCCGGTCGTCAGCGTCGGCGTACCCGGCCGGAGATTGCCGAGATCGGCGACCACCATCGCATCGCACGCGAACCGCTCCGGCTCGGTCGGCGGATAGTCGTCGAACGCGCTGCCGTACTCCTCCTGCCCCTCGAACACGATCTTCACCCCGACCGGCGGTCTCCCCTCGAACGCCCGCAGCATCCCCAGGTGCGCGATCACATTCGCCTTGTCGTCCGCGATCCCGCGCGCCCGGAGCCCGCCCTCCACGGGGGTCGGCTCGAACGGCGGCGACAGCCACAGCGACTCGTCCCCCGGCGGCTGGACGTCGTAGTGCGAGTACAGCAGCACGATCGGCGCGTCCGGGTGCGGCGGCGGGATCTCGGCGTAGATCACCGGCGAGGTGCCGGGCAGCTCGATCCGGTCCACCCGGGCCACCCCGATCTCCCGCAACAGCTCGACCAGCAGATCGTGCGCCCGCTCGACCGGCTCCGCCGGAAACCCGGGAAACGCCACCGAGGGAATCGCCGCCAGCCGCGCCAGATCGGCCGTCAGCCCGTCCATCAACCCGTCGACCCTGGCCACCACATCCACGCCGACTCCCTCACTCGCCCTCGAACGGTCCCCCGCCCAACACCTTCGACCGCCACCCCGGCCCCCGCATCCGGGGTGGTCCGGCGGAGTGTCCGCGTTGCCGGGAGGAGGCGGGGGTGCGGAGGGGGAGGGGCGGAGGGAGGGGGCTTCGGTGGCGGGGGCGGGCCGCGGAAGGGGGCGCCGGTAGTGGGGGCCTGCCGCGCGGAGGGTTTCGGTGCCGGGTGCCTGCTGTGCGGGAGGGTTCCGGTGCCGGAGCCTGTTGCGCGGAAGGGCTTCGGCATCAGGGCTGCGCCGTACGGCAAGGCTCCGGACCAGCATCCCGCCGCACGGCAACCCTTCGGCACCCGGTTCGCACCCCGCGAAAAGCGCTCGGATCCCCCATCCCTCCACCGTTAGGGTCATCTGTATGAGCCCTCGGAATCGCCGCCGCCGTCCTTCGGTGGACGCCACCGCCCCGGCCTCCGGCCCCAACGTCCCGGAGAGCCACGACGGGGTCGCGAGCACCGAGGCTCCGAACAGGGCTCCTGTGACGCCGAGGGATGTCTCTGCCGTGGCTGACCTTGCCGATACGACCGGGCCGTCCGAGCAGGGCGGTGGGGACCACAGGGGCGAGGCCGGGAGAAGCAGCGGCCCCGTTCACCAGAACGGCCAGGGCATCCCGGACGGGCAGCACGAGCAGGCAAGTCAAAGGGAGCAGACCAGCCAGGACGGCGACGGCCACCAACCCAGCCACGCCGACCAGACCGACCACCCCCACCCCACCGACACCGGCACCGACACCGGCACCGACCCCAAAGTCACCGCCGCCATCGCCGCCGCCGAAGCCGCCCGCCCCGCCGCCGGCGAGACCGTGCGTATCGACAGCTGGATCTGGGCCGTCCGTCTGATCAAGACCCGCTCCCTCGGTGCCACCGCCTGCAAGGGCGGCCACGTCCGGGTCAACGGCGAGCGCGTCAAGCCCGCCCACTCCGTCCGGATCGGCGACGAGGTGCGCCTGCGTCAGGAGGGCCGAGAGCGGATCGTCATCGTCAAGCGCCTGATCCGCAAGCGCGTCGGCGCCCCGGTCGCCGTCCAGTGCTACGTCGACAACAGCCCGCCGCCCCCGCCCCGCGAGGCCGTCGCCCCCGCCGGTCTCCGCGACCGCGGCACCGGCCGCCCCACCAAGCGCGACCGCCGCGAACTCGAACGCCTACGCGCCCTGCGCGAGCAGGGCACCAACTTCGGCGACCCCAACCGCCACCGGGAGCGATAGCGAGCGAAGAGCCGCGCCGCGCGTCGGACACGGGACGCCGATCCGCACCCATGCCGGGTGTCGCCCGGCGCTGAGAGCCGAGGGGGGGGAGGGCCCCCTCCCCCCCCTCCCCCACCCCGCCCCGTCCCCCCTCCCCCTCACACCCCGCGACGCCCCACCCCCACCAGCCGCGCCAGCTCCCCGTTCCGCCCTCGACGAGCCCAGGCGATCAGGGCCAGCGGCACGATGAGGATGAACGGCGTCGCCGCGTTCTCCCCGTTGAACTCGGCGAGCTGGACGACGAACGCCCCCACCATCAGCGCGCTCAGCCCCATGGCCGCCGCGGACTGCAGGACCGGTATCAACAGCCCTATCGCCCCGGCCAGTTCCAGCGCACCGATCGAGTACATCCCGGCACTGCCCCAACCCATCCGGTCAAAGATCTCCACGGCCGATGAGTGTCCGATCAGCTTGGGCAACGCGCTGCCGATCGCGAAGAACAGCGCGAGCAGGATCTGGAGTGCTCGCAGTGCTATCCGGGCGCGGCGACCACGCGCGGTCCGCGACTCCCCGATGACCGGACGGCTCCCGCCAGGGATCGTGGCGGCGATCGCGGCGCCGGACCCGGCCGACGCGACGGTGTGAGCAGAGGCGGCGGATGCCACAGAAGCGATGGAGGCAGTGGCGGCGGTGGAGGCTGCGGAACCGGTGGACTTGGACATCTGGTTCTCCTATGCGAAGCGTGAAGCGATCCGTTCTTCAGTCACAGAGGTAGACCCCGACCGCACCCCCAACTCATCGCTGCTCCACCCATTTGACGGCGGAAGTGCAAAGCTCCCCGCAGGCGGTCTGATCGGCTCCCCGCAGGCGGACATGGAATGTCCCCGCTGATGGACGCGTGATCCCTCTT
>NZ_JBEXLA010000082.1:0-7269 GCF_040609715.1 Streptomyces sp. NPDC004610 | reverse complement strand
GCCCGCAGCACCCACCGCCCGACCCGGGCCGCCTCCCCCGGCGCGCCCCCGCCCCCCGCCGGCGCCCCCCCGCGGCCGGCGGCGCCACGGTGGTGTCGGGGGCGAGGGGGTTGACGCCGAGCGGCGCCATGTAGGTCGGCTGGAGGTAGACGTCGCCGCCCTTGCCCGCGGGCAGCGGGGGCAGTTCCTCGAACCCGCGCACGTCGTCCGCGGAGAACGCGCCGACGTCGCGCATCGCCCGGTAGAACGTCGCCCGCGCCGAGGAGTCGCCGCGCAACAGGCCCTGCACCGAGTACTTCGCGTACTGGCGGGCGGGCAGCAGCTCCTTCGTGATGCGCTGCTCGGTCGGCGCCAGCCACGACGGCGCGAGGTCGAACACCACCCAGGCGCCGGCCTGCTGCTCCAGACCCGTACCCCACGACGTCGACTTTGCGGTTTCCATGAGCAGGAACAGCGGCACCCCGAACATGCGGGCGATCTCGGTGACCTGGAACTCGCGCGACTCCAGGAACTGCGCGTCGCGGTAGGGCATCGTGACGGTCTGGAACGACAGGCCGGAGTCGAGGACGGGGATCTCCTGCGCGTTGCGCCAGCCGCCCACGCGGGCCTGCCATCGCTTCTTGACGCGGTCGGCCTGGTCCGGGTCGAGGCGCTGCTCGGTCTGCAACACCCCGGCCATGATGTTGCCCTTGCCGAACAGGCGGGCCGCACTCTTCTCGGCGGCCTGCGCGAGGCCGATGCCCTCGGCGGCGAGCCGCACCGGCGAGCAGCCGGTGATCCCGTCGTAGCCCAGGCCGGGGAAGTGGAGGACCTCCCGCGAGGTCAGGGCGTGGGTTGCGCCCCAGTCGTCGGTGACCTGGAACACCTTTCCCGAGGGCAGCATCTCGTCCGGCTTCACCCGGCCGACGCGTACGCGGTCCGGCATCAGCGGCCACAGCTCGGCGACCACGCCCGCGCGGTTGCGTACCTTCTGCACGTACCCGTTGCCCCAGGCGACCCGGTGCACGTACTGCAACCGCCACAGCTCCAGCGGGGTCAGTTCCGGGTGCGGGTCGGCCAGCAGCGGCGACTCGGCCCGGTCGCGGGAGCCCTGGGCGTAGGGGTGCAGCGGGAGGTGCGCCGACACCGACGCGATCAGCCCCACGGACCGCCACACGGCCGGCATGTGCAGCGACGACCGCTCGGTCACGGACGTCCCGGACTCGTTGGGCATCGCCCCCAGGTACCCGGCCACCGCCTCCGACGTCAGCGGCTGCGCCGGATTCTCCAGGCTGCGCTGCTCGAACAGACCGAACAGGCTGTTCACCGGGCCCCCTTCCCACGCGGCTGGGCGGTCCCAGGCCGGGCCATCTCCCGTTCGACGGCCAGGACTCCCAGCACACCGCCCACCATCAGCGCAGCGGGCACCCACAGCATCGCCACCCCGGCCAGGAACAGGACGACGAACGCGACCTCCAGGCCGGGCAGCAGACGCTCGCGCGGCGGCATCTTCACCATACGTTCGGCTCCCCGTCCTGCTCGGCGTCGTGGTACGTCTCCCAGCCCCACACCGCGTAGGTGGCGGACACCAGCGGACTCACGTCCACGCCGTCGCTGCGGCGCGCCCACAGCCACGCGTCCCCCACCTCACGCTTACGGGCCCCGGCCAGTGCCGCCGCCATCGGCGCCTGCCCGAGGTGCCGCAGTGTCCCCGCCGTCACCCGGTCCTGGAACTGCCCGCACGCCCCGGTCAGCTGCCGCACCTTGGGCGACACCACCAGGTCGTCCCGCGGGCGCGGCTCGTCCGGGTCGTCCTCATACTTGAGGGCCTTCCTCAGCGCCGGTACCAGCGACCCGGCCGGGCCGCCCTCGTCGATGACCCACGCGCACGGCCGCCACCGCTTGTCCCGCTCCACCACGTAGTCGACCACCCAGTCCGTGCCGGGCCGGTGCGCCACGACCTCCGCGTGCACGTCCCCGTCCTCCCCCGATCCACCCGCCACGGAAATGGCGGTCCACGTCCGCTCGGGTGTCGTCTCGATCGAGAACGCCACCGGGTCGCCCGGCCGTGACGAGGAGTCCTCCAGGGCCTCCCACGCCTCCTTGCCGATGACCTGCCATGTCTCGTCCGTGACCTCGGGGTAATCGCCCACGCCGAGACGCTCGCGGTCGAAGAGGTCCGGCCGCATGCTCCGCATCTCGCGCAGCACGTACGCGGGCCGGATACGGATCCCCAGCGCGGGGTTGGCCCGCGCCCACGATGCCTCGTCCTCGCGATGGTCGTGCCGGTCGCACACGATGCGACCCTCGGCGTCGGCGGGGCACTCCTTGACGTGCTGGTCGATGGAGTACTCCAGGTACGTCAGCGACGCGTCCGGGGCGCCCTCGGCCATCGCGCGGGCCCGCAGTAGCGCGAGCTGCTCGCTCTCGTCACCCAGACCGGCCGACCCGGTGAACACCAGCTGCGGGTTGTGGCGCGCGGACAGGACCGGCATCAGCGCGCCGATCGGCGCGGCCCGCAGCTTCATCGCCTCGTCCAGCAGCACCAGGTCCCCCGAGAACCCCCGCCCGCTGTCCCCGCCGCGCGCCAGGAAGCGGATCCGAGCGCCGTTGAAGAACTCGAACCCCTCCTCGCCGTGGCTCCGGCGCACCCGCTTGACACGGCGGCTCAGCGCGTAGGAACCCTCGATCAGCTGGTCCAGCCGGAGGAACGACTCCTGGGCGGTGTTGAACTGGTGCGCGGTGTGGATGACCAGCCGCCCCCCGAACAGGATGACCTCGCCCAGCTGGCGCGCCTCCAGGAAACCGCCCTTGCCGTTCTGGCGGGCGACGTTCAGCACGACGTCCAGGGACGTCCACCGGCCCTCGTGGTCCTCCTCCAGGCTGTGGTGCAGGGCGAGCTGCTGCCACGGGTCGAGGTGCAGGCCGGAGTCCTCGGCCAGCTCCACGCACTCCTGACCGGCGGGCGACCGGAAGGCGAGCGCCTCCTGGTCCTCGGCGCCGTCCCACCGGCCGGTGCCGACGCGCCGCCGCCACGGCACGGACAGGATCCTCGGCGTCTGGCAGCCGATCACCGGGCGTCCCGATCAGCCGGAGGGGAGAGCCTCCGGGAACGGCGCGCGTTCAGCTCATCGATCCGGTCCCCGCGCTCCTTCGGCGGAGCCGCGGCGATCACCACCGCCATCGCCTGCCGCAGCTCCCGCGCAGCCGTCGCCGCCGCCTTCGGATCCTTCGCCGAGTCGACCTCGGCCGCCAGGCGCAGCGCCGTCGCCGCCAGCGCCACAGCCGACGGGTCGACACCGAGGTCATCGAGCTGCGCCGCCGTCGCCCTGGCCACCGCCCCACGCCGCAGCCGCCGCCCCGACTCCGCAGAGTCACCCACCGGACATCACCCCCCGTAACCAGACAGACAGTCACGAAGAGTGACAAGAGGGGTGTTACAGAGCGTTACAGCCCAAATGTCACAGAAAGTAATCGAGGATCGTACTTGCGCGGGGAGAGAGCCGGGCGAGAAGGGATTTTGGGTCGCCCGGCCGCCTCCTGAACTTTCAGCCCACTCCCCGCCCCGGGATGCCCGGCGGGCCCGCCGTGGCGGGTCGATCGGTGATCGAACGTCGCGTTTCGTGACCTGTTGCGCCGCGCAGCACGCTGCGTCACCAGTCTCGGGATGCCTGGGTGGTGACGGGGCGTGACCCACCGCGCCGGTAGTCCCGGTACCACCGGGTGACCACCCGGTCCATGCCGGCCGACCGCATCGCGGCGACGCGTTCGCGCACGACGTCTTCGCCGGGGTCGACCACCACGATGCGGGCGCCGAGCCTGCGGTAGCGGGCCCTCGCCTTGGGGCTGGGCATGGTGTGGATCAGGTACACGTCCACGCTCTCGCGGTGCTTGAGCGCCTCCTCGATGGCGGCGAACCGTGCGCGCTGGGCGACGCGTTGCACGGTCTCGTCGTGGTTCCAGGCCGGTGCGCCGGGGCCGGTGAGGGCCTGGGCGATCCGGTCCAGGTCGATCACCAGGTCACGCGCTGTCGCGTGTGCGGTGATCCACGTGCTCTTGCCCGCGGCGGGCGGGCCGGTGATGACGTACAGCACGCAGCGTCCTTATACAGGGTGGCCGGGCGGGCGGGCGGCGGCCTGGGTGCGCAGCCGGGCGAGATCCTGCTCGGCGATCGTGCCGCGCACGGTGATGGTCTCGGGCGGGGGCGGTCCGGCGGCGAAAGCGGCGGCGACGTGCGACCACATCTCAGCGAGGCGCGCGGCCTCGGTGCTGCGTACGCCGTGGAAGGTGGCCTGGCGGCGGGCGTGTGCCAGGGCGTCGTGCTGGTATGCGCTGTCTGCCTGGCGGCGGGCGTAGTCGTCGTGGCCCACGGCCCAGTCGTACTCGGTCTCGGCGCGCTCGGCCCAGCTGAGCGTGAACGCCTGGGCGCGGCGCAGCTGCTCGGTACGCCATGCCGTGTAGCCCTGCTCGGCGTTGGTCATGTTCAGGCTCCTACCGTGGTGTCGGGCCGGTAGACGGTGATGCCCTCGGCAGGGATCACGATCACTTCCACACCGGGCAGCCTCGCAGTCAGCCGGGTGGTGACGGCGGAGAGCTGGGCGTACTGGACGGTGCTCGGCATGAGGACGAGGAGGGTGTCGCCGGGGCGGATGATGGTGAGGTCGGCGGCGATGTCGACGGTCACGGTCGCGGTCTCCTCCGGCGTGCAGTCCTGGGTGTGGAGGGCGATGGTCTCGGCCGCCTGGCGGTGGCCCTCGGTGATGGAGGGGTAGCGGCCGTGGGAGCCGCAGCCGTCGCACCGCCAGGACCGGCCGTTGTGCTCGGTGTAGGCGATGGGGCGGGGCATGGTCACCACCTCCGGGAGGCTCGGGCGGGGGTGGTGGTGAGGCGGTTGCCGCGCGCCGAGTTGCAGCGGCGGTGCGCGCTGCGGGCGTTGGCGGGGTCGAGGAGGCTGCCGCCGAGGGACAGCGGGAGGGCGTGATCGAGGGTGAACGCCCAGCGGCTGCGCTGCGCGGCGGTGCCGGTGAGGCTGTAGTCGATCGGGGCGCCGCAGCGCCAGCAGGGCAGGCCGAGCGCCCGTTGCTGGGCGCAGAGTCTGCGGTAGGGGCGCCCGTTGCGCGGGTTGCGGATCACCCGCGCCACCTCCACCTACGTCACAAATCCATCACTTGCGCACACGCAGTGTGCGCACGGCGCCACACTGCGGCCCATGTCCTCCGATATCAGCGCCCGTACCTGGCGCCCCAGCCGCAATCAGAAGATCATCGCGGTGCTCGTGCTGCTCCTGATCTGGACCGCCATTGCGGACACGTGGACCGACAAGGGATGCACTCTGCCGCAGGGGTACAGGTTCGTCATCACCTACGGGGGCAGCCCGGACCGTGACCAGGGGTGCGAGGACGGGCCGGGCGACCTGCCCCAATACACGGACACCTACTACGGATAGACGCCCAGCCCGGGTAGGTGGCGTACCCGCTGCCCGGTGCTTCCCTCAGGCGCGTTGGGGCGCGGCGGCGGGGTGTGCGGCCCGCCGGGCAGCGGGGTCTAGGGGGTGCTGATGCCGACGAGGCGTAGGGCCCGCGCGCGGGTGGTGTGCTCGGCGCGGGCGAGGTCGGCGAGGGCGTACAGCGGGCGCCGGTGTTCGTCCAGGCCGCCGGGCTTGAGGTGTCCGCGGTGGGCCCAGGAGCGGATGGTGGCGGCGGTGACCTCGGCAGCGCCGGCGGAGACGAGGCGGCGCCAGGCGGTGGCGAGGGCGGCGGCCTCGGTGGCGGTGTAGAGCCCGTGGGACATGGTGGCCTCCCCTCGGGTGTGCAGCAGCCCCGGGGCCGTGGGCGTCCGGGGCTGAGCGGGAGTTCCTGGGGATGGGCACACCTGTGCCACAGCTCTAGTGTTGCGCTACGTGCCGATCTTGTCCAGCGGTCACTGTGTGTCAGCCGTGGTGGGGCTGGTGGTGGCTGCGGTGGTGAGGCGGGCGCGGGCGGTGTCGGCGATGGCCGCGGACTGCTCGATGCCGACAAAGCCACGGCCGGAGGTGAGGGCGGCGACGCCGGTGGAGCCGGAGCCGGTGAACGGGTCCAGCACGACGCCGGCGGGTACGCAGATCTTGACCAGCTCGGCCATGAGTTCGTCGGGTTTCTGGGTGATGTGGACGCGGCCCTTGCCCCGGGGCAGGCTCGCCGAGATGAGGCCGGGCAGGATGACCGGGTTACGGGCGGCGTCCACCGGGCCTTTGGTGCCCCACAGCACGTATTCGCACGCGCGCCGGAACCCGCCGCGCACGGGGCGGTTGATCGGCTTGAACCAAGGGACGATGCCGCGCCACGTCCAGCCGGCGGCCTGGAGGGCGTCGGAGGTGGCGGGCAGCTGCCGGAAGTCGGTGAACACGAGCAGCGGGCCGCCCTGTTCGGTGGCGCGGTAGCACTCGGTGAGGACGAGGGTGAGCCACAGGGTGTAGCTGCGCTGGTCGCGGGTGTCGCCGTCGAAGTCCGGCAGTGCGCGGATCGCCGAGGTGTGGAAGTACTTCCTTCGGGCTGTGCTGGCGGTGCGCTGGGTGTTGGTCAGGCCCCCGCTGTTGTACGGAGGGTCGGTGATGGTGGCGGCCACGGAGGCGTCGGGGACGGTGCGGAGCAGGGTGAGGGCATCGCCGTGGTGCAGGGCCCAGGTGGGCGCGGTGGTCGGCATCGTTGGCTCGTTTCCGTGCGGATCGCGTGCGCCGCTGGGTGCGGCGGGCAAGTCGGTGCACTGGACACTGGTCTGCCCGCCGCGCCACGGAATGGAACATCTGTTCTGGTGCTCTGGTCAGTCGACGGGTTCCCAGGTGCGGCCGGGGCGGCCGGTGTGGCGGACTTCCACGGCGACCACGGGGTTGGTGTCCCATTGCGGGGGCGGGGGGTCGTCCGGGGCCGCGTCGGGGTCAGGTACGAGCGTGTAGTCGACCGCGTAGAGGCGTCCGTCGTCGGGGGCCGTGAAGACGGCGCGGCGCCGCCGCGGCATGCCTTCGGGCTGGTCCAGTTCGATATCTGCGGTGCAGGCGGTGTCCCGGGTGACCGGGCCGTTGCCGGGGTACGCGTGGATCGCGGCGAGCTGTTCTGGGGTGTAGTGGCGTACGGGCATGGCGGGAGCGTCCCACCGGCCGGGTGCCGGTGGGGCCGGTTCGGGCGGGTTGGCTGGTTCTGCGGGGTGCGGCGGGCAAGTAGACAGGCCCGTACCGGCCGGGATGAGCTTACCGATGATGACGTTCTCCTTGAGGCCGATGAGCGAGTCGGACTTGGCGTTGATCGCCGCGTCGGT
>NZ_JBEXLA010000081.1:0-9053 GCF_040609715.1 Streptomyces sp. NPDC004610 | reverse complement strand
ACCCGCGAACCAGACACCACACCAAACCGACCCACCTGATCCACCGCCAGACTCAACGCCCCACCATGCGTCAACCCCACACCCTTCGGCACCCCCGACGACCCCGACGTATAAATCACATACGCCAGATCCGCACCCCCCAACACCACATCAGGCGCCACACCCGAGCACGCCCCGATGTCCTCCCGCACCTCGTCCCACACCACCACCTGGACACCACCACCCACCCGACCCGCCAGCTCCCCACCCATCACCGCATCCGTCAGCACCACCGACACACCACTGTCCCCCACCATGAACCCCACCCGCTCCACCGGCAACCGCACATCCATCGGCAAAAACGCCGCCCCCGCCCGCCACACACCCAACATCCCCACCAGCACATCCACACCCCGCGGCACACACAACCCCACCACCGAACCCACCCCGACACCACGACCCCGCAGGTAGTGCGCCAGGCGATTCGCCGCCACATCCAACTCACCCCGCGACACCACCACCCCATCCCCCACCACAACCACCGCACCCGCATCCACACCAACCCACCCATCGAACAACCCCAACACCGACGAACCAGCACCAGAACCCGCACCCACCAACGAAGACCCACCCCACTCACCGAGCATCAGTTCGCGCTCGGCGGGGTCGAGGATCTCCACGGCGGCGAGCCGCAGCGCCGGGTCCGCGGTGACCGAGTCCAGGACCCGGGCCCAGCGTTCGGTGAGGGACTCGACCGTGGCGGCGTCGAACAGGTCCGCCGATCCGACGACGGCGCCGCGCAGTCCGGCGGGGTTGCCCTGCTCGTCGTACGCCTCGGCGATCATCACATCGAGGTCGTACTTGGCCGAGGCGGCGGTGGCCGCGGCCTCGGTGCCCGTCGCCGCTCCGGTGCGCTCGGCGTTCTGCAAGGTCAGGGCCACTTGGAACAGGGGATGGCGGGACATCGAGCGTTCGGGGGCGAGTTCCTCGACCAGGCGCTCGAAGGGCACGTCCTGATGGGCCCAGGCACCCAGGCTGGCTTCGCGGACGCGCTCCAGGATCTGACGGAACTCCGGGTTCCCGGAGAGGTCGGTGCGGATCACGAGGGTGTTGACGAAGAAGCCGACCAGGTCGTCCAGGGCCTCGTCATTGCGGCCGGCGATGCCGCAGCCGACGGGGATGTCGGTTCCGGCGCCCAGTCGCGACAGGGTGACCGCGAGGGCGGCCTGCATCACCATGAAGACGGTGACGCCCTCGGCTCGGGCCAGTTCCACGACTCGTCGGTGTACGTCGGCGGGCACGTCGAGCGGGATCTGGTGGCCCTGGTGGCTGGTCACCAGGGGGCGGGCCCGGTCGCCGGGCAGCGCCAGTTCCTCCGGGGCGCCGGAGAGTGCCTGCCGCCAGTAGTCCACCTGGGCGTTCAGCAGACTGCCGGGGTCGGAGGCGTCGCCGAGCAGTGCGCGCTGCCAGAGGGCGTAGTCGGTGTACTGGACGGGCAGCGGGGCCCAGTCGGGGGCCTCGCCGCGCAGGCGGGCCGCGTAGGCGGTGGAGATGTCGCGGCCCAGGGGGCCCATCGACCAGCCGTCACTGGCGATGTGGTGCATCACGACCACGAGTACCTGCTCCTCCGGTCCGGCGTCGAACAGCCAGGCGCGGATGGGCGGTTCGGATGCCAGGTCGAAGGCGTGCCGTGACACCCGGCTCACGGCCCCGGCCAGTTCCTCGCGGGTGACCCGGGCCACATCCAGCTGCCAGTCCAGTTCCCGGGGGTCGAGGATCCGCTGATACGGCTCCCCGTCGATCTCGGCGAACACCGTCCGCAGCGACTCGTGCCGGGCGATCACATCCCGCAGCGCCGCATCGAGGACGACGGGGTCGGCGCCGTTGACCCGGATCGGGACGGGGATGTTGTACGTCGGGTTGGGCCCTTCGAGCTGGCCCAGGAACCACAGGCGCCGCTGCGCGAACGACAGGGGTACCCGCTCGGGCCGTTCGGCCACGGCCCGCAAGGGGGTGCGGGCCTGCTGGGTGCCCTGGGCGAGCCGGGCCGCCAGCCGGGCCACCGTCGGCGCCTCGAACAGCGCCCGCACCTCGACCTCCACGCCCAGCACGGCACGGATCCGGGAGGTGAGGCGTACGGCGAGCAGGGAGTGTCCGCCGAGGCGGAAGAAGTTGTCCTCCACCCCGACCGACTCCACGCCCAGGACATCGGCGAACAGGGTGCACAGGATCTCTTCCTGCACGGTCGCCGGGGCCCGGCCGGTACCGGTGGCGTACTCGGGCGCGGGCAGGGCCCTGCGGTCCAGCTTGCCGTTGGCGGTCAGCGGCAGTTCGTCCAGGGCCACGAAGGCGGACGGGACCATGTACTCCGGCAGCCGGGCGGCGACCAGCTCCCGCAGGGCGTCCACGTCCTGGGCCGACGGTACGACGTACGCGACCAGGGCGCCGTCACGGGTGACCACTGCGGCGCGGGTCACCTCGGGGTGGGTGAGCAGGACGGTCTCGATCTCGCCGGGTTCGATGCGGAAGCCGCGGACCTTGACCTGGTCGTCGGCGCGTCCGGCGAAGGCCAGTTGTCCGTCGGGGGTCCAGCGGGCGAGGTCGCCGGTGCGGTACATGCGTCGGCCGGTGTCGAAGGGGGAGGCCACGAAGCGCTCACCGGTCAGGGCGGGGCGACCGACATAGCCCCGTGCCAGACCGGCGCCGGAGACATACAGCTCACCCGTGACTCCGACCGGCACCGGCTCAAGGGCGTCGTCAAGGACGTAGAGGTGGGTGTTGGCCATCGGGGCGCCGATGGTCGGTTCGTCGCCGGGGGCGAGCGGCTCGGACATCGAGGCACACACCGTCACCTCGGTCGGGCCATAGGCGTTCACCAGGCGGCGGCCCGGTGCCCAGCGCTCCACCGACCTGGGGTCCAGTGCCTCACCGGCCGACACCAGCGTCGTGACGGTGTCCAGGGCGCCGGTGTCCAGGGCACCCAGTACCGCCGGGGGCAGCGTCACATGGGTCACCCCATGGCGGGCCACCACTCCGGCCACACCAGCACCCGAGTCCAGTTCCTCCGCCGAGCCGGCGACGAGGACGCCGCCCGCGCAGAGGGTCACCCACACCTCGGAGACGGCCGCGTCGAAGCCCACCGACGCGAACTGGAGCACCCGGGCGGCCTCATCGACGGCGAAACGCTCGCCCTGGGCCGTCACCAGGTTCGTCAGACCGGCGTGCGAGACCGCGACGCCCTTCGGGGTTCCCGTCGAACCGGAGGTGTAGATCACATACGCCAGATCACCGGTGACACCAGGAGCATGGGTCGGCCGGCCCTGGTGGTCCAGATCGTCCGGGCCGAGGATCAGGGCGACACCGGCGTCCGCGAGCATGAACTCGATGCGCTCGTCCGGGAGCCGCGTGTCGATCGGCAGATAGGCGGCGCCCGCCTTCCAGACGCCCAGCATCCCGGTGACCAGCTCCGGGCCACGCGGCAGCCGCAGCCCCACGACCGACTCCGGGCCGACGCCCTGAGCCCGGAGATGGTGTGCCAGTCGGTTCGCCGCCGCGTCGAGGTCGCCGTACGAAAGCTCGGTCTCCTCGCTCACCACGGCCGGGGCATCCGGAGTCGTCGCGGCCCGGCGCTCGAACAGTTCCACCACCGACGCGTCCGGGATGTCCGTCGTCGTGTCGTTCCAGGCGCTGAGGATCCGGTCGCGGTCGTCGGTGCCGAGGACGAGGACGCGGTCGAGGGTGGTGTCGGGGCCGCCGTCGAGGGTGTGGGTCAGCGCGTCGAGGAGGTGGTCGAGGGTGGTCTGGAGCAGGCGTCCCACCGCTGCGGCGTCGATGGGGGTGATGGCCGCCACGGTGAAGCCGATGTGGTCCGGGCCGAGGTCGTTGACGGCCACGGTCAGCGGGTAGTTGGTCCGCTCCCGGACCATGACATTGCGGATGCCGTCGATCGGCTGCTGCTGTTCGGCGGTGTCGGTGTCGGTGGCGGCGCCGGTGCCGGTCGTCGTACGGGGGTCCGCGTGGCGGTAGTTGAAGAGCGAGGTGAACAGGGGGGTGTTCTCGGTGATGCCGCTGGCCTGCTGGGCGACCGCGAGGGGCGCGTGCTCGTGCTCCAGGAGCGCGGCCAGTTGGTCCCGCATCAGCTCGATCGCGGCGCGGGCGCCGACCCGGGAGGTACGGACCCGGACCGGGAGGGTGTTGATGAACAGGCCGAGGGCCTGGTCGGCGCCGTCACCCGCGTTCATCCGCCCGAACAGCACGGTGCCGAAGACCACGTCGTCCCGGCCGGACAGCACCCCGAGGACCCGTGCCCACACCACGTGCAGGACGGTCGCGGCGCTGACGCCGAGCCCGCGGGCCACCTCCCGCAGCCGGACCGCCAACTCTGCGGGCACGGTGACCACTTCGGTGACGGAGTCGCTGCCGTCCCCATGGACGTCCAGCGCTCCGAAAGGCGCGGTCGGCTCGGTCACATCGCCCAGCAGTTCCGCGAAGAACCGCTCGTGCTCCTCCCTGGGGACCGCGCGGCTCTGCGCCACGAAGTTCCGGAACGGGGCCGCCGGGGCGAGCCGATCTCCCTGGCCGACGAGGATGGTGCGCAGTTCCCGCATCAGCACATCGGTGCCCATGTGGTCCTCGACCATGTGGTGGATCCGGATCAGCCCGAGCCAGCGGCCGTCGGCGACCTCGGCCACATGCAGATCCATCAGGGGCGCCCGCCCCAGGTCCATCGACTGTCCACCGGCGGCCATCAGGGCATCCGCCCAGCGTGCGGGTTCCGTACCGGCGAGGTCGAGGACATGCTCGACCACGGGCAGCGTCGCATGCCGCCACACCACCTGCGCCGGTTCGCGCAGGCCCTCCCAGACCACGGCGGTCCGGTAGATGTCGTGCCGGTCCAGCACCTGCCGGAGCGCGCCCGCGAACTCATCGAGCCGGGCCCGGGTGGTGAACTCGACCAGACGGACCGTCACATAGGCATCGGCTCCACCGGCAGCCATGAGGTGGTGGAAGAACAGGCCCTCCTGCAAGGGGGCGAGCGGGTAGACATCGGCGATGTTCGCGGCACCGCCGTCGACGGACGCGACGACCCGGTCGACCTCGGACTGCGACAACTCGATGAGCGGCAGCAGATCGGGGGTGATCCGCTCGGCACCGGCCGGGATCAGATTCTCCGGCACCTCCACCGACTCGGCTCCGGCGCTACCGGCGAGTCCGGCGGGGGTGGGCGTCTCGAACAGCGCCCGCACCGACACCGACACACCCCGGCCGCGCAGCCGCTCCACCAGTGTCACGGCGAGGAGGGAGTGACCGCCGAGCTGGAAGAAGTTGTCCTCCACCCCGACCGAGTCCAGGCCCAGCACCTCGGCGAAGACCGCGCACACGATCTCCTCCCGGACGGTCGCGGGTGCGCGGCCACCTCCGGTGGCGTACTCGGGCGCGGGCAGGGCCCGCCGGTCCAGCTTGCCGTTGGCGGTCAGGGGTAGCTCGTCCAGTCCCATGAACGCGGCCGGGACCATGTATTCGGGGAGCTGGGAGGCGAGCAGGTCGCGGAGCGGGGCGGTGTCGGGGAGGGACGGGACGACGTAGGCGACGAGGGCTTCGTCGCGGGCGATCACGGCGGCCTGGGTGACCTCGGGGTGGGTGAGCAGGACGGTCTCGATCTCGCCGGGTTCGATACGGAAGCCGCGGACCTTGACCTGCTGGTCGGCGCGTCCGGCGAAGGCCAGTTGTCCGTCGGGGGTCCAGCGGGCGAGGTCGCCGGTGCGGTACATGCGCCGACCGGTGTCGAAGGGGGAGGCCACGAACCGTTCACCGGTCAGGGCGGGGCGGTTCACATACCCGCGTGCCAGTCCGGCACCGGCCACGTACAGCTCTCCGGTGACTCCGGCGGGGACGGGCTCAAGGGCGTCGTCCAGGACGTAGAGCCGGGTGTTGGCGATCGGGCGGCCGAAGGGGACGGGCCCGGAGCGCTCGGCGTCCACCGTCTCGGCGGCCACCATGACGGTCGCCTCGGTGGGGCCGTAGGTGTTGACCAGGCGCCGACCGGCGGACCACTCCCGTGCCGCCGCCTCGCTGATGGCTTCGGCGCCCACGAGGAGGGTTGCCACGCGTTCGAGATCGGCCGGTTCCAGGACTCCGAGGAGCGACGGGACCACGCTGGCGGCCCGTACGCCCTCCAACTCCGCGAGCCTCTGCGGGTGCTCCCGCTGCTCGTCGTCGGCGATCCAGAGCGCCGATCCAGACGAGAGAGACACGGCGACGTCCAGGACCGAGGCGTCGAAGCTGAAAGAGGCGAACTGGAGGATGCCCACACCGGGGCCGGCGCCCATGACGGGGCCGAACACCGAGGCCAGATTCGCCAGCGAGCCATGCGAGACCGCGACGCCCTTCGGGGTCCCCGTCGAACCGGAGGTGTAGATCACATACGCCAGATCACCGGTGACACCAGGAGTCTCACTGGGCTGACCCTGCTGGTCCAGATCCTCCGGAGCGAGGACCAGGGCAGCACCCGCGTCCGCGAGCATGAACTGGATCCGCTCAGCGGGTAGTTGTGCATCGATGGGCAGATAGGCAGCCCCCGCCTTCCACACACCCAGGATCCCGGTGATCATCTCCGGGCCGCGCGGCAACCGCAGCCCCACCACCGACTCCGGCCCAACCCCCCGACCCCGCAAGTAATGCGCGAGGCGGTTGGCCGCCGCGTCGAGGTCGCCGTACGACGTCTCGACACCCTCGCTCACCACCGCGACCGCGCCCGGAGCCGACCCGGCCCACCGCTCGAACTGCTCGACCACCGTCAGGTCGGGACGCTCGGCGGCCGTGTCGTTCCAGCGCTCCAGTACCGTTTCGCGCTCCTGCGCGTCCAGTACATCGACGGCGTGCAGACGGATGCCGGGTGCCGAGGTCACCGTTTCGAGGACGCGCAGCCAGCGCTGGACCATGACCTCGGTGGCGGCCACGTCGAAGAGGTCGGCCGACGCCGTCAGTGCGCCGCGCAGTCCGGCGGGGCGGCCCTGGTCGTCCAGGATCTCGCCGACGATCACATCGAGGTCGAACTTCGCGGACACCTTGGTCGGCCGCTCACCGGCGGGCTGTTCCTGTCCGGCGGCGTCGATGTTCTGGACGGTGAACATGACCTGGAACAGCGGATGCCGGGCCAGTGACCGCTGCGGGGCCAGTTCCTCCACGAGGCGTTCGAAGGGGACGTCCTGGTGGGCCATCGCCCCGAGGCTCGCCTCGCGGACGCGGGCCAGTACCTGGCGGAACTCGGGGTCGCCGGACAGATCGTTCCGGATGACGAGGGTGTTGACGAAGAAGCCGATCAGATCGTCCAGGGCCTCATCGGTGCGGCCCGCGACCGCCGAGCCGACCGGGATGTCGGTGCCTGAGCCCAGCCGGAACAGCGTGACCGCGAGGGCGGCCTGCAACGCCATGAAGACGGTCACGCCCTCGGCACGGGCGAGTTCGACCAGCCGCTGATGCACCTCCGCCGGGACCTGGAGCGGCACCCGGTGACCGACATGACCGGACACCGCCGGACGCTGGCGGTCGACCGGCAGTGCGAGTTCCTCCGGGGCTCCGGCCAGGGTGCGGCGCCAGTACTCCACCTGCTCCGACAGCAGGCTCTCCGGGTCGGACTCCTCCCCCAGCAGCTCACGCTGCCAGAGCGCGTAGTCCGCGTACTGCACCGTGAGCGGCTCGAACGCGGGTGCCTCACCACGGGAGCGGGCCGCGTACGCGGTGTCGACATCGCGGCGCAGCGGACCCATCGACCAGCCGTCGCCCGCGATGTGGTGCACGACCACGACCAGCACGCGCACATCGTCGTCGGTCTCGAACAGCCAGGCACGGATGGGCAGTTCGGCGGCGAGGTCGAAGCGGTACTGGGTGGCCCGTCCGACGGCCTCGGCCAGTTGCCCGGCTTCCACCTGGGTGACCTGCACGGCCCAGTCCAGGTCATCGGGGTCGAGGATGTGCTGATACGGCTCGCCGTTCAGTGCCGGGAAGACCGTCCGCAGCGATTCGTGCCGGGCGATCACATCCCGGAGTGCCGTGTTGAGTACGGCGGTGTCGACCTCCCCGTTGAGCCGCATCGTCGTCGGGAGGTTGTAGAGGGCGTTCGGTCCGTCGAGCTGGGCCAGGAACCACATCCGGCGCTGCGCGAACGACAGCGGCACCCGTTCCGGCCGTTCGGCGGCGGCCCGAAGCGCGTGGCGCGCTCGCTCGGCGGCGCCGGTGGCCAGGCGGGCGGCGAGGGCGGCCACGGTCGGCGCCTCGAAGAGGGTCCGCAGTGACAGTTCCACGCCGAGCACGGCCCGGATCCGGGACATCAGCCGGACGGCGAGGAGTGAGTGTCCGCCCAGATCGAAGAAGCTGTCATCGACGCCGACCGAGGTGACGCCGAGGATCTCGGCGAAGGCTCCGCAGAGCAGTTCCTCCTGGAGGGTGGCGGGGCGTCGGCCTTCGCCGGCGACATAGGCGGGGGCGGGCAGGGCGCGGCGGTCCAGTTTGCCGTTCACTGTGAGCGGCAGCCCGTCGAGGGTGACGAAGGCCGCCGGGACCATGTACTCCGGCAGCCGTGCCGCCACCAGCTCCCGCAACGCCTCCACATCGACAGCGTCCCCGGCCGGGACCACGTAGGCCACCAGCCGCTTGTCACCCGGCGCGTCCTCGCGCACCACGACCGCGACCTGAGCGACGGCCGGGGCATCCAGCAGGACAGCCTCGATCTCACCCAGCTCGATCCGGAAACCACGCACCTTCACCTGCTGATCCGCGCGGCCCACGAACACCAACTGGCCGTCCCCGGTCCACTTCACCAGGTCACCCGTCCGGTACATCCGCTCACCCGCATCGAACGGGGAGGCGACGAACCGCTCACCCGTCAAAGCAGCCCGGTTCACATACCCACGGCCCAGACCCGCGCCCGACACATACAACTCACCCGCCACACCCACCGGAACCGGCTCCAGCACATCGTCCAGCACGAACAACCGCGCATACGACAACCCACGCCCCATCACCGGCACATCACCCACCGACAACCCACCCGACACCGACGACACCACCGTGAA
>NZ_JBEXLA010000080.1:3964-11595 GCF_040609715.1 Streptomyces sp. NPDC004610 | reverse complement strand
CTCAACTCTCTCGCCGACTACCTCACCAAAGTCGGAACCGCCGGCCAGCAAACAGGCCAGAACTAACCCTCAGGATTTCCGGCGCATCACACTAGGGCGGGTGTTGTGGGCGCGGCTCCCAGGGCGGGCGTAACGGACGCGGCCCCCTGGGGTGGGTTTAGCGGGCGCCGCCCCCTGGGGTGGGCGTAGGGCGTGCGGCGGGCGGGGTTGCGGTTCGGTGGGTGTGCCGAGGGCGCCCGTCCGGGGTGGTGGAGGGGCGCCCTGGGTGTGTTGCCGGGGTCGGTCGTCAGGCGGAGGGTGATGGGCTGGCGCTCGGGGAGGCCGGGGCGCTGTCCGAGGGGGCCGGGGTCGGGTCGGGCTTCGTCACCGTCAGTATCAGGGTGCGTGTGGCGCCGCCCGTGGTGGTGACGCGGAGCAGGTACGTGCCGACGGCGTCGTCGGCGTAGAGCTTGGGCAGCTTCAGTTGGCCGTCCGCGTCCGTGGTCAGGCCGGTGAGCGTGCGGACGGCCTTGTTGTCGGCGTCCTTGAAGTACGGGCCCTTGTCGTTGGCGGTCGGGTCGAGGACGGACTTGATGAGGGTCGCGGTGGCGGCGACGCCGTCCGCTGCGGCGCCCTTGTAGGTCGCCTTGAGCGTGATCTCGTCGGCGAACTCGCCCCCGGCGACACAGGTCAGCGCCGGGTCGCCGACCGTGGTGAGGGTGTCGGCGGCGCGGGCGGTGACGGTGGCCGTGTGGTCCAGGCCCGCGAGGGTGCGGCCGACGAGGGTGGCGCGGACCGTGAAGTCGCCGGTCTGCTCGCCCGCCTGGAGGGCCGGGGCGACCGCCTTGCCGGAGGCGTCGGTGACGGCCACGGCGACCTTCTCGCCGCCGCTGAAGGTGGCGTCGGTGTCGCCGAGGATGCTGAAGCGGACCCGGACCTTCGCGACGCCCTTGTCGTCCTTGTCCTCCGCGCGCGCGGAGGGCTTGGCGGCGAACGCGTCACCCGCCATCGCGGTGAGCTCCGGCGTGCCCGCGTCCTCCAGGTGGTGGACCCGGTCCGTCGCGGTGGGCGGGGTGGTGGTGGGCGGCGGGGTCGTACCGGGCGGGGTGGTCGGCGGAGTGGTGGGCGGGGTCGACGGGCCGCCGCCGGGCGGGGTCGGCTCGGCGGGCGGCGGGGTGGGCCGGGGGCTCGCCTCCGGGGACTCCGTGGCGGGCGGCGGTGTACTGGCCGGGCGGTCGTCGTCGCTGCGGTCGACCGGGAGGGTGCCGCTGCCGTCCGGGACCTCGTGGGTGCCCTTGCGGTAGTACTCCAGCCACGACACGACCGTGTTGTAGTACTCCGTCGAGTTGTTGTAGCTGAGGATCGCGCTCCTGAGGTCCGCCGAGGTCGACAGGTCCCAGTCGAAGCGGCACAGGTAGTGCCCGGCGGCGAGGGCGGCGTCGTAGATGTTGTTGGGGTCCTCGACACCGTCGCCGTTGCCGTCGCGGCCCGCCCAGGCCCAGGTGGAGGGGATGAACTGCATGGGGCCGACGGCCTGGTCGTACTCGGCGTTGCCGTCGAACTCACCGTTGTCGGTGTCCCGGATGAGGGCGAAGCCGTTGCCGTCGAGCTGGGGGCCGAGGATCGGGTTGATCGTGGTCCCGTCGGCGTCCACATCGCCGCCGCGGGCCTGGCCGGACTCCACCTTGCCGATGGCGGCGAGGAGTTCCCAGGGCAGATTGCAGCTGGGCTTGGCGGAGCCGAGCGCGGCGGCGGCCTTCTTGTAGGCGTCCAGGACGGTCGCGGGTATGCCGGCCTCCGCGTCACCCGTGGCGACGGCGGTGCCGCCGGTCGCGGCGGTCACCGAGGGGGTCGGCGTGGTCAGCGGCGGCAGATCCGTGTAGTACGGGGAGTTGCCGGTCGCGCTGTCGTCGTCCACGGTCGCGTCGGCCGAGGGGAGGGAGTCGGCGGTGGTCTGTCTGCCCTGGTCGCCGGAGGTGACCCCGGGGGCCTGGGACGCGGACAATGCCGCGACCGCCGCCGCGGCCACGGCGGTGGTCGCCGCTCCCTTGCGCAGCCGACTGCCGAAATGCGCCGCCATGTACGGAACCCCTCCCCTGGACGCCCGAGCGCCCGCCTCTTTCTGCCCTCGATGTCCTGCCGCGCGTGCGTCGTCCGTGCCCATGGGCCGCGTCGAGCGGATGCCCGCCGTGCCGTGCCGTGCCCGCCCCTGTGGGACGAACGGAGCGGCCCGAAAGTTGCACCCGCGTCGCACGGAATGCGCTCCCGCGTGTCAGCCCACGTGACCCTACGGCAACTTCCTTTGCACGGGCACCCGTTCCTGCCCGATTTTCACCACTTGGCCATATGCCGTTGTCCGCTTGGCGTCGCGCCGGTCCCCCGGACACGGAGTCCAGGCTTCCATGGCCGTCGCGGATACTGAAGACCGCCGGAGATCATCTCCGTGGACGCGCCGGGCCCGCGCCTGTGCGTCATGCTTCCGCGTCCTGGACGAACCGGGGCGGTCCGGTGCACGTCTGTCACGAAGAGTCCTGTTCGCCGACACCGGGAGTCCGTCTTGCCGTTCACGCTGAGCCATGCGGCGGCCGTGCTGCCCCTGATCCGCACCGACGGGACCGGCCGCGGCCGACTGGTGCCCGCCGCGCTGATCGCGGGCACCTTCGCGCCCGACATGACCTACTACGCGGCGAGTGTGCTGTCGGACGCGATGGAGTACGGCGAGGTCACGCACTCCCTGCCGGGCGTCCTCACCGTCGATGTGGCGGTGGCCTGGGCGCTGGTGGGGCTGTGGCTGGTGGTGCGCGAACCGCTGGTCGCCCTGCTGCCGCCGGACCGGCAGCACCGGGTGGCGGCGCTGCTGCGCTGCGGGGCGCCCCGCGCGCGGGTGCGGTTTTCGACGGTGTGGTGGTGGTACGTGTCGGCGGCGCTGGGGGCGCTGACCCATGTGGTGTGGGACGCGTTCACCCACCTCGACCGGTGGGGCATGCGGGTCTTCCCGGTCCTGGGCGAGGAGATCGCGGGGTCGCCGCTGTACTGGTACCTCCAGTACGGGGGGTCCGCGGTGGCGGCGCTGGTCATCGCGGTGTTCGTGGGGCGGGGGTTGCGGAGGGTTCCGGGGAGGGGGTGCGCCGCTGGTGAGGGTCCGGTGGGGTCGCCGCCGTCCGGGGTCCCCGCGGGGGTGCCGGTGCTGTCGGGGCGGGATCGGGTGCTGGCTCTGCTGGTGATCGCCGGGATCGCGGTGCTGGCCGCCGTCGAGCGGGCGGTGAGCTGGTGGGGTCGGCGGAGCGCCGTCGCCGAGCCGTGGGAGCTGATCCCGACGGTCTGCTTCGGCGGCGGGGCGGGGTTGCTGGTGGGGGTGGTGTGGTACGGGGTGACGGTGCGGGTGCGGAGGTATGCGCGGGCTGGTGGGGGTGGGGACGGGAGCGGGGGGAAGGGGGCGTGGGAGCGGGCCGGGAGTCGGTGAGGGGGCGGGGGATCTCGGGCGGCGGTTCAGCGGCGGTGGTCCTGCGGGGGCGGTTCAGCGGGGGCGGTTCAGCGGGGGCGGGGAGAAGGGGGCGCGCGAACGGGCCGGGAGTCGGTGAGGGGGCGGGGGATCTCGGGCGGCGGCTCAGCGGAGGCGGTCCTGCGCGGGCGGTTCAGCGCGGGCGGGGAGGGCGCGGCGGCGCGATGAGTGCCGGGGCCGTGAACACCGTCAAGGTGCGGGGGCGGTGGGTTCTGCGGGTGCGCGGCAGCAGGGTGAGGAGCATGGCCATGTAGCCGCGGGTCAGATCGCCCCACAGCCGCCAGGCCGGTGGGTCGGCGCCGGGGCGGGTCGTTACCGGCGCCCTGCGCGGTACGCACCGGCGCCGGAGGTCCGTCACCCGGTGGCGCAGGGCCGCGGCGAGGCCGGGGGCGAGGCGGGCAGTGCTTGCGTCGGCCGCTACGACCGGCACCGGCGGGAGCGGCGTACCGGGCGCCGGCCGGCGGTGGAGCCTGCGTATACCCATGGCGGCATCCTGACGGGCCGGGGAGGCGGGGGCGTTTCTGCGGGGGCCAAGGGAGTGATGGCGGGCGGAGGGGTTGGGGAGGGTGGGAGCGGGCGAAGGGGCTGAGGGGCGTAGGGCCGGGCTGAGGGGCTTGGGGGCGGGCGAAGGGGCTGAGGGGCGTGGAGCGGGGGGAGGGCAAAGAGGCTGTGGGGTGGTGGGCGGACGCGGCGTCGGTCCTCCGGAGTCGGTGGGGGGAGCCGTAGGACACGGTTCCCCCGCCGCAGGGGGCGCGAGCGGTATGCCGCATCTCCTCCGATGCGGGTGGGAGGAGGAGTACCGGGGTACGCCACGCCCCTCCCCGCGCCGGGGGGTGAAGCCAACGGCCCACCCTCTCAGGCGCGGGTGGGCCGAAGCCGTAGGCCGTATTTCGCTCAGCGCGCGCGGAGGGAGTACGTACGCCACATCTCCCCCGGCGCCGGTAGGCGGAGGTCTGCGGACGGCCGGACCGCCCGGCGCCCGCGCCCCTGTGCCCCGGCAGCACCGGTCGGCGCGGGCCCTGGGCCTGCCAACCCGGTTGGCGCAAACCCGCCGCCCCGGTCAGCCGAGCACCGCAGCCCGCGCCCGGGATCGACGCGCGTACGCCGCACACCGCCGGAGGCGCCGCGCGTCGCTCCTCAGTGCGCCGCCGACTCCCAGTCCGCGCCCACGCCCACCGAGACATCGAGCGGAGCTCTCAGGTGGACGGCGTTGGCCATCTCGTGGCGGACGATGGTCTCGGTCGCGGCGCGCTCGCCCGGGGCGATCTCCAGGACGATTTCGTCGTGGACCTGGAGCAGCATCCGGGAGGTGAGGTCGGCCTCGCGCAGGGCCTTGTCCACGTTCAGCATCGCGATCTTGACGATGTCGGCGGCCGTGCCCTGGATCGGCGCGTTCAGGGCCATGCGCTCGGCGGCCTCGCGGCGCTGACGGTTGTCGCTGTTGAGGTCGGGGAGGTAGCGGCGGCGGCCGAAGAGGGTCGCCGTGTAGCCGGTGGCGCGGGCCTCGTCGACCGCGCGGCGCAGATAGTCCCGTACGCCGCCGAAGCGCTCGAAGTAGGCGTCCATCAGGGCGCGGGCCTCGCCGGCCTCGATGTTCAGCTGCTGGGAGAGGCCGAAGGCGGACAGCCCGTACGCCAGGCCGTAGGACATGGCCTTGATCTTGCGGCGCATCTCGGCGTCGACGGCGCCGGGCTCGACGCCGAAGACCTGGGAGGCGGCGGTGGTGTGCAGGTCCTCGCCGGAGGTGAACGCCCGGATCAGGCCCTCGTCCTCGGAGAGGTGGGCCATCACCCGCAGCTCGATCTGGCTGTAGTCGGCGGTCATCAGCGACTCGAAGCCGCTGCCGACGACGAAGCCGCGGCGGATGGCCCGGCCCTCGTCGGTGCGGACCGGGATGTTCTGGAGGTTGGGGTCGACGGAGGAGAGCCGGCCGGTGGCGGCGACCGTCTGGTTGAACGTGGTGTGGATCCGGCCGTCGGCCGCGACGGTCTTGATCAGGCCCTCGACCGTCACCCGCAGCTTGGCCTGCTCGCGGTGGCGGAGCATGATGACCGGCAGTTCGTTGTCCGTCTGGCCGGCCAGCCAGGCGAGCGCGTCGGCGTCCGTGGTGTAGCCGGTCTTGGTCTTCTTGGTCTTCGGCAGGGCCAGCTCGCCGAAGAGGACTTCCTGGAGCTGCTTGGGCGAGCCGAGGTTGAACTCGTGTCCCGCCGCCGCGTGCGCCTCCTTCACCGCCTGCTGGACGGCTCCGGCGAACATCTGCTCCATGTGCTCCAGATGACCGCGGTCGGCCGCGATGCCGTGCCGCTCCATCCGGGCCAGCAGCACGGACGTCGGCAGCTCCACGTCCCTCAGCAGATCGGCGGCGCCGACCTCCGCGAGGCGGCTCCCGAACGCGTCACCCAGGTCGAGGACCGCGCGGGCCTGCACCATGAGCGCCTCGGCCTCGGCGGCGTCGTCGGCGCCGAAGGCGAGCTGGCCGTCGGCCGCGGCGGCGGGGGCCAGCTCGCGGTGCAGATACTCCAGGGACAGCGCGTCCAGGTCGAAGGAGCGGCGGCCGGGCTTGACCAGGTAGGCGGCGAGCGCGGTGTCCATGCCGACACCGGCGATGCTCCAGCCGTGCTCGGCGAAGACCCGCATGGCGCCCTTGGCGTTGTGGAACACCTTGGGGCGGTCCGCGTCGGCCAGCCAGGACGTCCACGCCTGTTCGTCGGTCTCGTCCAGCTGGGCCGGGTCGAACCAGCCGGCCGGTCCGGCGGCGGTGGCGAGCGCGACCTCGGCGACCGAGCCGGCGCCCAGAGCCCAGGTGTCGACCGTGGCGACGCCCAGGGGGCCGGTGCCGTGCTCGGCGAGCCAGGGGGCCAGGTCGCCGGTGGCCAGCACCGCGCCGTCCAGCTCCACGCCGTCCGCGACGAGGGGGGTGACCTCGGCCTCCTGGGCACCGGGGTCGACGGCGAAGAGCCGCTCGCGCAGGGACGGGTTGCGGATCTCCAGGGTGTCCAGCACCAGGGCGACGGCCTTGCGGTCGTACGGGGCGCGGGCCAGGTCGGTGACCGAGCGGTCCAGCTCGACGCCGCGCTCCAGCTCGGTCAGGCGCCGGTTGAGCTTGACGGACTCCAGGTGGTCGCGCAGGTTCTGCCCGGCCTTGCCCTTGACCTCGTCGACCCGGTCGACCAGTTCGGCGAAGGAACCGAACTGGTTGATCCACTTGGCGGCGGTCTTCTCGCCGACGCCCGGGATGCCGGGCAGATTGTCGGAGGGGTCGCCGCGCAGGGCGGCGAAGTCGGGGTACTGGGCGGGCGTCAAGGCGTACTTCTCGAAAACCTTCTCCGGGGTGAACCGGGTCAGCTCGGAGACGCCCTTCGTCGGATACAGGACCGTGGTGTGCTCGCTGACCAGCTGGAACGAGTCACGGTCGCCGGTGACGATCAGGACGTCGAAGCCCTCGGCCTCGGCCTGGGTGGCGAGCGTGGCGATGACGTCGTCCGCCTCGAAGCCGTCGACGGCGAACCGGGGCGCCTGCATCGCGTCGAGCAGCTCGCCGATCAGCTCGACCTGGCCCTTGAACTCGTCCGGGGTCTTGGAGCGGTTCGCCTTGTAGTCGCTGAACTCCTGCGAGCGCCAGGTCTTGCGGGAGACGTCGAAGGCCACCGCGAAGTGCGTGGGCTCCTCGTCACGCAGTGTGTTCGCGAGCATCGAGGCGAAGCCGTAGATCGCGTTGGTGGGCTGGCCCGTGGCGGTGGTGAAATTCTCCGCGGGCAGCGCGAAGAACGCGCGGTAGGCCAGCGAGTGCCCGTCCATGAGCATCAGCCGCGGACGGCTCCCGCCGGGGGTGGTCTCGGTCTTCTTCGATGCTTTTTCTGCCACGCCCCCGATCCTGCCACGCCCCACTGACAGTCCGTCCCGCACGGCCCCGCCGCGACCGGCTCCGCCGACCGGAACGGTCTCCGTGGCCCCGGCACGACCGACCGGCCTCCGCCGATCGGAACGGTCTACGGTCTTCCCGTCGGCCTGACGCGGCTCGCCTCCGGCGGATCGTCCGGCCCTCCGGCGGTCGTCCGGCCCTCCGGCGGTCGTCCGGCCCTCCGGCGGTCGTCCGGCCCTCCGGCGGTCGTCCGGCCCTCCGGCGGTCGTCCGGCCCTCCGGCGGTCGT
>NZ_JBEXLA010000080.1:0-3871 GCF_040609715.1 Streptomyces sp. NPDC004610 | reverse complement strand
CGTTCGTCCGGCCTTCCGGCGGTCGTCCCGCCTCCGCCGTCCGGTCCGGCCGCCGCCGACCCGCGCGGCCAGCCCCTACCCACCGGAGCAGCCCCACCGGCCCGGCACGGCCAGCCCCCGCCAACCGGACCCGTGCCGCGATGGCGGGGGCTGGTCCGGTCGATAGGGGCTGGCCGCGCGGGGGCGGTGAGGACCGGTCCTCCGGTCGCGTCGGTTGGGACGGCCGGTCGCCACGCCCCCTCCACAGCCCCCACCGCCCCGGCGCGGCCGGCCCCCGCCGACCGATCCGGCCCCCTCCACCCCCACGCGACCGCTCCCCACGACCCGACACAGCCCGCACCCGCCGCCCGGCACGACCCCGCTCCCGGCACCCCGGACACGCCAGGCCCCCGGACACCCCGCACACCCCACGAGCCCCGACCCCCTCCCCGAAGCCCCTACACCCCCGCACACCCACAGCCCTCCCCCGGAACCCCCTACACCCCGCACACCCCGCACACCCCACAGCCCCCTCCCCCCGCACACGCACAAACCACCCCTCCCCCAGCCGCAGCGCCCCCGCTGTCAGTGCCGCGTGGCAGGATCGAAGGCACACCTCGTCCGCTCCTCCGCCCATCCACGTCATCCAACGCTCATCCACGTCATCCACCCATCCACGCCGTACGGATCACCTCACCCCCCCGAGGGCGAGCCGTGCGAGAACGCAGTCGTAAGGAGGCCCCGCGATGGCGACGAAGCCGCCGAAGGCCGATCCCGTGCAGGACGCGCCGCAGGTCGACGGGCCGCAGCACGCGGCGGCCGGGCTGCCCGCGATCGGGCACACCCTGCGGATCGCCCAGCAGCAGATGGGCGTGCGGCGCACCGCGCTGACCCTGCTGCGGGTCAACCAGAAGGACGGCTTCGACTGCCCGGGGTGCGCCTGGCCCGAGCCGGAGCGCCGGCACGCGGCGGAGTTCTGCGAGAACGGCGCGAAGGCGGTCGCCGAGGAGGCCACCCTGCGCCGGGTCACCCCGGAGTTCTTCGCCGCGCACCCGGTGTCCGATCTCGCGCACCGCAGCGGGTACTGGCTGGGACAGCAGGGCCGCCTCACCCACCCCATGTATCTGCCCGAGGGCGGCACGCACTACGAACCGGTGTCCTGGGAGCGGGCCTTCGACATCGTCGCCGGGGAGCTGGCCGCGCTCGGCTCGCCGGACGAGGCCCTCTTCTACACCTCGGGCCGCACCAGCAACGAGGCCGCGTTCCTCTATCAGCTCTTCGCGCGCGAGTACGGCACGAACAATCTGCCGGACTGTTCCAACATGTGCCACGAGTCGTCCGGCTCCGCGCTGGTCGAGACCCTCGGCGTCGGCAAGGGCAGCGTCCTGCTGGAGGACCTCCACCAGGCGGATCTGATCATCGTCGCCGGGCAGAACCCGGGCACCAACCATCCGCGGATGCTGTCCGCGCTGGAGCGGGCCAAGGCGGGCGGCGCGCGGATCATCAGCGTCAATCCGCTGCCCGAGGCGGGCCTGGAGCGGTTCAAGAACCCGCAGACCCCCAAGGGCCTCACCGCGGGCGCCGCGCTCACCGATCTGTTCCTCCAGATCCGCATCGGCGGCGACCAGGCCCTCTTCCGGCTCCTGAACCGGCTGATCCTGGAGCGCGAGGGCGCGGTCGACGAGGAGTTCGTCCGCGAGCACACCCATGGTTACGAGGAGTTCGCGGCGGCGGCCCGCGCGGCGGACTGGGACGAGACGCTCACCGCGACCGGCCTGCCCCGCGCGGACATCGAGCGGGCGCTGGAGATGGTGCTCGCCTCGCGGCGCACGATCGTGTGCTGGGCGATGGGCCTGACCCAGCACAAACACGCGGTGCCCACGATCCGCGAGATCGTCAACTTCCTGCTGCTGCGCGGCAACATCGGCCGTCCGGGCGCGGGCGTGTGCCCGGTGCGCGGCCACTCCAACGTCCAGGGCGACCGCACGATGGGCATCTTCGAGCGCCCCGCGCCCGCCTTCCTGGACGCCCTGGAGAAGGAGTTCGGCTTCGCCCCGCCCCGCGCGCACGGCCTGGACGTCGTACGGGCCATCCGCGCGATGCGGGACGGCGAGGCCAAGGTGTTCTTCGCGATGGGCGGCAACTTCGTCGCCGCCTCCCCCGACACCGAGGTCACCGAGGCCGCGATGCGGCGGGCCCGGCTGACCGTGCATGTGTCGACGAAGCTGAACCGCAGCCACGCGGTCACCGGCGCGCGGGCGCTGATCCTGCCCACCCTCGGCCGGACCGAGCGCGATCTCCAGGGCAGCGGCGAGCAGTTCGTGACCGTGGAGGACTCCATGGGCATGGTGCACGCCTCGCGCGGCCGGCTGGAGCCCGCGAGCCGCCGGCTGCTGTCCGAACCGGCGATCGTGTCCCGGCTCGCCCGCCGCGTCCTGGGCTCCGGTTCGCACACCCCGTGGGAGGAGTTCGAGAAGGACTACGGCACCATCCGCGACCGCATCGCGCGCGTGGTGCCCGGTTTCGAGGACTTCAACGCGCGCCTGGACCGGCACCCCGGCGGGTTCGCGCTGCCGCACGCCCCGCGCGACGAGCGGCGTTTCCCGACCGCCACCGGCAAGGCGAACTTCACGGCGGCGCCGGTGGAGTACCCGGCGCTGCCCGAGGGGCGGCTGCTGCTCCAGACGCTGCGCTCGCACGACCAGTACAACACCACGATCTACGGTCTGGACGACCGCTACCGGGGCATCCGGAACGGCCGGCGGGTGGTGCTGGTCCACCCCGAGGACGCCCGGCGGCTGGGCGTGGCGGACGGGTCGTACGTCGATCTGGTCGGTGAGTGGAAGGACGGTGTGGAGCGGCGGGCGCCCGGCTTCCGGGTGGTGCACTATCCGACGGCCCGGGGCTGCGCCGCCGCCTACTACCCCGAGACCAATGTGCTGGTCCCGCTGGACGCCACGGCGGACACCAGCAACACCCCGGCCAGCAAGTCCGTCGTGGTGCGTCTGGAACAATCGGGAACCGACTGAGCGTTTGCTCAGCTCCCCGCGGGTACAGGCGCGCGGGCGCTGGACCGGATCGACGAACGGAGTCGGGCCCCATGGGCGAGCAGCAGCAAGTGAAGTTCCCGCAAGACGTCATCGACGAGTACGCGGCGCTCGGTGTGGACCTGCCCGCGCTGTTCTCGGCGGGGCATCTCGGGCAGCGCATGGGGATCCAGATCGTGGAGGCGTCGGCGGACCGGGTGGTCGGCACGATGCCGGTCGAGGGCAACACCCAGCCGTACGGGCTGCTGCACGGCGGGGCCTCCGCGGTGCTCGCCGAGACACTCGGCTCGGTCGGCGCGATGCTGCACGGCGGCAGCCGGAAGATCGCCGTCGGTGTCGATCTGAACTGCACCCATCACCGCGGCGCCCGCTCCGGCCTGGTGACCGGGGTCGCCACCCCCGTCCACCGGGGCCGCTCGACGGCGACGTACGAGATCGTGATCACGGACGAGACGGACCGCCGGGTGTGTTCGGCGCGGCTGACCTGTCTGCTGCGGGATGTGAACCCGAGCGACGAGGAGCGGGTACGCACGGGCATCTGACCGCGGGTTCCGCCCGCACCGCGCGCCCTACCGCGCGCCGGGCGCCGACCCTGGGGTCCGCCCGCACAGCGCGCCAAGCGCTGACCCCAGGTTCCGCCCGCACCGCGCCCCGAGCGCTGACCCCGGGTTCGCCCGCACCACGCCCCACACCCCGCGCCGGGCGCTGATCCACGGTCAGCGCCCTCCCCACCACCGTGCCCGTCACCCCTCCCCCCCCATTACCTTCTTGGTGGCCCCGCAATGGGGCGCCCGGCCTCCGGAGTTGGCATGACTCTCTCCCCCTGTCGAGTTGATGGCTTGGGG
>NZ_JBEXLA010000079.1:0-12480 GCF_040609715.1 Streptomyces sp. NPDC004610 | reverse complement strand
AGTGGGGAGTTTCCCTGTCCGCGGGGAGATTTAGTGTCCGCCAGCGGGCGACTGATCGTGTCCGCCACCGGGGAGTTCAAGAAGTCCGTTGACACCCATTCATCGCCTCTGAATCACGCAACTCCCGGCACACCCCGAGCACCCGAAGCTCCCCTGTCTCCCCACCTCATCCCCCCACCTCTCCACCCCTCAACGCTTCAACGTGAACCCAAAGTCCCCAGAGCGCTGCCCCCTCAACCGGACGGCCGAGACGAGCCCCCCTCCCTCGATCAACCTCTCCACCTCGCCCCGCGACAGACCGCAACCGTCGGCGATCAACCGCACCGGCCGGACCGGGATCCGCGCCGCGAAGCGGACCGAGATGTCGATCACCTCGCGGTCCAGGTAATCCGAACCGCCGGTGTCGAGCCGCCAGGCACCCGCCCAGTCGAGGGCGATGCGATTACGGCGTTGCAGGACCGGATCCTGAAGCAGCTCGGCTGTCAGGCCGAGGTCGTTGCCGTGGAGCCGGTCGAGCAGCTCGGGTCGTATGGAGCGCACATGCGCCCGCTCCAGGACCGTGAGCTTCGCGGTCTCCCCGCACCCGGTGCACAGGACGAGGAGCCAGACGTCGATGAGCTTGTGGTGGGCGTTGACCCGGAATTTGCCGTCGGCCCGGAAGCGCCCGGACGGGCAGGCGTGGCAACGGCGGAGAACTTGCGGCAGGCAGGTGGGCATGACCACCCAGTCTTGGAGCACAGGAGTACACCGGTTTCAGTGAGAAGTCCGCAGCAGAAAGGAGCGCGGCGCCCAGACGCGACGCGCGACAGATCAGCTCTCAGGAGGTCTCACACGGTGTACAACGGCATGCCCTTCGCCAGACGACTCGGTCCGGCAGCACGGTAGGGGCGTTCGCCGGCCGAACTCCACTCCTTTTCGACATCAGCGTGCGAAGCAACCGGCTCCCACGCCCCTGAACCCCTGCCCTCTCCCCCTCCCCCCTCTCCCCCTCCACCTCCACCTCTCGCCCCTCTCCCCCTCCCCCTCTCCCTCTCCCCCTCTCTCCCTCACATCCCCCTGCCCCTACTCCCCGTCCCTCACCACCCGCACCCACATCCGATCCTCCGTCAGATACTCGGCCACTCTCAGCCCGGCCTCCCCGAGCATCCCCTCGAACTGTTCCCGGGTCATGGGCCGTACCAGGAATGTCTGCGTCCAGATCGCGTCCGGGAACTCGTACTCCGCGCGGACGGAGTGCACTCCGTCGCCCACCGGTTCGGACGACTGGATCCGCACGGTGAAGCCCTGGGGGTCGACCCGTTCGCGCGGCACATCGCTGTGGTAGTCCTCCCCCTCCCGCTGGATCAGCAGGGAGCCGCCCGGTGCCAGGTGCCGGAGGCAGGTGTTCAGCAGGCCCCGCCGGACTTCCTTGTCGCCGGTGTGCACCAGGAACGACGCGAGCAGCACCGCGTCGAATGTCTCGCCCGCGTCGAGCGCCTCGATGGGGCTGCATATCGTGCGGGCGCCCCGGACGCGTTCGAGCATGTCGGGTGATTCGTCCACGGCGGTGACCGTGAAGCCGCGCTCCAGCAGCGGGTGGGTCATCCGGCCCACCCCACTGCCCAGTTCCAGGATCCGCGCGCCCGCCGGAACGGCCGCGGCGATGATGTCGGGCTCCTTGCCGATCGGCAGCCGCGAGTACAGCTCGACCGCGCAGCCGTCCGGGGTGATCGCGCCGGGCCCCGTGCCTTCGTATCCGTCTCGCATTTCCAGCCTCATGCCCATCCAACGGGCCGCCCGCCAGCCCCCGTTCCCACCCCTCCCCCCTTCACTCGTACGAAGGAACCATCCCCGAACAAACAACCAATCCCACGCCTCCCTCCGCAGCGCGGCCACCACCCCGCCCCCACCACGACGGCCCTCGCTCCCCCGCTCCCCCGCTCTCCCCCCGCGTCACCACCGCATCCACCCATGCCCCGTGTACCAGTGCCCGCCCGACCGCAGATGATCCCCGACGGCCCGTTCCAGGGTCGTGCGCCGGGGGAGATCCTGGTGCGGCAGCTCCGGGTCGCCGAAGACGAACTGCACCGGATGGGAGTCGGAGGGCTCGGTGTCGTCGCGGGTGAGGCTGAACCGTTCCTGGAAACGGATGATGTTGGAGTGGGCGGGGAGATACTCGCGCAGTTGCCGGTCGAGCAGCCAGGAGTGGCAGAGCGCGCCGACGTACGGCTCCTCCGGGTAGTGCCGGGCGAAGAAGGCGCGGGCTCGGGCGATGGAGCGGTCGCATCCGGTCGGGGACAGCGGCCCGCTGAAGTCAGGGATGTGGATGCTCAGGTAGAGCGCCCCGGGCGCGGCCTCGATCCCGGCTTCGGTGAGTGCCCGCGCGGTGACGTCGAGGAGCCGGGCCCGTTCGAACTGGAGCCGTCCGAGCTGGTACAGCTCCCCGCAGAAGTGGTGCCGGATCCACTGGGGGACGTGCAGTCCGGCGTGTCCATGGCGTCGGCGGTGGACCGCGAGGTTGCGGCCGAGGTCGGCGAGGGTGCGCCGGGAGATGTCGTCCGGGATGCTGCGGGCCCGGTGGTAGGCGCGGGTGTGGGGCAGCGCGGCGACGAACGCGTACACCGCGAACAGCCGGCCCAGCTCCGGGGGTCCCTCCTCGACCCGGGCCAGGAACTCGCCGCCTGCGCCCGGTTCGGGATGGTCGCCGCCGACCAGTCCCATGCCCCGCGCGAGTTCCTCGACGCACTCCTCCAGAAGCCGCATCGCCCCGGTGTCCGAGGTCAGGGTGCGGTGGCGGGCGACCAGCTCATTGATGTCCTCATGAGGTACGCCGAGGTCCTGGAGGACCTCGGGAAGATCGTCAACGTCCGGCAGCATGCGCGGACCCCCCGTCGGAGAGTACGTTGCAAGCAGGAGCGGTGATCCTGATGCCGATGCGTACGGGCAATGAACCTCGGACGGCGCGCAGTGCGCTGCGGGCCCGCTTCTGGCTGAGTGTGTGGGGGATGTTCTGGGCGATCTTCGGAACCGCCCTGTTCCTGCTGACGGGACATCCCGGGTGGGCCGTCGCGTGTGGTGTCCTGTGGCTGGTGGTCACTGTCGACATGACCATGATCCTCCACCACATCCACCAGGGCCCGCACTACCAGCCCGGCCCGGATGTCCCCCCGTATGAGCCACCGAGGCGCCACCGTACGTGACCGCCGGACGGCATCCGGCCGACCGACCCTGCCCACCCCGCGCCACCCGTACCCCGCCACCCGCACCCCGCCACCACCCGCACCCCGCGGCACCGCGCATGCTCGGCCGAACCGCGCGGCTCCGAGAAGCCGCTCACCCGTCGAAGCGGGCCGCCTTCAGATACTCCGGGTTCGGGTCCAGCGCGGCGGCCAGCCGGAAGTGGCGTTTGGCCTGATCCGGCCGCCCCTGCCGCTCATAGGTGCGGCCGAGGGCGAAGTGGGCGTACGCGTTGTCCGGCTCGCGTTCGAGGACGACCGTGAACTCCAGTTCGGCGGGCCGCAGTTGCGCGGCGGCGAAGAAGGCCCGCGCGCGGAGCAGCCGGGCGGCGGTGTTCTCGGGGTGCGCGGCGATGACACGGTCCAGCAGTTTCACCGCGCCCCGCGGGTCCCGCGCGGTGAGCAGTTGCTCGGCGGCGCGGAAGTCGATGACATGCGTCTCCGGCGTTCTTCCGGGCGATCCGCTGGTTTCGGGCACGGCTGATTCCTTCCCTGGATAGCGGTTCTCAACGCCCTTGAGGGGTGTCGCTATTCCTCCGTGGCCCGTGGGACCGGGGCTCCGGGGGCCGAACCGGCTGCGCCGGCTGAGCCGGCCCTGCGCTGCAGCTCGTCCCACACGTCCCGGACCTGGGTGCGCAGCTGCTCCAGTGGCACATCGTTGTCGATGACGATGTCCGCGATCTTCAGCCGCTGTTCGCGGGTGGCCTGGGCGGCCATGCGCGCACGGGCGTCCGCCTCGGTCATGCCGCGCAGCCGGACCAGCCGGTCGACCTGGGTGGCGGGGTCCACATCCACGACGATCACCAGGTCGTAGCGCGGGGCGAGGGCGTTCTCCGCGAGCAGGGGTACGTCGTGGACGACGACGGCGTTGTCGGCGGCGGCCGATTCCAGTTCTCTGGAGCGGGTGCCGACGAGGGGGTGCACGATGGAGTTGAGCACGGCCAGTCTGTCGGGGTCGGCGAAGACGATGGAGCCGAGCCGGGGCCGGTCCAGGGTGCCGTCGGCGGCGAGTACGTCCCGGCCGAACGCCTCCACGACGGCGGCGAGTCCGGGCGTGCCCGGCGCGACGACCTCGCGGGCGATGCGGTCCGCGTCGATCAGGACGGCGCCGTACTCCACGAGCAGCCGTGACACCTCGCTCTTGCCGGCGCCGATGCCACCGGTCAGGCCAACTTTCAGCATGCCTCGCAGCTTAGGCCCTGCCACTGACACCCGGTCCTGACGGCTTCACCCCTCACCGAAGGAGGCACCCAGGCACCCCCACCCCGGCCCCGCCCCGGTCCCGTCTCCACCCACAGACGACAGACCCGCCCCACCACCGGCGGCGCCCTCAGCCGTCCCCTTCCCGCTCCGCCAGGAATCGTTCGAACTCGCGCCCGATCTCGTCGGCGGACGGGATCTCCACCGGCTCGGCGAGCATATTGCCGCGGCTCTCGGCGCCCGCGACGGCGTCGTACTGGTGTTCAAGGCCCTGGACCAGGGCGGTGAGTTCCTCGTCGCCCTCCTGGATCTGGCGGTCGATCTCGGTCTGGGTGCGGTGGGCGTCCGTGCGCAGGGAGTGGGCGATGCCGGGCAGGACGAGTCCGGTGGCGGCGGTGATGGCCTCCAGCGCGGTCAGTGCGGCGTCGGGGTAGGTGGAGCGCGCGATGTAGTGCGGTACGTGCGCGGCGACGCCGAGGACGTCGTGGCCGGCTTCCATGAGCCGGTACTCCAGGAGCGCTTCGGCGCTGCCGGGGACCTGGGCCTCCTCGAACGGGCTGGACTGGCCGGGGACCAGGTCGGCGCGGTTGCCGTGCGGGGTGAGGCCCACGGGGCGGGTGTGCGGGACGCCCATGGGGATGCCGTGGAAGTTGACCGAGAGGCGGACGCCGAGGCGTTCGACGACCTGACGGACGGCGGCGGCGAAGCGCTCCCATTCCACATCCGGTTCGGGGCCGGAGAGCAGCAGGAAGGGCGCCCCGGTGGCGTCCTGGACGATACGGACCTCGATGGCGGGCTCTTCGTAACCCGTCCATCGGTCGCGGCGGAACGTCAGCAGGGGCCTGCGGGCGCGGTAGTCGACCAGCCGGTCGTGGTCGAAGCGGGCGACGACCTGGTGGGGCAGCGAGTCGAGGAGCCGGTCGACGATCTGGTCGCCGGTCTCGCCCGCGTCGATGTATCCGTCGAAGTGGTAGAGCATGACAAGGCCGGCCGACTCCTGGGCGAGCGCCATGTCGACGACGGCCAGGCCCTTCGGCTCCCACGTGTACAAATCCTGCGGATCAAGCACAGTGACCGCTCCTCCTCGTGTTCCCCCCTCTCAACGTGATGCGGAGCACGGGCATTCCCGCCCGCACCGCACTCCTCTTGACGCCCCGTCACCCCGCCCTTACGGTGCCGTGGATCCGCCCGTTCACATCCCCACCCGCGATCCCCATATGTGAACTTCATCCAGCCCCGGAGATGCCTGCATCCCGCCCGGAGGATGCCCCGCCCGACAGGAAGGTCCCCCATGCGCATCCGCACGCCGCTCACCTCCCTGCTCGCCCTCACCACCGCCACCGGCGGTCTACTGGTCGCGGCCGGCCCCGCCCCGGCCGCCCCGGCCGCCGCCACCGCCACCGCCACCACCACCGCCACCACCGCCACCGCCACCGCCACCGCCACCGCCACCGCCACCACGATCATCGACGTGTCGACCGCCGCACAGCTGAAGTCCGCCCTGACGGCGGTCCGTCCGGGCGACACGATCCGCCTCGCGGACGGCACCTACACCGGCAACTTCAAGGCACTCGTCCCGGCCACCTCGGACGCCCGGATCACCCTCACCGGTTCCGAGCGGGCCGTTCTGACCGCGGGCGGCGGCAACGGCCTGCATCTGAACGGCGCCTCCTACTGGACGGTCAGCGGGCTGACCCTCACCGGCGGCCAGAAGGGCATCATGATCGACGCGGCGACCGGTGTCGTCGTGGACGGGGTGACGGTCCACAACCTCGACATGGAGGGCGTCCACTTCCGCAAGTCGAGCACGGACGGCCTGATCAAGAACTCCTGGATCTACGACACCGGCAATGACGGCCGGGGCATGGGCGAGGGCGTCTATGTCGGCACGGCGAACACGCTCACCGACCGGAGCGACCGGGTCCAGATCCGTGACAACACCATCGGCCCGGACGTCGGCGGTGAGGCCGTCGACATCAAGGAGGGCACCACGGGCGCGCAGATCGTCGGCAACACCTTCGACGGCCTCGGTCTGACCGGCGCCAACTACGACGACTCCTGGGTGGATGTGAAGGGCAATGACGTCCTGGTGGAGAACAACACCGGCCGGAACACCACGAACGACGGCTTCCAGACGCACACCCAGCAGCCGGGGTGGGGCTGCGGCACGGTCTTCCGGAACAACCGGTCGACCCTGACCGGCGCCACCGGCGCCACCCAGCTGGCGATCAATGTCACCAACACCGCCGCCGACTGCAGAACGACGGTCCACAGCAGCAACACGGTCACCGGTGGCAAGGCGCTGACGAACGTCCCCGTAGCGCCATGACCGGCATCCCCGTGAGGCCCTAGAGACGGCATGCCAGAGGGGCCGTACCCCGCAGGGTACGGCCCCTCTGATCAGCTGCTAAGCCTCAGCGGCTGCGTTCAGCTCTGCCCACCGGCCAGCTTCTCGCGGAGCGCGGCCAGCGCCTCGTCCGAGGCCAGCGCGCCGGAGTTGTCCGGGCCCTCGGAGGAGTACGAGCCACCGCCACCGGACGCGGCCGGAGCCGCACCCGCCGCGTCGCCGCCCTCGGCGGCAGCCGCCTCGTCGGCCTCGCGGGACTTGATGACCTGCTGCTGGTGCTGCTCGAAGCGGCTCTGCGCCTCGGCGTACTGGTTCTCCCACACCTCGCGCTGGGACTCGTACCCTTCGAGCCAGTCGTTGGTCTCGGGGTCGAAGCCCTCGGGGTAGATGTAGTTGCCCTGGTCGTCGTAGGACGCGGCCATGCCGTACAGGGTCGGGTCGAACTCGACCGACGCCGGGTCGGCACCGAAGGACTCGTTGGCCTGCTTGAGGGACAGCGAGATCCGGCGACGCTCCAGGTCGATGTCGATGACCTTGACGAAGATCTCGTCGTTGACCTGGACGACCTGCTCCGGGATCTCCACGTGGCGCTCGGCCAGCTCGGAGATGTGGACCAGACCCTCGATGCCCTCGTCCACGCGGACGAACGCACCGAACGGAACCAGCTTCGTGACCTTGCCGGGCACGACCTGGCCGATCTGGTGGGTACGGGCGAACTGCTGCCACGGGTCTTCCTGGGTCGCCTTCAGCGACAGGGAGACACGCTCGCGGTCCATGTCGACGTCGAGGACCTCGACCGTGACCTCCTGGCCGACCTCGACGACCTCGGAGGGGTGGTCGATGTGCTTCCAGGACAGCTCGGAGACGTGGACCAGACCGTCGACGCCACCCAGGTCCACGAAGGCACCGAAGTTGACGATCGAGGACACGACGCCCGACCGCACCTGGCCCTTCTGGAGGGTGGTGAGGAAGGTCTGACGGACCTCGGACTGGGTCTGCTCCAGCCAGGCACGGCGGGACAGGACCACGTTGTTGCGGTTCTTGTCCAGCTCGATGATCTTGGCTTCGAGCTCCTTGCCGACGTACGGCTGGAGGTCGCGGACGCGGCGCATCTCGACGAGGGAGGCCGGCAGGAAGCCGCGGAGGCCGATGTCGAGGATGAGACCACCCTTGACGACCTCGATGACGGTACCGGTGACGATGCCGTCCTCTTCCTTGATCTTCTCGATGGTGCCCCAGGCACGCTCGTACTGGGCGCGCTTCTTCGAGAGGATCAGGCGGCCTTCCTTGTCCTCCTTCTGGAGAACAAGGGCTTCGATCTCGTCACCGACGGCGACGACCTCATTGGGGTCGACGTCGTGCTTGATCGAGAGCTCGCGGCTCGGGATGACACCTTCGGTCTTGTAACCGATGTCGAGGAGAACCTCGTCCCGGTCAACCTTGACGATGACGCCGTCGACGATGTCACCATCGTTGAAGTACTTGATCGTCTCGTCGATAGCGGCGAGGAATGCTTCCTCGTTACCGATGTCGTTGACCGCAACCTGCGGGGTGGTGGCGGTGGTCTCGGTGCTGCTCGTCATGTGGGAAAGGGCTCCGGTACGGACATTGAAGTCGTAGGCACTGCTCACGCCGGGAGCCCGTTTCGCTCTGAAGAAGCCGGACAGCTTAGGAAGCGCCACCCGAAAAGCCGGTGACGCCTCGACAACCGAGGGGACATACAACAGATGCGAGCGCAGCCTGCTACGTCTGAGGAGCGCAGGCCCGCAGCGCAACTTGTAGCATACGGGGGCAGCCGGGCAGGGTCAATGCGCGAACGCGCACACCCGGGGCGGATCGCCGCATACCCGGCACCAGAACCGCCCCAAGAGGCCACGCGGGCCCTTGGGGACCTCTTCAGTGTCGCCGCCGGACGCCGGACGGCCGGAAGAAGCGACCGAAGAGTACGACGAGGGAGCCCATCATCCAAGAGCGCGAATCGCCCCGGCCGCAGCCACCGTCCGAGGAGCCGGAGGCCACCCGGCGTGACGCCGGGACAGCGGAGAGTTCCCGTGCCAACCGGGGCTGGTGGGACCGCAACGCGGACGAGTACCAGATCGAGCACGGCACGTTCCTGGGGGACGACCGTTTCGTCTGGGGTCCCGAGGGGCTGGACGAGGTGGAGGCCGAGCTGCTGGGCCCCGCGGAGGAGCTGAAGGGCAAGGACGTCCTGGAGATCGGCGCGGGCGCGGCGCAGTGCTCGCGCTGGCTGGCCGCCCAGGGGGCGCGGCCCGTCGCCCTGGACCTGTCCCACCGGCAGTTGCAGCACGCGCTGCGGATCGGGGTGTCCTTCCCGCTGGTGGAGGCGGACGCGGTCGCGCTGCCGTTCGCGGACGGCTCCTTCGACCTGGCGTGTTCGGCGTATGGGGCGCTGCCCTTCGTGGCCGATCCGGTGCGGGTGCTGGCCGAGGTGCGGCGGGTGCTGCGGCCGGGCGGGCGGTTCGTGTTCTCGGTGACCCATCCGATCCGCTGGGTGTTCCCCGACGAGCCGGGCCCGGAGGGGCTGAGCGTGGCGTCGTCGTACTTCGACCGCACGCCCTACGTCGAGCAGGACGAGGCGGGGCGGGCCGTGTACGTGGAGCATCACCGGACGCTGGGCGACCGGGTGCGGGACGTGGTGGCGGCGGGGCTGCGGCTGGTGGACGTGGCCGAGCCGGAATGGCCGTCGTGGAACTCCGCGGAGTGGGGCGGCTGGTCGCCGCTGCGCGGGAACCTGATCCCGGGGACGGCGATCTTCGTGTGCGTACGGGACTGAGCGGGTGGTCCGGCACGAGGCGCTGGAGGCGCTTCCGGTGCGCGGGGCGCTGCCCGCGCTGACCGGGGCCCTGGAGGGGGCCGGGACGGCGGTGCTGGTGGCGCCGCCGGGGACCGGGAAGACGACGCTGGTGCCGCTGGCGCTGGCCGGGCTGCTGGGCGGGGAAGCGCCCGCGCGGCGGGTGGTGGTGGCCGAGCCGCGGCGGATCGCGGCGCGCGCGGCGGCGCGGCGGATGGCGTGGCTGCTGGGCGAGGAGGTCGGCGGCCGGGTCGGCTACACCGTGCGCGGGGAGCGGGTGGTGGGGCGCGACGCGCGCGTGGAGGTGGTGACGACGGGTGTGCTGCTCCAGCGGGACCAGGAGCTGGCCGGGGTCGATGTGGTGGTGCTGGACGAGTGTCATGAGCGGCACCTGGACGCGGATACGGCCGCCGCGTTCCTGTGGGACGTGCGGCAGGCGCTGCGGCCGGAGCTGCGGCTGGTGGCGGCGTCGGCGACGACGGACGCCGAGGGGTGGGCCCGGCTGCTGGGCGACGCGCCGGTGGTGGCCGCCGAGGGGGTGTCCCATGGGGTGGAGGTGGTGTGGGCGCCTCCCGCGCGCGGGGTGCGGCCCCCGCACGGGATGCGGGTGGATCCGGCGCTGCTGGCGCATGTGGCGTCGGTGGTGCGGCGGGCGCTGGGCGAGCGGCCGGGGGACGTGCTGTGTTTTCTGCCGGGGGTCGGGGAGATCGGGCGGGTCGCGGGGCTGCTGGGGGATCTCGGGGGTGTCGAGGTGCTCCAGGTGCACGGGCGGGCTCCGGCGGCCGTGCAGGACGCGGTGCTGGCGCGGGGGCGGGGGCGGCGGGTGGTGCTGGCCACGTCGGTCGCGGAGTCGTCGCTGACGGTTCCCGGGGTGCGGGTGGTGGTGGACTCGGGGCTGGCGCGCGAGCCGCGGGTGGATCATGCGCGGGGGCTGAGCGCGCTGACGACGGTACGGGCCTCGCAGGCGTCCGGGCGGCAGCGGGCGGGCCGGGCCGGGCGGGAGGCGCCGGGAGCGGTGTACCGGTGCTGGACGGAGGCCGAGGACGGGCGGCTGCCACGCTTTCCGGCGCCTGAGATCAAGGTGGCCGATCTGACGGCGTTCGCGCTCCAGGCGGCCTGCTGGGGCGATCCGGACGCCTCCGGGCTGGCGCTGCTGGATCCGCCTCCGGCGGCGGCGATGGCGGCGGCCAGGGAAGTGCTGGCCGGGATCGGGGCGGTGGACGCCGGTGGCCGGGCGACGGACCGGGGGGTGCGGCTGTCCCGGCTGGGGGTGCACCCTCGGCTGGGGCGGGCGCTGCTGGACGCCGTACCGCTGGTGGGGCGGGACCGGGCCGTGGAGGCGGTGGCGGGGCTGACGGAGGATCCGGCCGCCCTGCGGGCGCTGCGGGGCGCGGTCCCGGCGGGCGAGCGGTCGGCTCCGGATCCGGCGTTCGACGGGGTGGACGTGCGGGGTGACGCGTCCGGGCTGGTCGCCGCGCTGGCCCATCCCGAGCGGGTGGCCAGGGCGGACGGCGGGTCCTTCCTGATGGTGTCCGGTACCCGGGCCGATCTCGCGGAGGGGTCCGCGCTGCGGGGCGCGGCCTGGATCGCCATCGCCGTCGCGGACCGTCCCCTGGGGCGGGGGCACGCGCGCGTACGGCTCGGTTTCGAGGTGTCCGAGGCGGTCGCTCGGGGCGCGGCCGGGGCGTGGCATGCGCGGGGCGAGGAGGTGCGCTGGGCCGACGGGGACGTGCTCGCCCGGCGGGTGGAGCGCCTGGGCGCGATCGAGCTGACGGTACGGCCCCTCAAGGACCCCGATCCGGGACTCGTCCGGGAGGCGGTGCTGGACGGGCTGCGGCGGGAGGGGTTCGGGCTGCTGCGGTGGGGGCCGGACGCGGAGGTGCTGCGGCAGCGGATGGCGTTCCTGCGGCGGCGGCTCGGGGAACCGTGGCCCGAGGTGTCGGACGAGGCGCTGCACGCGCGGGTGGCCGAGTGGCTGGAACCCGAGCTGGGCCGGGCCCGGCGGCGGGCGGACCTGGGGCGGATCGACGCCGGGCAGGCGCTGAAGCGGCTGCTGCCGTGGGCGTCGGGGGACGCGGTACGGCTGGACGAGCTGGCGCCGGAGCGGATCACCGTACCGAGCGGGTCGCGGGTACGGGTCGACTACGGGGACCCGGAGCGGCCGGTGCTCGCGGTGAAGCTCCAGGAGATGTTCGGGCTCCAGGAGTCGCCGTCCGTGGCCGGGGTGCCGCTGCTGGTGCATCTGCTGTCCCCCGCGGGCCGCCCGGCGGCGGTGACGGCGGACCTGGCGTCGTTCTGGAAGGACGGCTACCGGGGTGTACGGGCGGAGCTGCGGGGCCGGTACCCGAAGCATCCGTGGCCCGAGGACCCGGCGGCGGCCGAGCCGACCCGGCACACCAGCGCGCGGCTCAGGCGGTGACCGGTTCGGGTTCCGGGCGCCGGCCGGGGGCGGGGCGCCGCCGGGGCGACGGGAGCGGGTCTCCAGGGCGAGGGCGAGCAGGATGACCCCGCGGGTGGGAAGCCCCAGGGGTGGGAGGAGGTGAGGGGCGGGATCAGGGTGTGGTGGGGCCATTTTCTCGGGCGTCCGTGTCGAGGAGGGTGGCGTCCTGCGCCTCCAGGACCGTCGTCCGGTACTGGCCCGGCGGGCCCTTGGCCAGCCGCAGGGAGGTGTACCAGCGGGGCAGGGGCGCGAGCGCCGCGAAGGACACGGCGAGGGCGAGCAGGATCAGACCGGTCTTGCGACGCCGCTCGGCTCCCTTCGGGGTGGTGGGGGTGAGAGGGGAACGTGTGCGGCGGTGCGGGGCGGGGCTCCTAGTGTGATGCGCCGGAAATCCTGAGGATTAGTAAGTACCCTGTTGCCATGTCGCATTCGGGGCCCTCTGCTGTGGCGATCACGTTGTCCGATG
>NZ_JBEXLA010000078.1:0-14894 GCF_040609715.1 Streptomyces sp. NPDC004610 | reverse complement strand
ACCCGCTACGACAAGACCGCCGAGTCCTACCAGGCAGCCGTCACCCTCGCATCGCTCCTGATGTGGGCGTGACAATTGAAGACAACTCCTAGGACCCGGCCTAGGGCCGCAGCCCGTTACGCCGTCCGGCCCGGCCGCCTACCGTCGCCAGCATGGACACGACCGGGATTCTCGACGAGGCACTGCAACGGCGGCACCGCACCGGTCCGGAGCGGCTCGGCTGGCTCAGCAACCACGCGCCGATGGCCGTGGAGGCCCTCGCCGCGCACGGGCGGGCGGGCGCGGTCCACCGCTGGCTCGACCGCTACGCCGACAAGCTGGAGGACCTTCCCGCGCGCGTGGAGCCGGTCACCGGCGCCAACTGGCGCACCGCGCTGGGCGACATCCGCCGCGCCGCCGACTGGATCGCCCACTTCGACCGGGAACTCGCCGACCGGCCCTGGCGCGAGGTACTCGTCACCTGGTGGCCCCGGCTGCTGCCCGGTCTGTACGGCGGCGCCACCCACCCGGTGATCCGGGTCGGCCACGCCGTCCGCACCCTGCTCACCACCGAGGACACCGCGCCCCGCCGAGCCGAACTCGCCCACGCCCTCGCCTACTGGGCCGCCCGCCACCACCCCGTGGAGGGCCTCGCCCCGCTGCCGGGCGGCGCGAGCGCCCTGGCCGCGCTGGACGCCGTACGGCCGATCGGGGTGCAGCGCGGCGGGTTCGACGAACGGCTGGGCCGGGTCGCCGGGGTGCCCGGCTGGGCGGTCGGCGTGACGGACCCGGACGAGGCCCGGCTCCGGCTGACCGAACTGGTCCGGGCGGCCACCCACCGGTACGCCACCCATGGCCACGGTGAGCCGACGATGCTGGTCCACGCGGCCACCGCCCCCAACGCCGTACTGCGCACCCTGCCCGCGCTGCCCCGCGCCCTGTGGGTGCCGAGCCTGCGGGCCGCCTGGACGGCCTCGGCGGCGGTCACGGCGATGTACGGCCCCGCCGCGCCGGTCGACTGGACCCCGCCCGGCACCTTCACCGCCGAGGAGGTCTTCGAGCGGGCCCTCGCGCACGGCGACGAACATGTCATCAAGCTGACGGACACCGCCCTGGACGTGGGCGACGAACGCGCGCTGACGGCGGCGCTGCGGTCGGTGGAGATGAGCGTGCCGCTGGAGGGCTGATGGCCTGGTGAGTCGGGGTCGGCGGGGCGGGCCTAGCGGAACCGGCCCCGGTGGAACAGCGGCGGCTCCGCCTCCGGCACCGCGGCTGAAGCACTGGCAGGCGAACCCGGTGGGGGCGGACTCGCCTTCGGCGGCGGGTGAGGTGACAACGGTCACGCCGGTCGCGAAGTTCCCCAGCACCCGCCGGAACCCGGCCCGGTCGACGGGCGGGCGCTCGTCGTCACGGACGCACCGCGGCGCGGGTGGTGGCGGCGGAAGCGGTGCCACGCGCGCGGGTGGCGGAAGCGGCTCCACGCGCGCGGAGGGTGTGTTGGGATACCGCACCGCTCGCTGCGGCCATTTCTGAATGGCTCATCAGATGGGAAGTGTGGTGGCGGTGTGGCGGTGTCTCTCTGGTCGCCCCTCATCCCGGTTCCGGGGCGGGCGGTCCGTCGGCCGGTGAGTCGCCGGCCGGTGTGCCGTCGGCCGGTGTGCCCTCGTCCTGCGGGGGCAGCGCGCAGCTCGCCAGCAAGGCGTCCCGTACGCGGGTGAGGCGTTCGATCTCGGCGTTCAGCGCGGCCAGTCGGCGCCGCACCACCAGGCTGGCCTCGGTCCGCCGGGCCGGTGTGTCCGGCGGCGCCGGGACGCAGCGCACCGGTGGGTCGGCCGCCAGCAGCGGAAGCCGGTCGGCGAGGGCGCGGACGTCCTCGACGGTGAGCCCATGGGCCAGCAGATCCCGGATGACCCGCAGCAGGGCGAGTTCGTCGGGTCCGTAGTGCCGCTGCCCGGAATTCGTGCGGCGCGGTGGCGGCAGCAGGCCGCGCTGCTCGTAGAACCGCAGCGCCCTGGGCGTCGCTCCGACGGCCGCCGCCGCGTCGCCGATCCGCATGGGTGATCCCTCCTCCATGACCACGGCCGCCCTGCCGACCACCGGGCCCCCCACCCCGGCGGCGGGCCGCCCGGTCACATCATCAGGGACGTCAGCCCGGCGTCAGGGGGACGACTTCGGCAGCTCCACGACGACCGTCCCGAAATGCCGTCCGTCGATCATCTCCCGCAACGCGCGCGGGGCCTGGTCGATGCCCGGAATCCGGGTCAAGGGCACCCGGATCCGGCCGGAACGCAGCCATTCCGCCAGCCGCCCGGCCCACTCCGCCTCCACCTCCGGGTGGTCGACACCGGTGTATCCCCGGACCGTCATCCCCTTCACGATCAGCTGGAACGCGTCGATCTCGGACGGCCCCGCGGCCCCCGAACCGTCCGCCGCCAACTGCCCCGACAGGGCCCCCACCAGCGCGAACCGGGCGCCCCGCCGAGCCGCCGTCACCGCCGCGGTCAGCTGGGCGCCGCCCACGTTGTCGAGCAGGACGTCGATGCCGTCCGGGGCGGCCTCGGCCAGACGCGCGGCGAAGGAGCCGGGTTCCTCGCCGGCCGCCGTCCCGCGCCAGGAACCGGCGGTCACGACGGCGTCGTAGCCCAGCTCCTCGGTCAGCCGCCGGGCCTTGTCCGGCGAACCGGTGGTGCCGATCACCCGCGCGGCGCCCAGCAGCCGGGCGATCTGCCCCGCCAGCGACCCCACCCCGCCCGCCGCCCCGGTGACCAGGACGACATCACCCTCGCGGACCTGCGCCAACCGGGTCAGCGCCCCATAGGCGGCCGACCCGGAGGCGAGCCCGGCCACCGGGTCGGGATGCGCCGGGTCGACGGTCACGCAGTCCGCCTCCGGTACGACGGCGTACTCGCGCCAGCCCAGTGGGTGGGAGACCAGGGTGCCGGGGCGCAGCGCACTTCCCTCGGGCGCCTCGGCCACCTCGCCGAGCGCCGGTCCGAAGAGCGTGTCGCCGGGCCGCAGCGTGGGTACGGGGGTGTCTTTCGCGACCCCGCCCAGCAGGGTGCGCAGACCACCGAACACCAGGAACTGGTGGTTGCGTACGAGGACCTGGCCCGGGGCGGGTGCGGGCAGGGGGGCCTCGGTGACGGTGAGATCGGTCGGCTCGGGCAGTCCGGCGGGCACGGTGGCGAGCCGAACCTCGCGGCCGGTGCGGGACGGGTGCGCGGTCATGGGCGGACTCCTGCGGAGGGGGGAATCAAGGGGAGGGGAGGGGAAGGGAAGGGAGGGGATGCGAAGGGCTGCGTCTGGAACGGGCCGACGCTAGACCCTTCCCCGCGCGTCAGGGTCAAGTCCGCAGGTGGTGGGCGGTGGGTGATGGGCCGGGGGGAGGGGAAGAGGAGATGGGCGCCGTCGTCGTCGGGGACCAGCCCCGGGCGGACGAACACCTCGATGGAACGGGCCGATTCGGCGGCCGGAACCGGATCGCAGGCGAGAGCGAGGTGGGCGCCGCGCTACCCCACCACTCGGGACACCCGGAGCCCCTTCTCCGTGGCGGCCGACCGGGCGATCGACCGGGCGATCCGCTCGGCGTCGAGGGCGACTTCGCGGAGGGTGCCGCTGATGGGGTGGGTGAAGCCGGTGAAGTGGAGACCGGGGGCGTTGGCGGGGGTGCGGGAGCCGTGGGCGACGGGTCTGCCCCGGTCGTCCAGGACGTCCAGATGGCCGACCAGCCCCTCCAGCGCGCGGGTGTAGCCGGTGGCGGCGACGACGCTGTCCGGGGTGATCCGGCCGCCGTCGGCGAGCAGGACCTCCGCGCCGTCGAACCCCGTCACGGCGGCGACCACCTCCACCTTGCCCGTGCGGACGGCGTCGATGAGGCCGACGTCCTGCACCGGGATCGCGCCCTCGCGCACCCGGCTGTAGAGGCCGGTGGCGGGGCGGGGCAGACCCTGGGCGGTGAGGTCGGGGACGGTGACCTTGGCGAGGGGGCGGGCGAGCCGGTCGACCAGGCCGACGGGCAGCCGCCGGACCAGGACGCCGGTGTACTGGGCGGCCCAGCCGACGGTGGAGCGGCGGACGATGTGCGGCGCGGTGCGCACCGCGAGCCGGACCCGGGCGGCGCCGCCCTCCACCAGGTCGACGGCGATCTCGGCGCCGGTGTTGCCTGCCCCGACGACGAGGACGTCGTGCCCGGCGTAGGGGGCGGGGGCGCGGTAGGCGGCGGCGTGCAGCAGATCGCCGGTGAAGGAGTCGCGGCCGGGCCAGTCGGGGAGGCGGGGGGTGTGGTTGACGCCGGTGGCGACGATGACGGCGGCGCCGGTCAGTTCACGCCCGCCGGTGGCGCGCAGCAGCCAGCCGGTGCCGTCGGGGGCGGGTTCGACGCGGGAGACCTCTACGCCGGTGACGATCTCCAGTTCGTGGTGCTCGGCGTACTTCTCCAGGTAGCGCACGACGTTGTCGCGCGAGACCCAGCGGCCGAACCGGCGGGGCATCGGCAGCCCCGGGAGGGCGGAGAGGCGGCGGGTGGTGTGCAGACGCAGGCGGTCGTAGTGGGCACGCCAGGAGGCGCCGACCCGGTCGGCACGCTCCAGCACGACGGCCCGCAGTCCCCGGGAGCGCAGTGCGTGGGCGGCGGCCAGTCCGGCGGGGCCGCCGCCGATGATGTAGATCGGGTGGGGGGTAGGGGTGGGGGTGGGTTTGCGCCTGGGCTTGGGTGCGTTCTTGGTGGATTCGGTGGTGCTGGCGTCCCGTGTGCCCTCGTTGTCCTGCCCGCTGTCCTGCTCCCGGTCCTCTGTCCGGTCCTGCGCCGGGTCCTGCTTCCGGTCCCGGGGCCCGTTCTGGGGCGGGGGCGGGGTCAGGTCCGTCTCCGGTCCGGTGGGTGGTGCCGGGGTGGGAGTGGCGGTCGGGGGCGGTGTGGGGTCGGCCATGGTCGGAGCGTAATCACCCCAGGGGTTGATTGGTCTCGGTCAAGACCGGAATTGATTGCGGGTTGGTCACGGATGGGTGGTTTGTGGGGGAGTGCTGCTGGTTTGTTGTCCGGAAATGCCGGTGAAGGGCGGGGGGTGATGCTGACAACCTTGCGGTCGGCCTGCGCAGGCACTCAATTGACGGACCATCAGACAGGGCTCGACTCCCTGGCGTCCCCGGGTCGGTGCCGTCCTCCCCGGACCCAATCCCTACGGCCACAGCAACTCCCTGCTCCAGCCCTCTCCCTCGTCCCGCTCCCTCCGGTACCGGAGGCGGACGTGGCGGCGGTCCGCGTCCCCCTGGAAGAACTCCACCTCGTCCGGCCGGAGCCGGTAGAGGGTCCAGCTCGGCGCGGGCGCGTCCGGCGTGGTCCGCGCCCGCTCCCACGACTCCGCCGAGCGCCGGGCCAGTTCCTCCAGCGACCCGAGGACCTCGCTCTGCCCGCCCGTCAGCGCCGCCGCCAGCGCGCCGGTCGACCGCGCGTGCAGATCCGCCTGGCTCTGCTCCGCCGGGGCGCGTTCCACCGAGCCCCGCACCCGCACCTGGCGGCCCAGCGCGGACCAGTAGAAACCGAGGGCGGCGTACGGGGTCGCGGCGAGCTGACGGCCCTTGCGGCTGGTGGCGTGGGTCGCGAAGGACCAGCCGTCCGCGTCCGCGCCGTGCAGCATGACGGTCCGGACATCCGGGTGACCGTCGGTGTCCGCCGTGGCCAGGGACAGGGTGTGCGGCTCCGGCTGCCCCGCCGCCACGGCCTCCGCCAGCCAGGCCGTGAAGAGGGGGAGCGGGGTCGCGGGGGCGGTGTCGGGGGTGAACGGGGGGAGCGTGGTGCGCTCGGGGTCCCAGACCCGCAGGGATTTCAGCAGTTCGTGGGGGTCGGAGAGGTCATGGAGAGCGGAGGGGTTGAGGGGATCGGGGAGATCGGGGAGATCGTGCGGTCGCATGGGGGGAGTATGGCGCCGTCGGCACCCGCTCCCCCCTGATCGGCCCGCGGTCTACAGCGACCCGAGGTCCGACGACACCCACCGTTCCGGGCGCAGCCTCAGTACGACCATCTCCCCGTGGTTCTTCCATGAGAAGTCGACGTACTCCTCCACCTTCTCCGGCGGGAGGTAGCGGGCCGACACCTCCCGGAGCTGTTCGATCGTGGCCGGGGTCTCCTCCACGACCGGGCCCTCGACGGAGACATAGCGGACCGTGGGGTCCACCCGGTCGACCAGCAGCGTGAAGCGTCCGGCGGCCTTGATCAGCTGGTGTTTGCGGGAGTTCAGGCCGGTCAGGACCCAGGCGTCGCCGCCGGGCGTGTAGCTGTACCAGATCGGTACGGTGAGCGGGGCGCGGCCCGTGCCCGCGTCGACCGCCAGCGCGGCGACATGGGGTTCTGCGAGGAACTGTTCACGCTCTTCGTGGCTCAGGGCCATGTGCGGATCGCCTCCAACGGCTCAGCGCTCGTCATTGGTCGTCGTTGCCGGTCAATCGCCGGTTAATTGCTGGTCATTGCAGTTCAACGGCATTCATTGCCGTTCACTGCCCGTTCGGTGCTGGTCATCGCCGTTCGTTGGCGTTCATTGCTCGGCAATGTCCCGCCCTGCACAACAGTGGACGTCCGCCATGTGTTTCGTCCGGGGCCCGTCAGTGTGGACCGGTCGGGTGACGACGGCCGACGGCGAGCAGGTGGGAGCTGGCCGCCAGCAGTTCCGGGTAGGGCTCGGCCAGGCGGGCGGCGGTGAGCGCGGATTCGAAGAGCGGGGTGTCGCGGAGGTCGCCGCCGCCGGTGCGTTCGGCGGCGGCGAGGAGGGACCAGGCGGGGCCTTCGATCCCGAACACCTCGGCCCCCTCGAAACCGGCGTCGGCGACCTCGTCGCGCAGTTGGGGGCCGCTGTGGAAGCAGGCGGAGGTGAAGGCGCGCTTCCCGTCGTGGACCTGCGTGGCGAGGATGCCGCGGATGCTCTCCCGCATGCCGTCCCGGTGCAGATGCGCGAACGCGGCGTGTTCGAACAGGCTCGCGTAGCGGTTGATGCCCGCCGCCGCCAGCAGCCCGCCGGGTCTGAGGACGCGGTGGGCCTCGGCGAGGGCCTGATCGCGGTCGGCGCGTTCGACCAGGTGGTAGAGGGGGCCGAGCAGGAGTACGACGTCATAGGCGGCGTCGGGGGCGGTGAGTCGGCGGGCGTCGCCGATCTCGACGGTGGCGCCGGTCCGCTCGGCCTGGTGGATGTGCCGGACGATGGGGTCGACCAGGTGCACCCGGTAGCCGTCCGCGACCAGCCAGCGGGCATGGACGCCGGGACCACCGCCGACGTCGAGGACGGTGGCGGGCGGTGGGGGCAGGTACCGGCGCAGCAGTTCCTGGGTGCGGACGAGTTCGAGCCGACCGTCGGCGGTGGTGGTCAGGCGGTCGGCCTCGTCGACGGTTTCGGCGTAGAACCTCACGTCCGCTGATCCAGCTGAGGGCTCGTCATGAGGGCATTGTGGCCGTTTTCGGGCGGGGTGGGCGTGCTCGTACTCGCACCCGGGCCCGAACTTCGGCGACGCTGGACGCGGCCTCGCTGATCGCCGAACTCCGGCGACGCCGGACGCGGCCCCGGTGATCGCCGCCCCCGGCGACGCCCGACGAGACCCCGGTCAGGAGCGGCCCCCGGCGGCGTACCGTGACACCGTGGCGACCGAAGACCTGGGACGAACCCTCCGACGCCTGCGCCGGCTGGCCTCCCTCACGCAGGAGGAACTGGCCGAGCGGTCCGAGGTGTCCGTCGATGTGATCCGTCAGCTCGAACAGGGCCGTAAGCACTCGGCCCGGCTGCCCACCCTGCACGCGCTGGCGAACGGTCTCGGCGTGGAGCTGACGACGCTCCTGGGCGACCCGCCCGCCCTCAACTCCACCGGGGAGAACGACGGCCCGCGCTTCGTGGCCGTGCGGCGGGCCATCATGCCGGTGCTCTGGGGACCGGAGCCGCAGCCGCCGGGGCCCGGTTTCTCGCCGGACGCCCTGCGCGAGCGGATCGCGGACGGCTGGACGCAGTACCACTCCGCCGAGTTCGACACCGTGATGAAGGCGCTGCCGGACCTGATCGCGGACGCCCGCACGGCCGCCGCCTCGCCGGGCGGCGACGACAGGGCGGCCGGATGGGCGGCACTCGGCAAGGCCCTGCAACTGGCCGGTCATGTCGCCGTGCGGATGGGCAAGACCGATCTCGCGCTCATCAGCCTGGAGCGGGCGACAGAGGCCGCCGGCCGCGCCGCCGACCCCCTGCTGACCCCGATGATCGTCAACTCCGTCGCCTGGACCTATCAGCGGCAGGGGCGCCTCGACGACGCCCTGAGCATCGCCCTGCACGCCGCCGACGGCATCAGGGACGGCGGGCACACCACCACCGCCGACGGCCTCAAGGTCTGGGGCGCGCTCACCATGTCCGCCGCCACGTCCGCCGCGCGCGGCAACGACTACGACCGGGCCTCCGCGCTGATGGCGCACGCCGAGACCGAGGCCGCCCGGGTGGCCGGGCTGCCGCGGGGCGGCGACCAGCGCATGGTCAGTGTGTTCAGCCCGTCGTCGGTGCGTATCGAGCGCGTCCGGCTGGCCGTTCAGTACGGGCACCCGCAGGACGCCCTGGACCTGGCGAAGGGCATGCGGCTGGACAAGGACGTCCCGCCGTCCTGGCGAACCTGGCTCCTGCTCGACGTGGCCCGCGCCCACACCGACCTCGGCGACGCGCCGGGTGCGGTGAAGGCGCTCGAATCGCTCCGCCGGGCCGCCCCGACGTGGATGCGGCACCACACCCTCGCCGTGGCCATCGTCCGCGACCTGTGGGCGCTGCCCAACCATCCGCCGGGGCTGCGGGCGTTGGCGGAGTTCCTGGGGCTCGACACGCAGCAGCACCCAGCGTCACGAAACTAGGACGCCACGTCCCTGTCACTCTGCGTGGCACAACGCTTCCCTTACGGGACAGCGCTCCGGCGACGCCGCTTCCCGCGGCCCGGGGCCCGGAGCCCGGCCAACGCCCCCACAGCAGCAAGGGACCGTCGACATGACGAACACCCCCGGCGCCAAAATGACCATCGAGGTCTACACCGTCACCCGCGACGGCACCGCCACCACCCCCACGACCACCGTGATCGTCCCCTACGGCTACGAACCCCCGCCCGACGTACGCGGCCCCCAACTCGCCCCCTGCGCCTGCCCCCTCCACCGCCACCCCGCCACTGACCCCTCCCCCCTCCCCTCCTCCACCGCCATCATGCGCGCCTACGCCTCCTGGCTCCTCGACCGCACCGCCCTCCCCCGCACCGCCACCACCCAACGCTTCGCACGTGACTTCCACACCTACCTCACCGCCCTCATCCCACCCACCGAACACCTCGCCCTCTCCTTCCCACCCGACGACATCCCCGCCACCCTCGCCCTCACCAGCATCACCACCGCCCGCCAACGGCTGGCCGAACCCGAACACCCCACACCCCCCAAAGCAACCGCCCGCGCCCAACGCCTGGCCCGCTCCGTCCTAGCCCTCTGCGACCACTACGACACCCTCACCACACCCACAACCGCCCACCCACCCGCACGCCTCTAACCCCTCACCCCAAACCACCGCCTACCGGTCCCGGCGAGGCCGCCGAACTGACGGACTGTCAGATATGCCCATGCCGCTGGGTGTATCTGGAGCAGGTGTTCGGGATCATGTCTATGGGGGGCGGGCCCGGAAACGGGTGCAAAGGGGCGAAGGGGATGTGAGGGATCTGTGACGTACCGCGTGCCGGGTTGTGAGCGCCGTCTCGCAGAGCTGACGCATGCGCCCCGCGCAAGGCAAACTGACATGGGTGTTCAGGATGTCTAGGGGGACGGGCGATGGACGGGGTACCGCCGCGGGTGCCGGCACAGCGGCGTCCGGACGCGGGCGGAGCGGGATCCGGCGGACGCGCGGACGCGCACCCCGGCGGCTCGGGGGACCCGGGAGGCTCGGGAGACCAGGGGCGGGAGCCGGGCCTGCGTTTCGGGGTGCTCGGTCCGGTGCGGGCGTGGCGCGGCGGGGAACCCCTGCCCACCGGCTCCCCGCAGCAGCGGGCGCTCCTGGCCGCGCTGCTGCTGCGCGAGGGCCGCACCGCGACCGCCGCCGAGCTGATCGACGCGCTGTGGGGTGAGGAGCCGCCGTCGCAGGCGCTGGCCGCGCTCCGGACGTACGCCTCGCGGCTGCGCAAGGTCCTCGATCCGGGCGCGCTGGTCAGCGAGTCCGGCGGCTACGCGATCCGGGCGGCCGGCGGGGGCACCCTCGATCTGGCCGTCGCCCAGGATCTGGCGGCCGAGGCCGAGAAGGCACGCGGCTCCGGCGACCTGTGCCATGCCCGGGAGGTGCTGGGCCGGGCCCTCGCCCTGTGGGACGGCGAGCCGCTGGCCGGGGTGCCGGGCCCCTACGCCGACGCCCAGCGGGTCCGCCTGGAGGAGTGGCGGCTGCAACTCCTCGAATCCCGCCTCGACATGGACCTGGAACAGGGCTGCCACGCCGAGGCGGTCTCCGAACTGACCGCGCTGACCGCCGCCCACCCCCTGCGCGAGCGGCTGCGCGAACTGCTGATGCTGGCCCTCTACCGCAGCGGACGCCAGGCCGAGGCGCTCGCCGTGTACGCCGACACCCGGCGGCTGCTGCGCGAGGAACTCGGCGTCGACCCCCGGGCCGGCCTCGCGGAGCTCCAGGAGCGGATCCTGCGCGCCGACCCGGCGCTGGCCGAGCCGTCCGCCCCGGCGGTACGGCCCGCGGTGGCGGCGGTGCGCCCGGCACAGCTCCCGGCGACGGTCCCGGACTTCACCGGGCGGACCGGGTTCGTCCAGGAACTGAGCGAGGTGCTCGGCTCGGCGGAGGGCCGGGTGATGGCGCTCTCCGCGGTCGCCGGGATCGGCGGCGTCGGCAAGACCACCCTCGCGGTGCATGTGGCCCACCGCTCCCGCGCCGCCTTCCCGGACGGCCAGCTCTACATCGACCTCCAGGGCACCGGCCCGCGCCCCGCCGAACCGGAGGCGGTGCTCGGCGCGTTCCTGCGGGCGCTCGGCCAGGCGGACGCCGCGATACCGGACACCCTTCCGGAGCGGGCGGCGCTCTACCGGTCCCTGCTGGACGGCCGCCGGGTGCTGGTCCTGCTGGACAACGCCCGGGACGCGGCCCAGGTCAGACCGCTGCTGCCGGGCACGGAGGGCTGTGCGGCGCTGGTCACCTCCCGGATCCGGATGGTGGATCTCGCGGGCGCGCATCTGGTCGACCTGGATGTGATGTCCCCGGACGAGGCGCTGGCCCTGTTCACGAAGATCGTCGGGGCGGAGCGGGTGCGCTCGGAGCGGGAGGCGGCGCTCGATGTGGTCGCCGCGTGCGGGTTCCTGCCGCTGGCGATCCGGATCGCCGCGTCCCGGCTGGCCGCCCGGCGCACCTGGACGGTGTCGGTGCTGGCGGCCAAGCTCGCCGACGAGCGGCGCAGGCTGGACGAACTCCAGGCCGGCGATCTGGCGGTGAAGGCCACCTTCGAACTCGGCTACGGCCAGCTGGAGCCCGCCCAGGCCCGCGCGTTCCGCCTGCTGGGCCTCGCCGACGGCCCCGACATCTCCCTGGCCGCCGCGGCGGCCGTCCTCGACCTGCCCGCCCAGGACACCGAGGACCTGCTGGAGTCCCTGGTGGACACCTCCCTGCTGGAGTCGGCGGCGCCGGGACGCTACCGCTTCCACGACCTCGTCCGCCTGTACGCCCGCGCCTGCGCGGAACGCGACGAACAGCCGCCCAGTGAGCGGGCGGCGGCGATGTCGCGGGTGCTGGACTTCTATCTGGCGACGGCGGCGGGGGTGTACGCGATCGAGCGACCCGGGGACCTGCTGGTCGACCACCTCGAACCCACCGAGCACCAGGGCCTGCGCTTCGCGTCCGGGGGCGCCGCCCTGGACTGGCTCTACGCCGAGGGCGAATGCCTGCTGGCCTGCGTCCGGCAGTCGGTCGTCACCGACCGGCTGCGCCGCGCGGTCGATCTGCTGTGGGCGGCCAAGGACCTGACCGAGTCGGGCGCCAACGCCCGTCAGTACGAGGCGACGGCGGTGGCCGCGTGCGAGGCGGCGCGGGCGGCCGGTGACATCCGTGCCGAGGGCCGCGCCCGCACCACGCTCACCAACGCGCTGCTCGTCTCCGGCCGGATCCAGCAGGCCGGGGAGGAGGCCCGGCTCGCCATGGAGCGCGCGGCCCAGGCCGAGGATCTCGCGGCGGGCAGCTGGGCGGCCAACGACCGGGGCCTGATCGCCCTGCACCAGCACCGGTACCGGGACGGCGAGATCTTCTTCGAGCAGGCCATCCGCGGCTACAGCACGGCCGGGAACCGCGCCGGGGAGGCCACGACCCTGTTCAACCTGTCCCGCGCCCATCTGTCCATGGGGGACATCAGCAAGGCCGTGGAGATCGCCCAGTACGGGCTGGCCCTGCTGTCCGAGCTGGGCCGGACCATGCGGCTCGCCAACGGGCACTACGCCCTGGGCATGGCGCTCACCAAGGCGGGCCGCCCGGCGGACGCGCTCGGCCAGTTCGGCGACGCCCTGACCGTCTTCGTCCACCACCGCCAGCGGCTGTGGGAGGGCACCACCCACTTCCGGATCGCCGAGGCGCACCTCGCCGCCCGCCGCCCGGCCCCCGCCGCCCAGCACGCCGAACAGTCCCTGGCCATCGGCTGCATCGGCGGCGACCGCATGCGGGGCAATGTCCTCACCCTGCTGGGGCGGGCCCTGGAATCGCTCGGCGAGGTGGACCGCGCCAAGGTCTGCTGGCGCGAGGCACTGCGGCTGTTCGAGGAGAACGGCGCCGTCGAGGCCGACCAGGTGCGCGCCCTGCTGACCCCGGCCGCGGCGGCCTGACCAGGCCGTACATCGTCCACCTGAAGGGCGTTCAGCGTTCGTTTATCCCGGCCCGACATGCTCATTCTCGTCAGGTCGTCGCATCGGGGGACGACGATCCGACGGGGAGCTGCGTGGGTAGTGTGCGGCTCCGGGCGTCCGTCCGGCGGTCCTTCGGGGGAATTGCCGGGCGGACGTTCGTCACAACACCCTCGTTCCTGAAGAGGAGTACAACCCATGAGCGAGCAGCAGGCCACACCCACCACGCCGCTGGACAGCCAGGTCCCGGTACCGCCCGCGGCGGACGAGCTGATCGTCACCAAGGACAACCAGATGCCGTCGCCGCCCAAGGGCGACGAGCCCATGGTCACCAAGGACAACCAGATGCCGGCCCCGCCGGCCCTCGACCTGACCCGCGACGGCAAGTAGACGACCACGACCACCACCACCCGGATGGGGACGGCCGCGGCGGCAGGGAGGGGGCGCCGCCGCGGCCGGGGTGCGTCAAGACCCCGCCCCCGGCCATTTCCTGGCGGGATCCCGCGCGCACAGCGCGACCGGTGACCGCCCGCAGTTAGCGTGACGCGGTCCGCACGGCCGTATGTCAACGAGGAGTCGCAGTGAGCCGGACCAAGAAGTTCCTCGCCGCCCTGGTGCTCGTCCTGGGGATCTCGGCCGCCGCGGCGGCCCCGGCCTCGGCGGACAACAGCATGCCCGCACCGCCCCGGGGGAGTGTGGGGGGATCCCGGTAGGGGGTCGGACGTCGCCGCGGCCTGGGCGGGCGCCGGGGGATCCCGGCAGGGGTCGGAAAGCCGCCGCCCGGGGGAGTGCCGGGGATCCTGGTAGGAGCCGGTCGCCACGGCCTGGGGGAGTGCCGGTGGATCCCGGTAGAGGCCGCCCGCCGCTCGCCTCACCCCCGCAGCTCGCCCTTCAGCACCTTCCCGCTCGTGTTCCGCGGCCTCGACCGCGACGACCCTCAAGTCCCGTGGCCCGCCTCGCCGTTCATGCCGGACGACCCGCTGCTCACCGTCGGCCCCGAGGCCAACGGCCTCTGGAAGCCGGCCGGTGATCGCGGCGGTGCGCGGGATGGCCTGCGGGCGCCTTCCATCGAACGGATCGGGGTCCGCCGGGCGTGCAGGGGACCGTACGGGCGGGCGCTGCGGGCGGCGATGGAGGCGGCGCCGGGCCGCCCGCGGGTGCGCGCAGGCGCCGCAGCTGATCGCGCCGGGGAACCTCCCGGCCGACCGACAGGCGCAGCTGTTCGCGGGGCGGCGGTCCGGGGGGTTCAGGGTGCGGTGAAGTGGCCGACGCGGGGCGTCAGGCGACTGCGTCGGGCCGGTCCTGCGTGAGGACACAGCGGTCGAGCGTCGTCAGATGGGTGCTGTCCAGCGGCAGCTGAACGGTCTTGGTCTGTCGGCCGGGGACACGGATCGTGTCGGTGCCGACATCGAGGTTCCAGCCGCTCGCCTCCCGGAACTCGACGCCGACGGTGAAGTCGGCCGAGGAGCGATTGGGATTGCGGACCTCGACCACCGCGTACGGCTGCTTCGCGCTCGCGCAGCTCACCACCCGCGCCACCCCGTCCTTCAGCGGTGCCGCGCTGCTCCCGGTGGCCGTGGGTGTGGGAGCCGCGTTGGTGGGCCGGGTGTTGTAGCCGCCCGACGAGGACGACGAGTCATGGTCCTGCTTCGAACTGCTGCAACCGCCCCCACCCCCACCACTGCTCTTGCTGCCGCCGCTCTTGGACTTGCCGCCCGTGGTGGAGAATCCCGTCAGTGTGAGCATCACGAGTGCCGACACCGCGGTCAGTTTGAGTACATGCCCCCGTACATACATGCGGCCAAGCGTAGTCAGTACCGGCCCGCCCCACATGCGGGTCGCCCGAACGGGGCGTAGCGTCTGCCCTGCGGGCGGGTGAAGACACCGGTCCCGCACGGGCGGTCGTCGTCCCCGGCACCCCTTCCACGTCCGGCGCGACGGCCGTCGCCCTCCACGTCCGGCGCGACGGCCGTCGTCCTAGGAGTTGTCTTCAATTGTCACGCCCACATCAGGAGCGATGCGAGGGTGACGGCTGCCTGGTAGGACTCGGCGGTCTTGTCGTAGCGGG
>NZ_JBEXLA010000077.1:0-17445 GCF_040609715.1 Streptomyces sp. NPDC004610 | reverse complement strand
GTACTCGCCTCCCGCGGACTCCACGAACGGTTCTTCCAGGAATCCATGAAAATCTCCACCGGCCACTTCGCCAACCTCGCCAACCGCCTCGACTTCTCCGTCCTCGACACCCCCCACCCCTACACCCTGTTCATCCCCCAGGCCCGCACCGAAGAACTCTTCGAGGAACACGCCCTCCACCTCGGCGCCACCATCCGCCGCGGACACCGCGTCACCGGCTTCACCGAACACCCCGACACCGTCACCGTCCAGATGCAGGGCCCCGACGGCGACTACGAGATCCAGACCGAGTACCTCGCCGGCTGCGACGGCACCCGCAGCACCGTCCGCGAAGCCGCCGGCATCGACTTCCCCGGCACCCCCTCCCGCTTCCTCGGCTGGCTCGGCGACGTCCGCTTCAAGAACCCCCCCGCCCCCGGCTTCAACCGCTTCACCGAACACGGCGGCCTCATGATCGTCCCCCTCCCCGGCGACCGCTGGCGCATCGCCGGCACCGACGCCGGAGGCGAAACCACCCAATGGCCCGGCGACTTCACCCTGGAAGAACTCCGGGAGAAGACGATCGCCATCGCGGGTGACGACTTCGGGATGTACGACCCGACCTGGCTGTCCCGCTTCGGCAACGCCACCCGCCTCGCCGCCCACTACCGCCACGGCCGCATCGTCCTCGCCGGCGACGCCGCCCACCAGCACTACCCCACCGGCGGCGTCGGCATGAACGTCGGCGTCCAGGACTCCTTCAACCTCGGCTGGAAACTCGCCGCCACCATCAACGGCTGGGCCTCGGACGGACTGCTGGACAGCTACCACACCGACCGCTACCCCATCGGCGAACAGCTCATGGAACACAGCCGCGCCCAGACCTACCTCTTCCACGCCTTCACACCCGAAGGACTCGCCCTGCGCGACCTCCTCAGCCGCATGGTGCCGCAGTCCCGGGAATTCAGCGACTTCCTCGCCGGACGGCTCACCGCACTCGACGTCGCCTACACGAGCGACGACCCCGACGCCCACCCCCTCACCGGAACCCGCGCCCCCGACCTCACCTTCACCAACCCCGACACCAGCGTCTTCGCACTCCTGCGCGCCGACTCCTACCTCCTCCTCGACCTCACCGACGGGGCGCTCCTCACCGACCGGACCCAGGACCACATCCACGTCCACTCCGCCACCCCCGACACCCCCCGCACCGACTGGAACGGCATCCGCGCAGCCCTCATACGCCCCGACGGACACCTCACCCACATCTGGACCCAACAGGACGACGCTCTACTCGGCGACGCCGTCGACACCGGAATCGCCACCACACTCGGCCACTGACGGCCACAGCCGACCGACCGCACCCACCGGAAGGCACGCGTGCGGCGCGGTCGGCCGATCCCGCGCCAGACACCTCACCTGCTCCGCAGGTCCTGTCCGCCTGTAGGCCTGTCACCACACCCCTCACCCCCACCCTCCTCTCCCCCCTCACCCGACAGCCGCTCCGCTGAGGAGTTCTCATGGTTACTGACAATGATCCGACCGCCCCCGACCCCCGGCGCTGGTGGGCACTCGCCGCCCTGGTCACCTGTGTCCTCACACTGGGTGTCGACACCACCATCCTCAATGTCGCCCTGCCCACCATGGCCGAGGACCTCGGCGCGGGAACCGCCGCGCAGCAGTGGATGGCCGACTCGTACGTGGTCGCCTTCGCGGCGCTGATGCTGCCCGCGGGGCTCCTAGGCGACCGCTTCGGGCGCAGGCGGATGCTGATCACCGGACTCGCGGTCTTCCTGGCCGGGTCGGTGATCGGTGCGTTCGCCCCCGATGTGGCCTGGGTGATCGCCGGCCGCACGGTGATGGGCGTGGGCGGGGCGCTGGTGATGCCGCTGGCGCTGTCCGTGCTTCCGACGCTGTTCAGCGGTGCCGAGCGGACCAAGGCCGTCGCCATCAACTCGGCCACGGTGGCGCTCGGTCTGCCGCTCGGGCCCATCGTCGGCGGCTGGCTGCTCGACCGGTTCTGGTGGGGCTCGGTCTTCCTGATCAACGTCCCCTTGGTCGTGATCGGTATCGCGGCCTGCGTGTTCCTGCTGCCCGAGACCCGCGACCCCGCCTCCCCGAGGATCGACCCGATCTCGACGGGACTGACCGCGGTGGGCCTCGCCGCTGTCATCTACGGCGTCATCGAGGCGCCCATCAAGGGCTGGGGCGACCCGCTGGTCCTGGGCCCGCTCGGCGGGGGACTGCTGTTCATCACCTGGCTGGTCCTGCGGGAACGCAAGGCGGTGCGGCCGATGCTCGACCTGAAGCTCCTCGCCGGGCGCGGGTTCCTGCTGAACGCGCTCGCCGCGACCCTGGTGACCTTCATCCTCTCCGGGCTGCTGTTCGTCCTGCCGCAGTACCTCCAGACCGTGCTGGGTAACGACGCCTTCGGTACCGGGCTGCGGCTGCTGCCGATGGGCGCCGGGCTGATCGTCGCGACCCGGGTCGCGCAGCCGGTCGTCAACCGGTTCGGGCCGCGTGCGGTGGTCACCGGGGGACTCGTGGTCCTCGCAGTGTCGGCCCTGATGGGCAGCCGTACGACCGTCGGCTCCGGCTACGGGTTCACCGCGCTGTGGCTGACCGTCGCCGGTGTGGGCTTCGGCTTCTCCATCGTCCCGGCCATGGACGGCGCCATCGGACGCCTGCCCCGTGACCGGGCGGGCAGCGGTGCCGGTCTCCTCATGACCCTGCGCCAGGTCGGCGGCGCCATCGGCATCGCCGCGCTGGGGAGCCTCCTCGCCACCGTCTTCCGTGGACGGCTTGACCTGGGCGCACTGTCCGAGCAGGCCGCGCACACGGCCCGGGAGTCGGTGGTCGCCGCGCATGTCGTCGCGGAGCAGTCCCATATGACCGCGCTGGCTGCCGACGCCAACGAGGCGTATGTGAGCGGGATGAGCGTGGTCCTGCTGGTCTGCGGCATCGCGGCGTTCGTCACGGCCCTGATGACCGCCGCTCTGCTGCCCCCGGCCCCTGGAACGGGGACAGTGGTGGGCAGGGGACGGAAAGCGAATGAACCGGCCGAAGCGCGCGAAGCTCCGGCTGCCGTCGCACCGGAACGCGAGAGCCGAGCCGGCCGTTCGTGATCGAACGAGACCGTGAGGGCATAGGCATGACGGACACCACGACCGAGACGGCGCGGCGACCACCGTGAGGGCTCCGCCGCACCAGGAGCCATTGATGTGGAAGACCTTGGGCGTGAGGTGGATGCCCCCTCTCACGCCCAAGGGCACACACAAGGAGCTCACGCCCCTGCCCCACCGAGTTTGCCGCTACCCGTGCTCAACAACCACACACGGCTGCCCCTGCTCGCGCCCGCCATTCGCCATCACCGCCGTCGCCCAGTGCATCTCCGCCGACTTCGCCAGACAGCGACCGCTCCTGACCTTCGGCAGCACGGCCCGCATGGCCTCCCTCGCAGCCTCCCTGATCATCGCCACCTCGCCGCAGACGGCAACGGCGGCCGTCGGGCGCCGACTCGACATCGACCTGGTGCTCAACGGAGGTGGGACCTGTGTGCGCGGCGCGTGGATCGGTTCGCCTCGCTGGCTGCGGCGGCCTCGAAGCGACGCTCGGATCGCTCATGAGCAGCGACAGCCGAAGCAGCGGGGGCCGACCGGGGCGGCGAACCGATCCACCGTGCCGCCCCGGTCCTTTCAGTGGCCCTGTGTCACGGACAGCTGGATGCGGTCTGGATCATGATGCCGGTGACCGTGAAGGACGATTTGAACACCGCGGTCGTGTTGGGGTTGACGCACAAGGCCCCTGTCGACCCGGACGGGTTGTAGGTGTAGCGGAGGTAGACCCGGTCGTCGTTGCGTGTGTTGTGGACGTAGTCCGCACCACGGCTGTTGGCCCCGAGGTTCTGGTAGGAACTGGTGACGTCCTGGTAGGCGGCCGTGGGCGTGCCGGCGTTCCACTGGGTGGCGGTGGGATAGAAGCACACGCGGGGGTAGGCGCACCCGTTGTAGCTGTCCGCGGCGGCGTGGGGCGCCGTGGCGATTGCGGCGGCGATGACTGCGGCTGAGGCGGTGAAGAGCGCACTGGCCCTTCGGAGTGTATGCATGGCTACGATGCTTGCGTTGGAAGACCGGCATCAGTACCGCGGTTCTGGACAGGCCGCAGTCTGCCAGGCGGACCGCGTTCCCTTATGGCCCGTTTCCTTACTGCCCCTCAGGTGCCTCATGGGCATATTCGCTGCATGCCATCCAGCGTCACCGCCCTACCGTTCCAGGATGTCCAGAACCCGATGACGCAGGCGGGATATGGGAAAACGGCAGACGTGGCATGGACAGAAGCGCTTCAACTGTCTGCCTTGATGTAGTCACCCATGTGGTGGAGGCCGAGCGCGGACGACCACGACGACGATGGCCGCACGGCCCCTGCACAGTAACTGGCGGGCGGGGGAGTTGACTCGGCTCGGCTTCCCCCCCGCCCCTCGACCACTGTGTTCGGCAAGCACCATGGCCGCCTGCCAGGCCGACTCGGGCTTGTCCGGCCGCTCATGGCTGATGCGGGAGTGGATCTGTCCCGAGCCCGTTCAGTCTGCCGTGGCCGACCCAGCCCAGCCCGGATATGGACTCGTTGGCCGGCTTGGCTTCGCCATGAGTGCACGGTTCGCCCTGATCCGGCCGTCCAGCTCGAACTCGTCCGGCCGGCCGGGTGACCGCCAGGTGCCCAGGCCGCTGATCGATGGACCCCGCACCGCGTTCGGACCGGCGTGCAGTGGGCTGACCTGCTTGACCTGCCTGAACGATTCGGGGCGTGGCACGATCCACGAACGGCACAGCCGTGGTCTGCCGAGGGAAGGGCAAGCCCTTGGGCCTCCGGGGGACGGTGGGCCTCCCGGTCAGGCGGCGGGACACGGGCCAGCGCAGAAGAGTTGAGATGCCTCGGCACCGAGTGGGGCGCGTGGCCAGCCAGGCACCGACCCACACCTGCCTGAACCTACTGCGCTCAAGAGTGTGGGTGTCGAGCCAGATCCAGAACCCAATGGCGACGCGGAAGCAGTTGCGGTCGGAGGAGGCCGCCCCAGACGAACAGTGGCTGCGGGCCGGCCGCGCGCGGGCGTGCGTCGCGGAACAGAGCGGGTGAAGACCGGATGCCATGTTCAACGAGCAAGGGCACCAGGTCGCAGATCTGGAACATCTGACGCCCCGCCACGAGCTGCCGTAGCCGTCGCTGACAGCCCCTCTTCTCGGCGGTGTTGCCCGATGCCTCTCAGCCGTACGACGGCTACGGATAGTTGCCATCGTCCGCGGGACGCTCGCCGCTGAGGCAAGAACCTAAACGGCGACGCGGCCCGTCACACCCATTTGACTAGTCACCCTTCGCGCATGAATGATCACCGATGGTTCCAGCTGACCGGCCCTTCCCGTGGGCCTCAACGACAGGGCACATCCATGTCTTCGGCCATGCGTAGGACGACGAAATCTCCGGTGGTACGGCGGCTGACTGCCGCAGCCGTCGCGCTGGGCAGCTGCCTTGCGCTCGCCGGCCCGGCGGGAAGCGCGGGCGCTGCGCCCGCCGACCCTGTACCGACCGTCTTCTTCGGCGACTCCTACACCGCCAACTTCGGCATCGCCCCCATCAACCAGGACGGCAAGAGGGATCTCTGCTTCCAGGCGAAGGAGGACTACCCTGCCGTCGCCACCCGGCGCCTCGCGGACAAGGGCATCACGCTCGACGTCCAGGCGGACGTCTCCTGCGGAGGAGCCGTCGTCCGGGACTTCTGGCAGGAGCAGGAACTACTGGTGCCCGGTATGACGGTCCCGCCGCAGCAGGACGCGCTCAAGCCGGACACCCAGCTGACGGTGGGAAGCCTGGGCGGCAACACACTGGGCTTCAGCCGCATCCTGAAGCAGTGTTCCGCCGAACTGCGGGACCACGCTCTGCTGCCGGGAGCACCGGTGGACGAGGACGAGCCGGCCTCCAAGTGCGGTGAGTTCTTCGAGACCGGGGACGGAAAGCAGTGGCTGGACGGCCAATTCGAGCTGGTCGGGTACGACTTGGAGGAACTACTCGACCGCATCGGCTACTTCGCCCCCGATGCCAAGCGCGTCCTGGTCGGCTATCCCCGGCTCGTGCCCGAGGACACCACCAAGTGCCTGACCGTGGCGCCCGGCCAGACGAAGCTGCCGTTCGCCGACATCCCCCAGGACGCCCTGCCGGTCCTGGACCGGATCCAGAAGCGGCTGAACGATGTCATGAAGAAGGCTGCCGCCGACGCCGACGGCGGTGCCGACTTCGTCGACCTGTACGCCCACACCGGCGGCAACACGGCCTGCGACGGTGCCGACCGGGGAATCGGCGGCCTGCTGGAGGACTCCCAGCTCGATCTGGGCGCCAAGCTCCCCTGGTACGCGCACCCCAATGACAAGGGGCGCGACATCCAGGCCAAGCAGGTCGCCGACACGGTCGAGGAGATCCTCAACCGGTAGGAAAGAGAGCACAGTTCCCGCCGGTGGCAGCCAAGAGCGCAGCGGGATCTGTTCCTTTCCGATCGCTGACCGAGCGGCAAGAAACGGCGGGCGTGCCCGCGGGACCACGGATCCCGCGGACGCCCGCCGTCCTGCTGCCAGGTGCCACCCGGCCTGCGCGTCCAGGACCTGCGTGCGCTCCCTACGGCCCGGAGCCGACCAGCCGCGCCAGTTACTCCACGCCGCTGCAATCCCGGCCGAGGATGCGGTCGCACGAATCGGCTGTGCAGGCATTGGGAATCCCATCCTGAATTGCTGAGCCGGTTCGGTGCCGATCGCGTCGAACGCTCCCCGCGCACCGAGGCGGAACCCCTGGGATCCGCCGCACTCACACTGGAACACCTGAGCACAGTCGGCTTCTCCTCGATGCCGTCGACGTGCCCGCGCTGCACGTCTCAAAGCCGCAGCCCTCGCCGTCTCGCTGGCCGCCGCGGTGCTGGACCGGACCTCATCTCCTTCGGCCTGCTCCTGCATAGATGTCGTGCGCTTCGTACTGGGCACGGGCGATGCCGTCGAGGGCCTCGGGCCGCGCGTACGAAGCCGTGGCTTCTACCGGTTCTCGTCGTACTCCTGCCCCGCTCGGACCCCGACCCCGACCCCGTACCAGAGACAGCCCCTTGCCCCGCTCGATCAGATGGCCGAACGGGGCGAAGCCCACGCCCGTCTCCCCGCGCATCACGAGCGCCCTGCTCTCGCCGCCTCGAACGGCGGTGAGCAGTTCATCGAGCCGCCCACGTCATGGCCGCTTCCCAGAACGCGTGTCAGCGTCATCGACCCGACAGCCCCGTCGCAGCGGCCGGGCACACTCGACGGCGCCTCGCCCCCCCCCGGGGGGGACAGGGACCGCACGAGTGCCCTCGCGCACGGTCGATCGACCGATTCCGCCCCTCGTGTCCATGGCTCTCGTCCATGATGCCGTCATGGCCCGGGGCGGCGGGGCGCGCGCCCGCACGGGTTACTCGCAGCGGAAGGGGCGGAGTGAACACGGACATTCCCCTGGTGGACCCGACGGTCATCGAGCGTGCTCTGGAGGCCGAGACGGGGCATTTCCCGAGGAAGCGCGAGGATTTCGTCCGGAATTTCCTCAATGGCAGCGCCGAAGCGTTCGCGAGGGTCAGAAAGGCGTTGGCCGAGGAGGAAGAGGTCTGGGAGGCGGTACCCCCGGCCCTCTACGTCCGGGGATGGGCCCGCGCGATCGGAGCGGTCCGGCTGCGGGCCGAGGCTCAGGCGTTCGTGGACGTCTGCGATGCCGACGAGCCGCAGCGCGACGCGGTGACGGCCGCACTGGGGCGGCTGGCCGTCACCTACACGGCAACCCGGGAACTGCTCCTGTCGACACTGGACGACGGCGATGCACGCGCCCGTGTGGGGACGGACTTCCGGGGCGGGGCCGGCGTCGGGGAGGGTGACGGTCATGCGCCCGCGGGAGGCGTTCGGCGAAGACGTCGCAGTGGGTCATGAGGCGGGCGGGGGCGGCGATGGCGACGGGACGGCCCGGCGGCCGGGCCGCGTGCCGGGCCACCAGGGTGGTCCGGTGGTCGGCCCGGAGTTGGCACAAGAGCAGCCCCCTGGCGGCCGAGCCCTGCTCATGCGCGTGATACGGACCAGCGGCCCGGCCGCCCCACGCAAGCACAGCAGACCTACCCAGTGGCCCGGCCCCGCACAGTCGTAGGCGCCACAGACGCCTCCGTTCCGGTCAGCTCCCGCGCACCCTCATCGCGTCCAGCAGTCTCCGTCCCCGCCCCGGCCGGTACGCCGGGCCCTCCACGCGGACGACCTTTCCGTCACGGATGACCGCGTGGCCCAGGGGGGCCGGGGACCTGGGCAGGGTGATGGGGTGGCGGCCGGTGGGGAGGTCGATGCGGGCGGGTAGGCGGAGGGCGGACGTGGGGCCGTCGGGGATGACCTCGGCGGTGATCTTGCGGGACGCGACCGTGATCCGTAGCCGGGCCGGGGGTGTGCCGGGTGCGGCGGCGATGTACGGGAGGGGCAGGGGGCCGGTGGTCCGCGCTGTGTTCGCCGTCGCGGCCTCCGCCGTGTCCGGTCCCAGCCGGCGCCGGGACGGGCCGACGTCGACGGCCAGCTGACGGCTCGCCGTCCAGTAGGGCAGGCTGATCCGCCCGCCGGTCAGCGCCGGGGACGCGGCCGGGGAACCGGGGGTGCCGTCGCCGGTGATACGGACCATCCGGTCGATGCCGAGGACCTGGATGAACGCCCACACGTCGTGCACGCCCTGTTCCAGGGGCCGTCCACCGGCCAGGCGCTCGGGGTCGAGGGTGAGTGTGCCGCTGGCGACGAGCTGGGAGCGTCCGTCGGGGAGCGGGCGCGTGCGCACCACGAGTTCGCCCTGCGGGTACCACCAGTCCTGACGCTCCCGGTCCTTCACCACCAGCTCGGCGTGGGCCAGCCGGAACGGGTCGCGCACCTCCCAGGCGTGTGCCGGGCCCGGCACACCCGCCAGCAGCTCCGGGTCCAGATAGTGCTTGCCGTCCCGCTCCACCAGGACCAGTGGCTCGCCGTCGCCGCGCCGAAGGCCGATCGTGACCTCACCGGTCAGCCGGCCTTCGACCCAGCGCGGGGTGTCGATCTCCCCCACCGCCTTGACCTCGCGCACCCGTTCGGCGAGCGCTCGCGCACCGTCGAAGTCGTCCCGTTCGAGGAACTCGGCGCGCAGCCGGCTCACGGCGGGCAGCCCCTCGCGCACCGCCGCCGGGAACTCGCTCAGTGCCAGCTCGCGGGCCGCCGCGAACCGGGGGAGCTGGTCGGCCCGGTCCTCGTTGAGGATTTCGGGCTCGCGGGTGCGGGAGAGGATTTCGACATGGTAGAGGCAGTGTAGGAGACGGTTCTGGAGGGCGTCCATGTCGTCCGACGGCTGTGTGCCGTCCTTGATCTGCCGCACTATGGTCCGCAGATTGGGCCAGAAGCCGTGCCGGGGGTTGAAGCGGTGCCGGGTGTTGTTGCCGCCGTCGTCGCGCTTCATCCAGTAGTAGCAGGGGTAGTCCGCGAGGACTGAGATCCGGTCGGCCTTGAGGTAGGCGGCGCTGACGAAGAGGAGGTCCTCCAGAATCCAGGGCCCCTCGGGGAAGCGCAGCCCGTGTTCCGCCAGGAAGGCCCGCCGGAACATCTTGTGCGGGGAAAGGCTCTGCATCAGCTCGTCGTGCTCGATCGTGCAGGCATCGACCGTGTGCCGGAACAGCCGGCGCGGCCGGACCATCGTGCTGGACATCTTGCCCACCACGACGTCCGCGTCGTGCCGGACGGCGTGCGCGTAGAGGCGTTCCAGCGCCTGCGGCCCCAGCAGGTCGTCATGGTCGACGAACTGGACATACTCACCCCGTGCCACCCGTATCCCGAGATTGCGCGGCGCTCCCGGCCAGCCGGAGTTCGCCTGTGTGTGGACCCGCACGTTCAGATGCCCGGCGGCGATTTTTTCCAGCCTGCTCAGTGTGTCGTCCGTGGACCCGTCGTCGACATAGATGACCTCGTACTCGTCGGCGGGAAGGCTCTGCCCGAGCAGCGACGGGGCGCACTCGTCGACGTACTTCCCGGTGTTGTAGACGGGGACGATCACGCTGACCTTGACTTTTGGCATTCCAGAGACTTTACCTGGCGGCCGGGAGGGGTCGGCAGAGGCAGATCGCCGGGGTGGCCCTGCCCAACCGGGGAGCCCCCGGGCGTGATCATCCGCACCGGTGGCGTCCCCGAACCCAGGCGGGCGGGACTGAACCGCCTGGCGGCGCCGGAGGAGAACAGGGCCGACGAGTCGAAGGGCGACGACGTCTCCGACAGCAGCTCGCCCGGAAAGGACTCCCCGACAGGGGAGCCCGGCAACAGCAAGACCGACCCTCTTGCCAAGAAGGACATCGCACGCCTGCGGAACACCCTTGCATCCCTCCAGGAAGCAGCGAAGAAGATCAAGACGACCCCGGCCCGGCGAGCCGTCGAAGCCCAACCCGACGTCGCCACCCCACTCATCCAGGAGACCGGCTCGCTGCTCCAGCCGATCAACAGGGCTGTAGCGATCAGGCTCCCGAAGGCGGCGTGACCCCGAGTAACAGAATCTGGCTCCGCCGCACGTCGGGGGACGCAGCCACCAGGCCGATGCTCAGGGGCCGGTGAGGATGTCGTGGGTGCAGATGCGGCGCCGGACGATGTGCTGCTCGCCTTCCCTGAACCGGGTCGGCGAAGTAGCTGTCTGGGTGTTGTCGTCTCGGGTGTCGGTGCCGCGGCGCCTTGAGCTTGGTGGTCGGCAGCTCGACGGTGTTTCCCTCCTTGCAGAAGTCGGCGTCATGGCCAGCAGGTCGATTGAGACTGCGACGGATCCCTTCCCCTGCCCCGACCCTGACCGGTGTTCCCCCCCGCACCCCGATCGTCCCTGAGTGGTCCCCGACCCGACCCGGAGAAACCCCTGACAGGGGCACCGCATGGGCGGCGGTGCACCTAACGTGACGACGGTGCCCCGGCCGGGCCCGCACGCCTGACACAACCGCTCTCTTCACGAGGAGGATCCATGCCGTTGAGGGGCAGATCCGCCATGCGGCGCATCGCAGCGCGGGGCACGGCCATGGTGGTGGGAGCCGCCACGGCCGTGATCACCGGTCTCGCCGCCGCTCCCGGGGCCCACGCGTCGCCGTCTGCCACCGGGGCCCTGCGATGGGCACCGTGTGACGACCCGGCGCAGCCGGGAGCCGAGTGCGCCGTCCTTTCGGTGCCGGTCGACTGGGCCCACCCGGACGGGCCGGGACTCGACCTGGCCGTGGCCCGCCGCAAGGCCACCGACCCCGGCGCACGCGTCGGCTCGATGGTGTTCGGCCCCGGCGGGCCGGGTGACTCGGGTGTGGAGATGGTGGTGCGCCGTATCAGCCGGTTCAGCCCCGAGGTCCGCCGCAGCTTCGACATCGTCAGCTTCGACCCGCGCGGCGTGGGCGGCAGCAACCCGGTGACCTGCTCCGGCGACCTGCTCGCCGAGCGGCCGTCACCGGAGCTGAAGAACCAGGCGGACTTCGACGCCACCGTGGCGTACAACAGGCGGCTCCGTGCCGACTGCCGGGCCCGTACCGGCCCGGTGTTCGACCACCTCGACACTGCCCAGACGGTCCGGGACCTGGACGCCCTCCGGGCCGCCCTAGGCGAGCGGAAGCTGACCTTCCACGGCAGCTCGTACGGCACGCTGCTCGGGGCACAGTACGCCGAGACCTACCCGCGCCGCGTGCGCGCGATGGTGCTGGAGAGCGCCATGGACCACAGCGTCCCGACCACCCGTGACTTCCTGCGGTCCGGGGCGGCCACCGCAGAGGATTCATTCCAGGAGTTCGTGAAGTGGTGCGACGGTGCCGCGGACTGCGCGCTGTACGCCCGCGACGTCCGAGCCGTCTGGCAGGGCCTGTTGGACCGGGCCGGGCGCGGCGAACTGGAGGACCCGGCGAAGCCGGGCACCTCGCTGTCTTCTTCGGACCTGGTCAACAAGACCGCGTTCCGGAAGTTCTACCAGGCCGACTACGCGGGCCTGGCCACGGCGATCGCGGGGATGGACGCGAGCAAGCCGCTGCCCGCGTCGCCCGCCTCGGTAGCGCCGCTGCCTTCGGCGACCCCGGTCTTCTGCTCGGACTGGCACCTGCCGGTGCGCGACTACCAGGAGTACGCCTCCCTCGTCGCCATGATGAACACGACCGCGCCTGACCTGCCTTACCTGCTGCCGATCCACATGGCAGCGGCGTGTCTGGGTGCGCCGACCGCCAACCCGCAGCACCGGTTGGACGTTCACGGTGCCCCGCCGATCCTGGTCTCCAACGCGCTGCACGACCCCGCCACCGGCTACCCGTGGGCGGTCTCGGTGGCCCGGCAGCTCGGCCGCGGCGGCGTGCTCCTCACCTACGAGGGTCACGGCCACGGCAGCGTCACCAGCGGCCGGTGTATGGAGGACGCCGTGGACAGCTACCTCACCGACCTTGCAGTTCCGCCCCGGGGCACCAGCTGCCCCGCCGCGCCGTCCTGACAGCCTGCCGATCCGGATCCGCCCGGGGGCGGATCCGTTGGGAAGACGATCGTGACGCGCAGGCAACTCACCGACGACCAGGATGACGACCGAGGTGTGTGAGGAGCTCGGCTTGGCGACGGTCCCCGGGGAGGTGACGCCGGGCCTGCGTCCCGTCATGGAGATAGCCGGTGTCGACCCGGAGCTGATCGGCTGGTCCTCGACCCGGAGGCAGCGGATCGATGACGTCCTGGAGGGCCTCACCCACATGTACGCGCAGGAACAGGGGCGGCTGTCCGGGGAGAAGGCCCGGCACGGTCTGGGGTGGCAGGCGGCGCAGGACACCCGCCCGGCGAAGAAGACCGCGTATGGGAGCGCCAGGGGCGAGCCCTGACCGCCTCACAGCACCGCCCGACGGGCGCGGCAGCCGGTGCCGTACCTGGTGGGAAGGGGAGGATGGCGGCACCGGCGCCGCGCCCGCTACACCGAACCGCCCGGCCGCTGACCGCAGCGCGGCAGGGCGCGACAGTAGCGGCGACCGTGTCGTACGTTCCCGCCCGCCCGGGACCGGCAGGTGCGTCCTCACCGCGAGGACGCCCGGGCCCGGGCGGGAAGGACACAGTCATGAAGATCATCGAAGACGGCCTCTACCTCCATGACGGATACGCCTACGGGCCGCTCGCCGAGCGCGCGCTGCGGCGTGCGGCACAGGCGGGGGAGCGGCTCGACCGGATCCAGGAAGAAGCCGGGCACCTCACGGACGCCCAGCTCCGCTCCCGGGTACACAGCGCGCTGCGGCACTTCACACAGGACACGGTGCCGGTCCGCCAGGTCGACGGCCTCGTCGACCGGATCCGCCAGGGCGACCGGGTCGAATGGACCGTGCCGGACCGGCTGAGCTGCGGCGGACCGCTGCCGGTGACCTCGGCCCCAGGCCGGGAGCCGGGGCCACCGGCGACTGGGCGGGTGGGCCCACTATCGGCCCGGCCGGGGTGTTCTCCCGCCGACGGCCGGCCCTGGGAGGGTACGGACGCGTTCGTCGACCAGATGCCCGGTTGGTTCCGCCTCGACCGCACCCAGGGCCAGGCCCACGCTCTGTACAGGGATTCCGGTGCTGGTGGTCTGCGGCTTCGGCTCCCCGTCCTACTTCGCCGGAGATTCACGGGGTGGTGTCGAAACGGGGGCCGCCCGCGCGTCGGTGGAGTGAGCGGGGTGGCGAACAGCTCCCGCGCACGAGGTCACAGGAGGACCGTATGAGCACTACCACCCGCCCAGGGACGCCCACCGCCGCGCTGGTGAGCCGCCGTGTGGTTGTCGGCGCCCCGCCGTCGGTGATTTTCGCGTTGCTCGCCGCACCGGGTGAGCACGCAGCCCTGGACGGTACCGGCGAGGTCCGGGGCGTCGTCGACGGGCCGCAGTGGCTGGAATCCGGGTCGGTGTTCCGGATGCGGATGAAGGGCTACACGACCACGAACACCGTGGTGGAGTTCGAGGACGGTGCTCTGATCGCGTGGCGGCACCGCGGCCGGCATGTGTGGCGGTGGCAGCTGCGGGCGGTGCCCGGCGGGACCGAGGTCACGGAGACGTTCGACTACACCGCCAAGCGGGCCCGGCGGCTGGTGGAGCTTGCGGGCTTCCCCCGGCGGGCCGGTACCGCGATCGACAGGACTCTCATCGCACTGCGGGCGCGGTTCGCTTGAGCGACCAGGCCGCCCCGGCTGTCCGGCCCGCCGTCCGGACCCCACGCCACCGGGTCACCGAGAATCCGTGTCCTACGCTGTCGAAACCTCGCCCGCTTGCACGTCGGACAGGTGAGAGGCGGTACCACCGCCGCAAGGAAAGGGAACACCATGCGCTACATCCTGATGTCGCACGTCGACGAATCCGCTCTCGCCGGGATCGCACCGGAGGAGTTCCAGGCCACGATGGAACGCTTCGTGTCCTTCACCCAGGCGCTCGCCGAATCCGGCGTGCTCCGCGGGGCCGAGCAGCTCCAGCCCGCCGACACCGCGACCACGGTACGCAACCGGCGGGGCGAGGTCCTGCTCACCGACGGGCCGTACGCCGAGCTGACCGAGTCGTTCGGCGGCTTCTGGATCGTGGAGGCGACCGACCTGGACACCGCGCTGAAGTACGCGGCGGACTGCCCCGCCGCCGACTTCGGCTCGGTCGAGGTCCGCCCCCTCGCCGAGCTGGGCTGACGCATGCCGAACCCGGTCGAGGCCGCCCTCGAACAGGTCTACCGGACGGAGTGGCCCACCCTGGTGGCCACGCTCGCCCGCTGGACCGGCGACCTCGACCGGGCCGAGGACGCCGCAGCCGAGGCCGTCACCAGGGCCTTCGAAACCTGGCCCCGCGACGGGATACCCACCCGCCCGGCCGCCTGGCTGCACACCACCGCCCGCCGCAAGATCCTCGACCGGCTCCGCCGCGACAGCGTCGCCCTGGACCATCTCGCCACCCTGGCCCACGAACTGCGCGACGAACCCGGAGCCGACAGCGTCACCGACCCCGACGACCCATTCGCCGCCGTGCACTGGTCCGACACAGCAGCCGAGGACCTCCTCCGGCTCGTGTTCACCTGCTGCCACCCGGCCCTCGCCGTATCCGCCCAGGTACCGCTTGCCCTCCGCCTGCTGTGCGGACTGACCGCCGCCGAAACCGCCCGGCTGCTGCTCACTACCGAACCCACCGTCGCCCAACGCCTCGTCCGGGCCAAACGCAAGATCCGCGATGCCGGAATCACCCTGGACATCCCACCCCGCGCCGCCTGGCCGGACCGCCTGGACACCGTACTGACCGTCATCAGCCTCGTGTTCACCGAAGGACACACAGCCGCCGAAGGCCCGGCCCTGCTCCGCACCACCCTCTGCGACGAGGCACTGCGCCTGACCGCACTCCTGCGCAGACTGCTCCCCGACGAACCCGAAGTCCTCGGACTGTCCGCGCTCCTGCTCCTCACCGACGCACGACGCGACGCCCGCACCGACGGTGACGACCTGGTCCCGCTCGCCGACCAGGACCGCGCCCGCTGGCGGTGGGACGACATCGGCCACGGACTCCACCTCGCCACCCTGGCCCTGCGCCGGAGCGGGGACCGCCCTGGCCGCTGGGTGCTGCAGGCCGCCATCGCCGCGCTCCAGATCCAGCCCGCACCGGACCGGGAGGCCATCGTCACCCTCTACGACCGTCTCGCCGAACAGACACCGTCCCCGGCGGTCCTCGCCAACCGCGCAGCCGCCATCGCCCTGGCCCGCGGACCCGCCGCGGGCATCGCCGCCCTCGACGGCGTCCAAGCCGCCCCCGGCGATCACCGGCTGCTCGTGCTCCGTGCCGAACTGACCGCCGAACTCGGCCAACGTCCCGAAGCACGGCAGCTGATGCACCAGGCGATCCAGGCCGCCCGCAACGACATCGAACGCCGCCACCTGCGCCAACGGCTCAGCACCTGGACCGATACCGACACCTGAGTCGGCGCAGGCCCCGCCACCATCACCGCAGCCATCCTCGCTGTTCTGGGAGCCATCGAAAACGTCACACAGACCTTCGGCACCTACCACGGCCATGACAGGACCGAGGCAGCGGTGAAGACCGTGCAGCGACGCACCCCCACCGTGATTCAGACATTCAGGCGTAGCGGTCTGTCGGAAGCGGAATCAGGAGCTGCGTGGGCCGGTGCTGCCCGCTGTGCGGTACGGGTACCAGGGTCCTCGTTACCGTGCCCGCGCACTGGACCCGCCACCGCCGTGGTTGCGGCCGGCGTCCCGGGTGCCGGTGATGCCGGGCGCGTGTGCCAGGAGTCCCACAAGACTATGGGCTCGCTCGGGCGTGTGCCTCCACCAGGGCGGCGAAACCGTCGAGATGGCGGGCGAGGCTGTACTCGAACAGTCCGTCCACGTCCGACACCGCTTCCCCGGGAACCGCGGCCAGCAGCGGAAACCGTCCGGAGTGGAGGAGTTTGTCGGCCCGGGCCCGCTGTGTCAGCCACCACCGGTCGAGCGTCACACCGGTCTCCTGTTCGGCTTCGGCCTCATCCGCCATGGATAGCGCGACGGTGAGGACCAGCGCGTGCAGCGTGAGTGCCTCTCGGATCCGTGTCGTCATGGGCAGTCCGAGTCCGTCGAGTGCGCGCAGGGTCCACTCGGTATGCGCCATCATGCCGGGCACGAGCAGCGGGCGGGTGAACGAGACGGCCCTGGGCAGCCAGAGGTGTCGCCGGCACAGCTGCCATTGCCGGCGGGAGATCAGTTCGAGCTTGGCCCGCCACCCTTCCGGCCCCGGGACGGGCAGCTCCGGTTCGCCGAAGACCTCGTCGGTCATCTGCGTCACCAGTTCGTCTTTGGTCGCCACATGCCGGTACAGCGACATCGGACCGACGCCCAGCTCGGCCGCGAGTCGCCGCATGGATACGGCGTCGAATCCCTCGTTGTCGGCGATCGCGATGGCGGCGCGAAGAACGTGTTGCCGGTTCAGTGACCGCTTGGGGGCGCCGACCCGCCGTGGTCCCTGTGGTGCGGTGAGGCCGGTCGGCCGTTTCTGAACCGTGCGGGTGCTGACCACCGTGCCGGCACCGACCTTCGTCTCGACCAGCCCGTCGTCGCGGAGAGTGGCCATGACTCTGGTCGCGGTCGCGACCGCGACACCCCATCGCTGGGCGATCTGCCGGATGGAAGGCACTCGATCGCCGGGCCGCAGGTCGCCGGTCAGGATCCGGGCACGGATCTCCGCGACGATCTGCCGGTACGGCGGTTCCGGCCGCTGTGCTGACGTCGGCACAGGAATCCCCGATCTCTTGGTGAGGTCACCGTCTGCCAAAGAATGTACTAGTGCACTAGCTCCAGCACTAGTGCACTTTAGCGCGCTGGGCCCCAGAACCCTTGCTAGGCCGTGTCTGATGGCTCTTGTCCGGAGGGTGGATCTGCTGCTGTTCCGGGCAGGAGTCCGGCATGGTGCGTCGGCATGAACTGACCAATG
>NZ_JBEXLA010000076.1:0-17814 GCF_040609715.1 Streptomyces sp. NPDC004610 | reverse complement strand
GAACCCGGAAGCTAAGCCTTACAGCGCCGATGGTACTGCTGGGGGGACCCGGTGGGAGAGTAGGACGCCGCCGAACAAATTTTGAGGGGAAGCCCTGCATCTTCGGATGCGGGGCTTTCTTGCGTTCTGGGTCAGGACTGGGAGGCCGCGGCCGGGGGCATTACGGTGGCCCCTATGAGCACCGACATCGAGCAGCGGGCCGGCGGCGCCGAGGGGCGGTATCTGGTCCGGGCCATCCGGGCCGACGAGTGGCCCGCGATGAGGGAGCTGCGGCTGGCCGCGCTTCTGGATCCGGTCGCGCATCTGGCGTTCCTGGAGACCTATGAGCAGGCCCTCGCCCGGCCCGACTCCTTCTGGCGTCGGCGGGCCGAGGGCTCCGCCGAGGATGCCGACGGGGGGCGGCAGATCATCGCGCAGGGGCCGGACGGGGAGTGGGTCGGGACGGTGACCGTGCTGATCGAGGAGGCCGGGACCACGGACTGGGCCGGGTTCCCGGTGGACCGGCGTCAGGGGCATGTGGTCGGGGTGTTCATGCGGCCCGAGCACCGGGGGTGCGGGCTGACCGAACTGCTCTTCGACGAGGCGCTGGGCTGGGCCTGGCGGCAGGGGGTGGAGCGGGTGCGGCTGATCGTCCATGAGGACAACGGGCGGGCGCGGGCGCTGTATCGGAGGCTGGGGTTCGAGCCGAGCGGGGTGACGGTGCCGTTGGCGGGGGACTCGGGGGATTCCGAGTGGGAGTATGTGCTGGAGCGGCCCTGAGCGGCGTGGTCGCCTGGTGCCTTTAGGGGACCGGGAGTTCCTCGCCCGGCCAGCGGGAGCGGGCCTGTTCGCGGGAGCGGAGCAGGGCCAGGGTGGGCAGGCCGCGATCCGTGCCGTGGGTGAGCAGGGCGGGCAGGGCCGGGATCGGGGCGACGGCGGCGATGTCGTCCAGGATCAGTGAGAGTGGTGGGTCGAGCCGACCGGACGATGACCGTTCGGCCATGTGCCGGCCGTGCTCGACCACGCTGGAGACGAGGGCCGTCAGCAGGGGCATCGCGCCGGGATTGGCCCTGGGGTCCTCGATGGATTCGCCGACCACATAGAGCGTGCCCCCTTCGGCCACGAAAGAATCCAGTGCGAGGGCATCGGCTCGATTTGGGGTGCACGCCTCCCGGACATTCACCGTGAACAGTGCCGACAGTGCCCGGCCCGCCAATTCCTGGGCGATGTCCCGGCGTTCGGGGTGCGAGGTGAGGGCGGCTTCGAGTTCGCCCGCGGCACCGGGTGCTGCCTTGGGGTGGGTGCGCAGGGTTCGTACCGCGTCCTGGATCTGGTTGCCCTGGGCCCAGCGGTGGACATGGCGGACGGTGCGGCCGTCGAGGGCGGCGGCGTGCAGACAGCTGCGCAGCAGGGTCTCGGCGGTGTCGGCGACGGCCTGGTCGAGCTTGGCGGTGGGGCGGACCGGGGCGAGCAGGGCGGTGGCGCGGCCGGCGGCGGTGGCCTTGTCGTCGCAGCCGGTGGTGGGGGACCAGTGCAGCCGGGCCGGGGAGTCACAGCGGTGGGTGGGGTCGTAGAGGAGGACCGGGCCGAGTTTGGCGCGGGCGTCCTTGGTGTCCTGCCACAGGGCCGGGTCGGAGGTGACGATCACGGCCGGGCCCTCGGCGTCGCGGATCGCCTGGGCGGCGGTGGCGTGGCGGCGCTCGGGGGGTTCGAAGAGGAGGGTGGGGTTGTCCCAGGGGGAGGTGGGGGTGGGGGGAGTGGGTTCCGGTAGGGGTTCCAGGGCCGGTTCCGGGGCTGGTTCGGTGCGGGGGGTGGGGACCTCGTACGGGTACGGGTGGGGTGGGGGTGGGGGTGCTTGCTTGGGCTCCGGGGGTTGGTTGAGGCGTTCGGTGCGTCTGCGGTCGCGGCCTGCCCTGTAGCGGGCGGTGGTGCCCAGGACGAAGACGGTGAGGACGATCAGGACCATCAGCTGGCCGATGAACAGGCCCCAGAACAGGCCGTAGCCGGAGAGCTGGGCGGCGGGGGTGTCGGGCCAGGCGGCGGGGAGGTCGCGGGGCTCGGTGACCAGTGCGCGTATGGCCAGGGGTGCGCGGACGAAGGTGACGCCCTCGGGCCAGATGCCGTGGGCGAACCAGCCCGCCAGCATGGTCGCGGACCACACCATCAGGGTCATGCCGAGCAGGAACGCGAGCAGGCCGACCAGCAGGCCGTCCGGGACGCCGCCCTGGTTGCCGCCCCCGTTGCCCTGGCCGCCCTGACGGTGATCGTCGCCTCGCACGTCGCCGTCCCTCCTTGCTGTGTCGCTTCGCCCCTACGCCACGGTCGACTCGGAGTCGCCGAGGTGCTGTTCCACGAAGGCCGCCGCTCGTTCCTCGGCCTCCAGTTCGGCGGCGCGCAGGGCGTCGTCGGCGAGTTCGTGGTCGTGGTCGAGGGAGGACTGGGTCATCGCGCGGTCGGTGAAGACCAGGGGGCGTTCGCTCTCGGTGATCAGATGCTTGACGACCTGGACATTGCCGTTGACGTCCCAGACGGCGATGCCCGGGGTGAGGGTGGGGATGATCTCCACCGCCCAGCGGGGCAGGCCGATGACCTTGCCGGTGGCGCGGGCCTCGTCGGCCTTCTGGGCGTAGATGGTGCGGGTGGACGCCATTTTGAGGATGGCGGCGGCTTCCTTCGCCGCCGCTCCGTCGATGACGTCGGAGAGATGGTGGACGACGGCGACGAAGGAGAGGCCGAGGCGGCGGCCGAACTTCAGCAGCCGCTGGAAGAGCTGGGCGACGAAGGGGCTGTTGATGATGTGCCAGGCTTCCTCGACCAGGAAGATCCGCTTCTTGCGGTCCGGGCGGATCCAGGTGTGCTCCAGCCAGACGCCGACGATCGCCATGAGGATGGGCATGGCGATGGAGTTGCGGTCGATGTGGGAGAGGTCGAAGACGATCAGGGGCGCGTCGAGGTCGATGCCGACGGTGGTGGGGCCGTCGAACATGCCGCGCAGATCGCCGTCGACCAGCCGGTCGATGACCAGGGCCACATCCAGGCCCCAGGCGCGGACGTCGTCTATGTCGACGTTCATGGCCTCGGCGGACTCGGGCTCGGGGTGGCGCAGCTGCTCGACGATGTCGGAGAGGACCGGCTGGCGTTCGACGATCGTCTCGTTGACATAGGCGTGGGCGACCTTGAGGGCGAAGCCGGAGCGTTCGTCCAGGCCGTGGCCCATGGCGACCTCGATGATGGTGCGCAGCAGGGCGAGCTGACCGGTGGTGGTGATGGAGGGGTCGAGGGGGTTGAGGCGGATGCCCATGTTGAGGGCGGCGGTGGGGTCCAGGCGGATGGGTGTTATGCCCAGTTCCTGGGCGATGAGGTTCCATTCGCCGACGCCGTCCTCGCCCTGGGCGTCCAGGACGACGACCTGGCGGTCGCGGAAGCGGAGCTGGCGCATGACGTAGGTCTTCTCCAGCGCCGACTTGCCGTTGCCGGACTCGCCGAGGACCAGCCAGTGGGGGGCGGGCAGCTGCTGGCCGTAGAGCTGGAAGGGGTCGTAGATGTAGCCCTTGCCGGAGTACACCTCGCGGCCGATGATCACGCCGGAGTCGCCGAGGCCGGGCGCGGCGGTCGGCAGATAGACCGCCTGGGCCTGGCCCGTGGACGTGCGCACCGGGAGCCGGGTGGTCTCGACCTTTCCGAAGAGGAAGGACGTGAAGGCGTCGGTGAGGACGGACAGCGGGTCCCGCATCAGGGGCCTACCTTCGGATGCCGGTGGCGAACGGGAGGGTGTTCACAAAGGCCCGGTGGTGCTCGCGGTCGCACCACTCCAGCTTCAGATACGACTTGCCGGCCGAGGCCCTTATGGTCCGCTTGTCGCGGCCGAGGGCTTCGGGGGAGCGGGAGGAGACCGTGATGTAGCCGACCAGGTTGACGCCGGCGGCGCCGCTGGCGAGGTCTTCGCCGCGCTGGTCGAGCCGGTCGTGGGCGGCGATGTCGCGGGGGTCCACGGTGCGGTTCATCTTGGCGGCGCGGGACTGTTCGGCGACGTCGTTGGTCTTCTCGGTGAGCATCCGCTCGATGGCGACCTCGGTGGGTTCGAGGTCCATGGTGACGGCGACGGTGCGGATCACGTCCGGGGTGTGGACGAGGAGCGGGGCGAGGAAGTTGACGCCGACGGGGGTCATCGGCCACTCCTTCACCCAGGCGGTGGCGTGGCACCAGGGGGCGCGGGTGCTGGACTCGCGGGTCTTGGCCTGGAGGAAGGTGGGCTCCATGGCGTCGAGTTCGGCGGGCCAGGCGTTGCGCTTCGTCATGGCCTGGATGTGGTCGATGGGGTGGTCGGGGTCGTACATGGAGTGCACGAGGGAGGCGAGCCGGCCCTGGCCGAGGGGCTGGCGGACGCGGATGTCGGCCTCCTGGAGGCGGGAGCAGATGTCGGTCAGCTCGCGGGCCATGACGACGGCGAGTCCGGCGTCGCGGTCGGCCTTGCCGCCGTGCGGGCGGGCGGCGCGGGCCATGGCCTGGGCCTCGGCGGCGAGTTCGCGGGTGTAGTGCATACAGGCCACGAGGTAGGCGCGGTGCTGCTCGCTGCTGGTGGAGACCATGGACTGGAGCTGGTCGTAGGAGTCCTGGAGCCAGCCGGGGGCCTTGTCGTCGCCGCGGACGCTGACGTCCTTGGCGTGGGCGTCGGGGTCGGCTGGCAGGGTGCGGGCGAGCATCTGGAGGCGGGTGACGAAGCCGTCGCCGTTGGCGACATGCTTGAGGAGGGTGCCGAAGCGGTCGACGAGGGCTTCCTGGTCCTCGCTGTCGCGCAGGCCGACGCCGGGGCCCTCGATCTCGATGGCGGCGGTGACGGTCTTGCGGTCGGCGTGCAGCAGGACGGCGATCTCGTCGGGGCCGAAGGGGGCGGCGAGCCAGGTGATGCGGCCGATGCCGGGGGGCGGGCCGACCTCGACCTCGCGGCCGTCGATGCGGGTGCCGGCCTCGACTACGCCGGAGCGGTAGGTGGTGCCCGAGCGCAGGGTCCGCTTGAAGCTGCGGTTGATCTCGAACCACTTGTAGAGGGTGCGGCGCTTGTAGGGCATGTAGACCGCGGCGAGGGCGAGCATCGGGAAGCCGGCGAGCAGCACGATCCGCAGGGAGAGCACGGGGACCAGGAGCCCGCACATCATGCCGAGGAACGCGCCGGCGATGATCAGCGTGATCTCACCGGTCTCGCGATTGCGGCCGACGATCGCGTTCGGCCGGGCCCGGCCGATGAGATACGTACGGCGGGGCGTGACCGGATGGGACAGATGGGACTCGGTCGTCAACGCCCTTCACCTCCCGTGCGGTTGTTGCTGCTGTTGCGGTTGTTGCTGGCGTGCGGGGAGTTCACCGGGGAGCCGGAGCGCGGGGCGGGGGTGGCTCCGCCGGTGGGGCCGGTGTTGCGGGTGCTGTGGGCGGCGACGCCGCCGGCGGTCTGGTTGGCGGGGCGGGGGGCGTTGCCGCCGCTCTGGCCGCCGCCGCCCTGGTCGGCGCGGGTGCTGTGGGTCTTGATGCCCTGGGCGACCAGGGTGGCGGGGGAGCTGATGACGGCGGCGGCCTTGCCCTCGGCGCCCTGCATCAGCCGGTTGTTGCGGGAGCCGGCGATCTCGTCGCCGAAGCCGGGGACGAACCGGTAGATCATCGCGGACGCGAAGATCGCGAGCAGGATGATGGAGAGGCCGGAGACGACGGCGGAGAAGGCGTCGGGGCCGTCGTCGGCGGAGAGCGCGCCGGCCAGCCCGAGGACGATCACGATGACCGGTTTGACCAGGATGACGGCGATCATGATGCCGGCCCAGCGGCGGACGTGGCTCCAGAGGTTCTTGTCGACCAGTCCGGCGTAGACGACCGTGCCGAGCAGGGCGCCTACGTAGAGCAGGGCGGCGCGGATGACCAGCTCCAGCCAGAGGACTCCGGCGGCGACGATCGACACCAGGGAGACCACGATCAGCATGATCGGTCCGCCGCCGATGTCGGTGCCCTGCTCCAGGGCTTCGGCGAAGTTGCCGAAGAAGACATCGGTCTGGTCGCCGGTGGCCTGGGCGAGGACCTCGCTGATGCCGTCGGTCGCGGAGACGATGGTGTAGAGGATCAGGGGGGTGAAGGCGGAGGCGAGGACGGTCAGCCAGAGGAACCCGATGGCCTCGCTGACGGCGGTGGTGAACGGGACGCCGCGCACCGCGCGCTTGGCGACGGCGAGGAGCCAGAGCAGCAGGGTGAGGATGGTGGAGGCGGCGAAGACGACGGCGTACTGCTGGAGGAAGCGGTCGTTGGTGAAGTCGACGTTCGCGGTTTCCTGGACGGCTTCGCTGAGCTTCTGGACGGTCCAGGAGGCGGCGTCGGCGCAGCCTTGGGCGAGGGAGGCGAGGGGGTCGCCGGTGGAGGAGGGGTCGACGGAGGTGGCCCCGGTGCCCTCGTCGTCGCGCTGGCAGTAGTCGGCGGCGGGGCCGCGGATGAGGTCGCAGTCCTCGTTGGCTGAGGGGCTGCTGCTGGGGCTCGGACTCGGGCTGGGGCTGGGCGGGGTGGGGGGTGCGGCGGTCGCGCGGGTGGCCAGCAGCACCGCGGTGGCTTGAAGGGCGGCGACCGCGGCCGTCACCTTGAGGGGCAGGCGCTTAGCGCGCATAGGTGAACCCTCCGTATTCCTCGACGGCCTTCGTCATGTCCTCGGCGGTGGACGCCCGCTGATCGCGTGCCACCGGAACGGGGCCGTCCTTCTGCTGGAAGTCGGTGATCTTCCAGTCGTCGGCCCAGGTGAGCTGGTACGTGGCCGTGAACCAGCTCTCGGTCACGGGGTTGACGGAGGCTTCGCCCGAGAGGCCGAACAGGGACGAGTACCAGACCTCGACGGTGGCGGTGGCCGGGCTGAACCCGGTCACCTTGGTGCCCACCGGGATGACCCGGGAGACGAAGGACTGGCCGTCGGGGGCCGTGCCGTCCCGGTCGAGCCCGATGTTGCGCAGGAACTGTTCGCCGGAGTAGGCGGAGTCGATGTCGGCGCCGCGGCTCTCGGCGACGTCGGGTGCATAGACGGTGTTCACGATGGAGCGCCGGGTGTTGGTCGCGTACATGCCGGTCGACCCCAGTGCCACCGCGAAGTTCGCCGCCGCGCTCTGGGCGCCCTGTTCGGTTCTGGCGTAGCCGGTGGGGATGCCGTTGGTGGTGGTGTCGACGGGGTCCGTGCCGGAGGGGGCCGTGGGGGCGGTGCCGGGTGGGGCCGCGGCGGTGCCGGGGGAGGAGTCGTCTGCGGAATCGTCTCCTCCACGGTTCGCGAAGGCGATGGCGGCGATCAGCAGGACGACCACGCCGACGACCGTGACCAGGCTTCTGGAGGACGTGCGTCCGCCGCGCCGGCCGCTGCCGTAGGCGCCGGACTCGGGCAGCCGGGTGCGGGTGCTGCCGCTGCCGCCGTACGCGTCGGAGGCGTCCCCGCGCGCGGAGTCGCCGTAGCCGTGGTCGTCCCCGAGGCTCATGCCGCCGGTGCCCCCTCGCAGTGGTCGCGGTCGTGCCGGTGGAAGGCGTGCCCAGGACACGGCTCCGGATATGACGGTAGCCGGGCGGGTCGCCGCGCGGGCGCGGTGTGGTGACTCGACATCAGGGAGACGCAACCTCAGCCGGTGGGCACGACGGATGGGTGGGGTGGAGGGGGACCGGGCGTGCCCGGACGGGACGGGGGCCGGTGGTGCGCCGGGCGGGGCGCGCGCCGAGTGGGCGGTCGGCGCGGGTCCGCGCGGGGGGCGGGGCTACACGGCCATGCCGTACACGATGGTGAACAGGGTGCCCAGGGAGCCGATGATGAAGACGCCGGTGAGACCGGCGATGATCAGGCCCTTGCCCTGTTCGGCGCTGAAGGTGTCGCGCAGGGCGGTGGCGCCGATGCGCTGTTTGGCCGCGCCCCAGATGGCGATGCCCAGACAGATGAGGATGGCGACCGCCATCACCACCTCGATCATCACCCTGGCCTCGTTGCCCAGGCTGCCGAAGGGGCCCCAGTCCGGAGCGATCCCGCCGATGATGGTGTTGATGTCTCCGTTTTCGGCCGCAAAGAGCATGTAAGTCACCGCCCCTGGTGGGTAGTTCCGCGAGCCCCTGCGGTGTGCAGAGGTCAGGCATCATTCTCGCCGACGATGATGCCCTCGTATGTCGACTTGGCGTCATCGGGTGGCGGGTTTCGTACGAATACCACTTATCGTCACTCTGTGTATCACGGCAGGTCACGCCGGGCAACGAAGTGGGTGCGGAACCTGGCGTGTGGTGCCGTCGTTGTGCCCCTTTACGGTCCGGGGCCGTTCGTGACGGCCCGCCGGGTGAGGGCCCGTGCGCATGTTCTGGCGGGTGAAGGCTATCGCCGGGCGGGGGCGGTGTGATGACGCGGGGTCAGGGAGGGGCGGGGTTCCGGCCGGGGCGGGCGGGGCGGTGCGCCGTCTTGAAAAACGGCTGGATTGTGTGGGTCGGGGCGGTGCCGGGCCGCCGGAGGGCGGGCGGTACGGGCCGTGTGGCGTACGCCGGTGGCGTGGTCCGGTGTTCTCGAAGGCGAACCGTCGGCGGGTGGCGGATGCGCGGTGGGTGCGCGGGCCGGTGCGCCGGGGCGAGCCGGGCGCACCGGCGCATCGGCGCCGCGGCCCCTGTGGCGGGCGCTAAGGGGCCGCGATAATGGGCGGATCGACGGCCACTCGGGCGAAGTCGCCTTGAACGGGGCCGGGATGGGGCAGGGTTGAGGCGTGCGGAAATGGTGGATCGGCGGCGGGATCGCGCTGGCGCTCGGGCTGAGCTTCATGATGGTGCTCGTCGTCGGCGTCTATCTGGTGGCCGGGAACGCGGCGGGCGGTGTCGCCGGCGGCGGCAAAGCGCTGGCCAAGGGTTCGGTGCCGGCCGCCTATCAGGCCCTGGTGCAGAAGTGGGGCACGCTCTGTCCCGCGATCAACCCGGCCCTGCTCGCCGCGCAGCTCTACCAGGAGAGCGGCTTCAACCCGACCGCCCAGAGCAGCGCGCAGGCGCAGGGGATAGCGCAGTTCATCCCCGGCACCTGGGCCGCCCACGGCATCGACGGCGACGGTGACGGCGACCGGGACGTCTGGGACCCCAGGGACGCGATCCCCTCGGCCGCCACCTATGACTGCACGCTGGCCGGCTATGTGGATGACGTGCCCGGCAACCCGACCCACAACATGCTCGCCGCCTACAACGCGGGCGCGTACGCGGTCATCCGTTACGGGGGCGTCCCGCCCTACGAGGAGACCCAGAACTACGTCCGGATCATCACCACCCTGGAGGAGAGCTTCGCGGCGCCGACCACCCGGGTCGACCCCTCGGAGCAGGCCGCCGGGGCCATCCACTACGCCCAGGGGAAGCTCGGCACCCCCTATCTGTGGGGCGGCACGGGTACGGCGGCCCAGGGCGGCCGGTTCGACTGCTCGGGTCTGACGCAGGCGGCGTACGAGAGTGTGGGGATCACCCTGCCCCGGGTGGCCAACGACCAGTACAACGCGGGGCCGCATCCGTCCCGCGATGAACTGCTCCCCGGTGACCTGGTGTTCTTCTCCGACGACCTCACCAACTCCCGGGCGATCCGCCATGTCGGGATCTATGTGGGCGGCGGGTACATGATCGACGCCCCGCGCACGGGCGCGGTGATCCGCTTCGACCCGATCGACACCCCGGACTACTTCGGGGCGACCCGGGTCACCGAGGAAGGCGCGGCGGCGCTGCCGACGCATGTCTGAGCGCCCGGAAGGGTCCGCTCCGGGCCCGCTCCAGCTCCCCTCCGGGTCGTCTCCGGGTCGCCTCCACTGAGCGTGAACCTGTCCCCTGAGCTGCGACGATGTATTTCTCTTCGATAACGTCTGAGTGATCATTCGGTGGAGTGCGGAACGTACTGAGGAGGGTCGTGCGTTCCTGACTCCGACGGGGACGGAATGAATCACGAGGACGACGAAGGGGCCGCTGCACATGGCTGGACTCGCGCTATCCGGGTCGAACCCCGACGTCGAGCTGCTCTACGACATCAATGGCCTGGCCAAGGACGCACCGCGCTGGCTCGACCAGGCGGTGGCGTTCGTCGGCGAGTACGGGCTGCTGATCGCGCTGGCTCTGCTCGGGCTCGGGTGCTGGTGGTCCGTCCGGCGGCGGTCGTCCGACGCGGAGCAGGCGGTGGCCGGGGTCGCCGCGCTGCTGTGGGCGCCGCTGGCCGCAGGGGTCGCGGTGCTGATCAATGTGCCGATACGGGGGTTCGTGGAGCGGCGCCGGCCCTTCTACGACCATCAGGGGCTCGAGGTGCTGGTCACCGGCAAGACCGACTTCTCGTTCGTCAGCGATCACGCGACCATCGCGATGGCGCTGGCGGTGGGGATCTTCGTCGCCCATCGGAGATTCGGGCTCGTGGCGCTCGGGGTCGCGCTGGTGGAGGGGTTCTGCCGGGTGTACATGGGGGTGCATTACCCGACCGACGTGGTGGGCGGGCTGGCGCTCGGGACGGCGGTGGCGCTGTTGTTGTCGCCGGTCGCTACGGCGTTGCTGACGCCGGTGGTGCGGGCGGTGGCGGGGTCGCCGCGGGTGGGGTTCTTGGTGTGGCGGCGGGGGGTTGTGGGGGCGGTTGTTCCGGGGGCGCGGGGTGGGGAAGCGGGGGCTGAGGCGAGGGAGAAGGATCTGGCGGCGTGAGGCTTTGCCGTGGGCTCCGCCGTGCGGCTCCGCCGTGCGGCTCCGCCGTGCGGCTCCGCCGGGGTGCGGGGTGTGGGTGCGGGTGGGTTGTGGCTGGTCGCGCAGTTCCCCGCGCCCCTGAAAGGATGCGCCGTTCCCCGCGCCCCTGGAAGATTGCGCCGTTGCCCGCGCGCCTGAAGGAATGCGCAGTTCCCCGCGCCCCTAGAAGATTGCGCAGTTCCCCGCGCCCCTGGAAGGATGCGCCGTTCCCGGCGCCCCTGAAGGAATGCGCCGTTCCCCGCGCCCCTTAAGGAATGCGCTGCTCCCCGCGCCCCGGTGATCAGGGTGGTCTGGGTGAGGTTGTAGGCGTGGGGCAGGACGGGGCAGGAGCCTGGGGCTAGGGGGCGGTGGGCGTCGTGAGTGTCGGGGTGTTGAGGGACGTATGCCGGTTCTTGGGGTCTCGGGTCCTGGGGGTCTCGCTGTGGGGGGCGTCGGTTCTCGGCAGGGGATGGATCGGAAACGCGCCGTCTCCGGTGGGGGTCGGGCCCGTTCGGGTCCGTCGTGGGGCGAGTCGGTGGTCCGGCGGACGGGGTCGCGGGCGGCACGCGGAGTTTGCTCGAAGGTGCGGCGGAGCTCGCCGTGCCGTTGCCCGAAGGTGCCGTTTCGCTGCCGTACCGTCCCTTCTGTGTGGTAGCCCACACGACACCGGAACCGTCGCGTGCCCTCCCCGTAAGCATTCCGTGACCTAACCACAACGTCTATACGGGTTCACTCGCCGTTCACTTACGGCCATAGGCGCCTTCACCTGTTCTGCCTAATTTCGGCCTTACCGATGCGACATGCGCTCGAATGCGTGTCCGTGTCACCCAGACTTCGCACGCCGCCGGACTGGATGGCGGCTCCTGGAAGGAACTCCCGAAAGTGAAGCTTCAGCGCATGAACCGGCGGGCCCTCTCCCTCGGTGCTCTCGCCGTCTCCGGCGCCCTGGCCCTCACGGCGTGCGGCACGGATGACACCGGCACCTCCGGAAGCGGTGACAGCAGCTCCTCGTCCACCGCTGCGGCCGGCAGCATCCAGTGCGACGACGCCTCGGGCCAGATCCTGGCCGACGGCTCCTCCGCGCAGAAGAACGCCATCGACGCCTGGGTGAAGAACTTCACCCAGGCGTGCAGTGGTGTGCAGATCAACTACAAGGGCGGTGGCTCCGGTGCCGGTGTGACCGCGTTCACCCAGGGCACCGTGGCCTTCGCCGGTTCGGACTCCGCGCTGGAGCCCGAGGAGATCGAGGCGTCCAAGGAGGTCTGCTCCGGCGGCCAGGGCATCGACCTGCCGATGGTCGGCGGCCCGATCGCGGTCGGCTACAACGTCCCCGGCGTCGACAACCTGGTGCTGGACGCCCCGACCCTGGCGCAGATCTTCGACAGCAAGATCACCAACTGGAACGACGAGGCCATCGCCAAGCTCAACCCCGAGGCCGAGCTGCCCGACCTCAAGATCCAGGCGTTCCACCGCTCCGAGGACTCCGGTACCACGGACAACTTCACCAAGTACCTGATCGAGACCACCCCGGACAACTGGAACTACGAGGGTGGCAAGGCCTGGCAGGCCAAGGGCGGCCAGGCCGCCTCCGGCTCGGCCGGCATGGCCCAGCAGGTCCAGCAGAACTCCGGCGCCATCGGCTACATGGAGCTGTCGTACGCCAAGGAGCTGTCGGTCGTCGCCATCGACACCGGCGCCTCCGCCCCGGTCCCGGCCTCCGTCGACGGTGCCACCAAGGCCATCGCCGACGCCAAGGTCGTCGGCACCGGCAAGGACCTGGCCCTGGAGCTGAACTACACCACCCAGGCCGACGGCGCCTACCCGATCACCCTGGTCACCTACGAGATCGTCTGCGACACGGGCAACAAGGCCGACACCCTGCCCGCCACCAAGGCGTTCCTCACCTACATCGCCAGCGAGGAGGGCCAGCAGGTCCTCGCCGACAACGACTACGCGCCGATGCCGGCCGACATCATCTCCAAGGTTCGGACCACGGTTTCCGAGCTCAGCTGACCCCGTGTGCGATCCGGTCCCCCGCTGTCGGGACCGGATCGCACCGTCCGGTGCACCGCCGCCCGGAGCCGCGCCCTCGGCACGGCTCCACCGGACCGCCCGCAAGGACGGTTCCGCAGACCGGAGAACCCGATGGACATAACGACGAAGAACACTGACGCACCTCCCCCCATCCCGCAGCCCACCCTCACCGAGCAGAAGCGCGCCGCCCGCGGCGCCACCCGACCCGGAGACCGGATCTTCCTCGGTCTGACCCGCGGCTCGGGCATCCTGCTGCTCGTCATCATGGCCGCCATCGCGGTCTTCCTCACCTGGCGCGCGGTCGTCGCGATCAGCCAGGACGAGGGCAACTTCCTCACCACCTTCGAGTGGAACGCCAACCTGGACCCGCCGGTCTTCGGTATCGCCGTGCTGGCCTTCGGCACCGTGGTGTCGTCGGTGATCGCCATGGCCATCGCCGTCCCGATCGCCGTGGCCATCGCGCTGTTCCTCACCCACTACGCCCCGCGCAAGCTCAGCGGCCCCATCGCGTATGTGATCGACCTGCTCGCCGCCGTGCCGTCCATCGTGTACGGCCTGTGGGGCGCCCTGGTCCTCGTCCCCTATATGAGCGGACTGTTCGGCTGGCTCGACCAGTTCTTCGGCTGGACCGGCATCTTCTCCTGGGACGGCGGAGCCCCGCGCTCCATGCTCACCGTCGGCATCCTGCTGGCCATCATGATCCTGCCGATCATCACCAATGTGAGCCGTGAGGTCTTCCGGCAGGTCCCGCAGATGCACGAGGAGGCCGCGCTCGCCCTCGGCGCCACGCGCTGGGAGGTCATCCGCATGGCGGTGCTGCCCTTCGGCCGCTCCGGTGTGATCTCCGCGTCGATGCTCGGCCTCGGCCGCGCGCTCGGCGAGACCATGGCCGTCGCGACCGTGCTCTCCCCGAGCTTCACCATCGGCGCCAGCCTGCTCGACCCGGGCGGCGGCACCTTCGCCCAGAACATCGCCAGCAAGTTCAACGAGGCCGGACCCTTCGGCCGGGACGCGCTCATCGCCTCCGGTCTGGTCCTCTTCGTCATCACCCTGCTGGTCAACGGCGCGGCCCGCGCGATCATCGCCCGCCGCAAGGAGTACTCGGGGGCCAACGCATGAGCCACGCAGCCGTCATGACCAAGAAGCCCGGCTCGCTCCAGGGCGCCAGGCTGCCGAAGTGGTCCCCCTGGGCGCTCGCCGCCGCCTCCGCCGTGCTGGGCATCGGCATCGGGCTGGCCGCCGGACTCGACAGCCGCGTCCAGTGGGGCCTGATCGCCGCCATCCTCTTCGTCGTCCTCACCTTCGGTGTCGCCGCCAAGGTCGAGGGCAAGCGGCAGGCCAAGGACCGGATCGCGACCGCGCTGGTCTGGGTCGCCTTCCTGCTCGCCGTGGTGCCGCTGGCCTCCCTGATCTGGGAGACCGTGGACCGCGGCATAAAGGTCCTCGACGTCTACTTCCTCACCCACTCCATGGGTGTGGTCGCCGACACCGAGGTCGGCGGCGGTGCCTACGCGGCCATCCTCGGCTCCCTGGAGCAGGTCGGCCTCGCCACGCTGATAGGCGCCCCGATCGGTGTGCTCACCGCGATCTACCTGGTGGAGTACGGACGCGGCAACCTCGCCAAGGCCGTCACCTTCTTCGTCGACGTCATGACGGGTATCCCGTCGATCGTCGCCGGTCTCTTCATCCTCAGCATCATGCTGATCTTCGAAATGCAGCCGTTCGGTTTCGCCGGCTCGCTCGCCCTGGCCATCCTGATGATGCCCGTGGTCGTCCGCTCCACCGAGGAGATGCTCAAGCTCGTCCCCAACGAGCTGCGCGAAGCCTCCCTGGCGCTGGGCGTGCCCAAGTGGCGCACCATCATGAAGGTGGTCCTGCCCACCGCCATCGGCGGTATCACCACCGGCATCATGCTGTCGGTCGCCCGTATCGCGGGTGAGACCGCGCCCGTGCTGCTGCTGGTGTTCGGCAACCCCTTCATCAACGCCAATCCCTTCGAGGGCGCACAGGCTTCGCTGCCGCTGTTCATCTACCAGCAGTACCAGCAGAGCCAGTCCGAAGCCGCGTACGACCGAGCCTGGGCGGCCTCGCTGACCCTGATCGCGTTCGTGATGATCCTGAACCTGCTGGCCCGCGGCATCGCCCGCTGGAAGGCCCCGAAGACCGGTCGCTGACGCGGCCACACAGCGACCGAATTCCGAAAGAAGCAGTGATTTCCATGGCCAAGCGCATCGATGTCAGCGGCCTCAGCGCCTACTACGGTTCCTTCCGGGCCATCGAGGACATCTCGATGACCGTCGAGCCCCGCTCCGTGACGGCCTTCATCGGCCCGTCCGGCTGCGGCAAGTCCACGTTCCTGCGCACACTCAACCGGATGCACGAGGTCACCTCGGGCGGCCGGGTCGAGGGCAAGGTCATGCTCGACGACGAGAACCTGTACGGCGCCGGGGTCGACCCGGTGGCCGTGCGGCGCGAGGTCGGCATGGTCTTCCAGCGCCCCAACCCGTTCCCCACGATGTCCGTGTACGACAACGTGGCCGCGGGTCTCAAGCTCAACGGCTCCTACAAGAAGTCCCAGCTCGACAACATCGTCGAGAAGTCCCTCAAGGGCGCGAACCTCTGGAACGAGGTCAAGGACCGGCTCAACAAGCCCGGTTCCGGGCTGTCCGGCGGTCAGCAGCAGCGGCTGTGCATCGCGCGGGCCATCGCCGTCGAACCGAACGTCCTGCTCATGGACGAGCCCTGCTCCGCCCTCGACCCGATCTCCACCCTCGCCATCGAGGACCTGATCGGGGAGCTGAAGGAGCGGTTCACGATCGTCATCGTGACGCACAACATGCAGCAGGCGGCGCGGGTGTCCGACCGGACGGCGTTCTTCAACCTGTCGGCGGTCGGCCAGCCCGGGAAGCTGATCGAGATAGACGACACCGAGCGGATCTTCTCCAACCCGTCGGTCCAGGCGACGGAGGACTACATCTCCGGCCGCTTCGGCTGAGCCCAGGCCCCTCGCGGTGTTGCATGGCGGTGCCATCGCGAGGCAGAAGAGGGCCCGTCCCCTCCGGGGGGCGGGCCCGTTTTGCTCGGGGTGCGCTCTAATGTGCGGGTGCGTCGTGGTTGCTCGCGCAGTTCCCCGCGCCCCTGAAACAACTGGCGTGGCCCGCAGCCGCTTTTAGGGGCGCGGGGAACTGCGCGACCGGCCACGACGCACCCGCACCTTTTACAGGAACGCCAGCTTCACAACCCAGAAGCTCGCGGCAGCGACCAGCGCGGCGGCCGGCATCGTGATGAACCAGCCCAGGACGATGTTCTTGGCCACCCCCCACCGCACCGCATTCACCCGCTTTGTCGCGCCCACCCCCATGATCGCCGAGGTGATGACATGCGTCGTGGAAATCGGCGCCTTGAAAAGAAACGCCGTGGTGAACATGATCGCCGCGCCCGTCGTCTCCGCGGCGAATCCCTGCGGAGGATCGAGTTCGATGATTTTCCGGCCGAGGGTCCGCATGATGCGCCAGCCGCCGGCATACGTTCCCAGCGAGAGCATGACCGCGCAGACGATTTTCACCCAGAGCGGGATCGGGTCGCCGTAATCCTCGACATCCGCGATCACCAGGGCCATCACCACGATGCCCATCGTCTTCTGGGCGTCCTGGAGACCGTGGCCGAGGGCCATCGCCGCCGCCGAGACGGTCTGGGCGATTCGGAAACCCCGCTTCGCCTTGTGCGGATTCGTGCGCCGGAATATCCACATGATCGCCGTCATCACCAGATAACCCGCGACCAGTCCCACCAGCGGTGAGACGAACATCGGGATGATGATCTTGTCGACGACCCCGTTCCAGTACACCTGGGTGCCGCCCGCGAGGGCCGCGCCCACCAGGCCGCCGAAGAGGGCGTGGGACGAGGAGGAGGGCAGGCCGTAGTACCAGGTGATCAGGTTCCAGGTGATCGCGCCGAGCAGCGCGGCGAAGAGGATGCCCATGCCCGTGGAGCCCTCGGGCGTCTCGATCAGCCCCTCGGAGACGGTCTTGGCGATACCGCTGCCGAGGAACGCGCCGGCCAGGTTCATCACCGCCGCCATCAGCAGCGCGGCCTTCGGCGTGAGCGCCCGGGTGGAGACGGAGGTGGCGATGGCGTTCGCGGAATCGTGGAAGCCGTTGGTATAGGTGAAGAACAGCGCGACCAGAATGGTCACGACCAGGGCAAAGGTGTCCATGGCCGGGTTCAGGACTCCTTGACGGCGATGGTCTCCACCGTGTTCGCCACATGCTCGAAGGCGTCGGCCGCCTCTTCCAGCACATCCACGATCTGCTTGAGCTTCAGCACCTCGATGGCGTCGTACTTGCCGTTGAAGAGATGGGCGAGCAGTTTGCGGTGGATCTGGTCCGCCTGGTTCTCCAGCCGGTTGACCTCGATCCAGTACTCGGTGAGGTTCTCCATCGTGCGCAGATGCGGCATCGCCTCCGCGGTCAGCTCGGCGGCCCGCGCCAGTACCTCGATCTGCTGCTCGACGCCCTTCGGGAGTTCCTCGACGTTGTAGAGGACGACCAGGTCGACGGCCTCCTCCATGAAGTCCATGATGTCGTCGAGGGATGACGCGAGGGAGTAGATGTCCTCGCGGTCGAAGGGCGTGATGAACGAGGAGTTCAGCTGGTGGAAGATCGCGTGTGTGGCATCGTCACCGGCGTGTTCCGCTGCCCGCATACGCTCCGCGATCTCGGCTCGGGCAGACGCGTCGGCCCCGAGCAGTTCCATCAGGAGTTTCGAGCCCGTGACGATGTTGTCCGCGGAAGCGGCGAACATGTCGTAGAAGCTCGTCTCCCGGGGGGTCAGACGAAAGCGCACGTGAGGTCCTCAAGGGGCTTCGGTTTCGGTCAGGCTGATGCTAGGCGCATCATCCGGCCACGGCTAATGGGCCGTCCCCCAGTGTCGCCCATAAAGCAGACTTGTCTTCACGGGGGCGGTACGGGGGCGGTACGGGGAGTTGGCCCGGCCTTGTCGTGCGGGTGTTCCGTACGGCATTGGCCTAGGAGTTGTCTTCAATTGTCACGCCCACATCAGGAGCGATGCGAGGGTGACGGCTGCCTGGTAGGACTCGGCGGTCTTGTCGTAGCGGGT
>NZ_JBEXLA010000075.1:0-19928 GCF_040609715.1 Streptomyces sp. NPDC004610 | reverse complement strand
TACATTCCGAACCCGGAAGCTAAGCCTTACAGCGCCGATGGTACTGCTGGGGGGACCCGGTGGGAGAGTAGGACGCCGCCGAACAAATTTTGAGGCTGGATCCCGAACTTCGGTTCGGGGTCCAGCCTTTTTTCGTTGTGTGTCACTCGCAGTTCACGTTACGCAATCAGCATCCGAAGCATGGGTACTGCTGCACTGCTCAGGGCCGCTGGTGTCGGCATCGGTGATGAGGTCATCGTGCCTGCGTTTGGGAACGTCGAGGTCGCCGAGGCTGTGGCCCTGGTGGGGGCGGCGCCGGTGTTCGCCGACATAGATCCGCTGACGTACTGCCTGGATACCGTGGCGGTCGAGGCGGCGGTAAGTCCTCGGACCGCGGGGGTGGTTGTGGTGCATCGGTTCGGGCGGCCGGCGGATCTCGGGGGGATGCATGCCGTCGGGCAGCGGCGTGGGCTGCTGGTGCTGGAGGCGGGGGAGTCCGGGGCGCCGTACGACGAGGTTGCTCAGCGGCGGCAGCGGGCGGGGTATCTCGATGCGAAGCTGCGGGGGGTGTGCACGCCCGAGGGTGGGGTGGGGCATACCTATCAGCAGTATGTGGTGCGGGTGCTCGGGAATGGGCGGCCGGACCGAGATGCTTTCGCGCGGGCTCTGCGGGCCAGGGGAGTTGACTGCCGGGTGCCGGTGAAGACCCCGGTGCACCGGATGCCGGAATTCCGGCGGTGTGTGTCGCTGCCGGAGACCGAGCGGGCCGCGGATGAGACGCTGGCGCTGCCGGTGGATGCCGGATTGACCAAGCGGGATATGCAGCGGGTGGTCGCGGCCTGCAATACGCTCGGCGGACTGCTTCAGCCCGCTTTCTGATCGTGGTTGGGAGCACAGGTCCGTTCAGGGTATGATCTATTCCGTTGCTGCGAGGGAAGCAGAGAAACCTCGACAAGGCAACAGGCCCCTATAGCTCAGTCGGTAGAGCGTCTCCATGGTAAGGAGAAGGTCAACGGTTCGATTCCGTTTGGGGGCTCCGAGAAGTACAGAGAGAAAGAAGCCTCCGCCCGGTTGGGCGGAGGCTTCTTTCGTTGTGGGTGTGGTCAGTTGGGCAGGCCGGGGACGCGCATCGCCAGGATGGCCATGTCGTCCGAAGGGGCGTCCGAGGCGAAGCGTTCCACCGCGCGCATGACCCGGGCGGCCACCGCGCCGGCCGTGAGGCCCGTGCAGGTGGTGAGGACCTCGGTGAGACCGTCGTCGCCCAGCATGCGGGTGCCCTCGCGGCGTTCGGTGACGCCGTCCGTGACGCAGAGGAGGACATCGCCGGGGTCGAGGGTGATCGTCTGCTCGTAGAGTTCCAGGTCCTCCAGGACGCCGAGGAGGGGCTGGGGTTCGGCGGCCGGTTCGACCGTGCCGTTCTGGCGCAGGCGGAGGGGGAGCGGGTGGCCGGCGCAGACGATCTTCAGCTCCGCGCTGCCGTCCTCGCGGGGGCGCAGCTCGCCGTAGAGGAGGGTCAGGAAGCGGCTGCGGGCGCCCTCGTCCAGGATGGCGGAGTTGAGGCGCTGGAGGACGGCGGGGCCGCTGAGGCCCTCGCGGGCGAGGAGGCGCAGGGCGTGCCGGGCGAGGCCGGTGACGGCCGCCGCGTTGGGGCCCGTACCGCAGACGTCTCCGATGGCGAAGCCGTAGGTGTTCTCGCCGATGGGGAAGACGTCGTAGAAGTCGCCGCCCACTTCGTTGCCCTCGCCGGCCGCGCGGTAGATGACGTCGACCTCCACGCCGTCGATCTGGGGGAGGCCGGGGGGCAGGAGGCTGCGCTGGAGGGACTGGCTGATGGCCGTGCGCTCGGAGTAGAGGCGGGCGTTGTCCAGGGCCAGGGCGGCGCGGCGGGAGAGGTCCTCGCCGAGTTCCAGGATCTCCTGGCGGAAGTGTTCGTCGGTGGGCTTGCCGAGGGTGAGCATGCCGATGACGCGGTTGCGGGCGACCAGGGGGAGGACGACCGTTTCGCCGCCGACCGCGGAGGCGGTGGCGAGGGTGGTGCTGATGCCGGCGCTGATGGAGGCGGGTTCGCTCAGGCCGAGGCTGCGCATGGAGGTGCGCAGGGCGGCCTGGTGGGCGGCTTCGGCGGGGGCCGTCCAGACATGGGCGCCGGGGGTGGGGACCGGCTCGGGCGGGGGGATCTTGGAGAGCAACGATTTGATGCCGTCGATGAGTTCCTCGTCCTCGTGCAGGACGTAGGAGAGGTAGGGCTCGGATGCCTGGTCGGCGATGGTGTAGACGGCGCACCAGGTGGCGAGGGTGGGGACGGTCATCTGGGCCATGAGGGCGAGGGTCTGGTCGCGGTCCAGGGTTCCGGCGAGGAGGTCGGAGGCCTCGACGAGGAAGCTGAGGGAGCCTCTTCGCAGCCGTTCCAGCTCGCCGAGGCGGGCGGATTCGACGGCCAGGGCGATGCGGTCGGCGGCGAACTGGAGGCGCAGGGCCTCCTCGTTGGAGTAGCGGCCCGGGGCTTCGGCGGCGACGCCGAGGGAGCCGGTGAGTCGGCCCTCGACCTTGAGCGGGACGGTGACGACCGAGCGCATCCCGGTGCCGTTGAGGAGCGGGACGGCGCCGGGGACGGAGGAGAGGTCGTCGTGGACGGCGGGCATCCGGGCGGAGCCGTAGCGGCCGGGGCCGGCCTCGACGGGGACGCGGGCGAAGCGCTGGCGGGCGGAGGGCAGGCCGGTGGAGGCGCGGACCTCCAGTTCCGTCTCGTCGTCGGTGGCGAGGAGGAGGAAGGCGGAGTCGGCGTCGAGCATGTCGCGGGCGCGTTCGACCGTGCGCTGGAGGAGGCCGTCGAGGTCGTCGGGGGCGGGGGAGCCGATGAAGACCTCGAAGGGGTCGCTGCTCTGGCCCTCGGCGTTCTTGGCGGTGTCGGAGGAGGAGACGCGCACCGGGGTCTGGAGGACCGCGCGCTCGTCGTCGCGGACCAGGAGACAGACGGTGGAGGGGTCGCCGTCGGTGTCGCGGACGCGGAGGTGGGAGGCGTAGACCGGGACGACGCGGCCGGCGGCGTCGCGGATGCCGTAGCTGCCTTCCCAGCGGGAGAGCCGGAGGGCTTCGGCGATGCCGGTGCTGGTGCCGGGGGTGTGGGGCCAGGCGGCGAAATCGGTAAGAGGCTTTCCGGTCACCTGTTCGGAGGGGTAGCCGAAGAGCTCCTCGGCGTCCTCGTTCCAGGCGGAGACCGAGCCGGTGCGGTCGATCTGGATGACGGCGACACGGACCCGGCCGTCGGCCAGCGGGAGCAGGTCGGCGGGGAGGCAGGGGCCGGCGGCGCGGGTGCCGACGGCCCGCTCGGGGAGGTCGATCTGGAACCAGACCTGCTTGTGGGTGGGGGTGTAGTCGACGCCCCAGCGGCCGGCCAGGGCGGCGCAGAGCTGGAGGCCGCGACCGCCCTCGCGGTCGAGGTTGCCCATGGCGGCGGCGGAGCCCTGGAGCGGGATCTCGCGCTCCGGATAGCGGTCGGCGACCTCGATCCGGACGCCGTCCTCGCTGCGCAGGCACAGGACGTCGGCGGCGGTGCCCGCGTGGACCACGGCGTTGGTGACCAGCTCGCTGGTGAGGACCACGGCGTCGTCGACGATGTCGGCGAAGCCCCAGCCCTGGAGGGTGTCGCGGACGAAGGAGCGGGCGGAGGCGACCGAACGCCCGAGGGGCTCGAAGCTGGCGGCCGCACGCGCGGTGATCACGGAACTCCTCGACCGGTCGTCCATGTGCAGGGCTTGCTGGCCGGCCGGCTCCCGCCGCGACTGCGACGGCAGACCACCCGTCGGCCGGGGGTCCGGGGAGTGTCCCCCGGGGATCAGTCCGGTGGTCATGGTGACGGCCGCCCCTCCGATGCCCGCTCGTTCTCGTACCACCGCCCAGGCCGGACGGACCGGCGTGGCTGGACAGCCGCATGCAAGGTTACTTACCTTCCCCGTCCATGCGGATGCCGGTCGCCGGTGTTTCCGTCCGGAGGGTGTGCGGACGGTGTGCGAAGCTGCCGAACTGTTATGGCCTGGTTCAGCCGGGGTGAAACACTGGGCAGGCTTCCGATGAAGGTCCGGGCGGGCCGAGTGGGACGCGCGCGAGGTGGGCAGCAGCCCCCCTGTGCGGTCCCCACGCCGCCCGGAGCGGGGTGGCGCCGGGGGACGGCGGCCCGGTACACCGGAGTGCGGGAACGGAACCACCTGAGAACACGGAACCACCTGAGTACGGAACCACCTGAGCACGGCAGCAATGGTCGACCCCTGCGGGAGGGACACAGTGGAGTCTGGCGCAGCGACGCGGGGCACGAGGACGCGCGCGAAGGGCGGACATTCCCTGGAGAAGCGGCGTACACCACGCGGCGGCACCACCACGGTGGACACGGCCGCCCTGGACCGGCTGCTGACCGCGCTGGTGGCCATGCGGGACGGGAACTTCCGCAAGCGGCTCACGGTGTCCGGCGACGGGGTGATGGCGGAGATCGCCGCCGTCTACAACGAGGTCGCGGAGCGCAATCTCCATCTCACCGGTGAGCTGTCGCGGGTGCGGCGGGTGGTCGGGCGGGACGGCAAGCTGACCGAGCGGCTGGAGGCGGGGGCCCTGGAGGGCTCCTGGGGCGCCGCGGTCGACGCCTCGAACGCCCTGGTCGACGATCTCGTACGGCCGGTGTCCGAGGTCAGCCGGGTGCTGTCGGCGGTGGCCGAGGGGGATCTGTCGCCGCGCATGGAGCTGCGGCAGCAGACGCCGGAGGGGCCGGGGAATCCGCTGCGGGGTGAGTTCCTGAAGGTCGGGCGGACGGTCAACAACCTGGTCGATCAGTTGTCGACGTTCACGGACGAGGTCACCCGGGTCGCCAGTGAGGTCGGTACCCAGGGCAAGCTCGGCGGTCAGGCGCGGGTGCGCGGGATGTCGGGTTCGTGGAAGGACCTCACGGAGTCCGTCAACACCATGGCGAACCGGCTGACCGCGCAGGTGCGGGACATCGCGCTGGTGACCACGGCGGTCGCCAAGGGCGATCTGTCGCGCAAGGTCACGGTCGATGTGGCCGGCGAGATGCTGGAGCTGAAGGTCACCGTCAATACGATGGTCGACCAGCTCTCGGCGTTCTCCTCCGAGGTGACCCGGGTGGCGCGCGAGGTCGGCACCGAGGGCGAGCTGGGCGGCCAGGCCCAGGTGTCCGGCGTGGCGGGGGTGTGGAAGGAACTCACCGACTCGGTGAACACCATGGCGGGCAATCTGACCGCCCAGGTGCGGGGAATCTCACAGGTCACCACGGCGGTCGCGAACGGCGATCTGTCGCAGAAGGTGACCGTGCAGGCGCGCGGCGAGGTCGCGCAGCTTGCAGAGACGATCAACCAGATGACCGAGACCCTGCGGATCTTCGCCGACGAGGTCACCCGGGTCGCCAACGAGACCGGCGGCGAGGGGCGGCTCGGCGGGCAGGCCAACGTGCCGGGCGCGGCCGGTACCTGGAAGGACCTGACCGACTCGGTCAACACGGTCTTCCGGAACCTGACCACCCAGGTCCGGGACATCGCGGCCGTCACGACCGCCGTGGCCAGCGGTGATCTGTCGCAGAAGGTCACGGTGAACGTGGCCGGCGAGATGCTTGAGCTGAAGAACACCGTGAACACGATGGTGGACCAGCTCTCCGCGTTCTCCTCCGAGGTCACCCGGGTCGCCCGGGAGATCGGTGTCGAGGGCGAGCTGGGCGGGCAGGCGCAGGTGATGGGCGCGGCCGGGACCTGGAAGGACCTCACGGACTCGGTCAACACCGCCTTCCGTAATCTGACCGGGCAGGTCCGCAATATCGCCCAGGTGACCACGGCGGTCGCCAACGGTGATCTGTCGCAGAAGGTCACCGTCGATGTCTCCGGCGAGATGCTCCAGCTGAAGAACACCGTGAACACCATGGTGGATCAGCTGTCGTCGTTCGCCGAGCAGGTCGTGCGGATGGCCCGGGAGGTCGGCACCGAGGGCCGTCTCGGCGGGCAGGCGCAGGTGCCGGGGGTCTCCGGGACCTGGAAGGAACTCACCGACTCGGTGAACTCCATCACCGGCAATCTGACCGCCCAGGTGCGGCAGATCGCGCAGGTCACCACCGCGGTGGCGCGGGGTGATCTGTCGCAGAAGATCACCGTGGACGCGCGCGGGGAGATCCTGGAGCTGAAGAACACCGTCAATACGATGGTCGACCAGCTCTCCGGCTTCGCCGACCAGGTGACGCGGGTGGCGCGCGACGTGGGTACGGAGGGCCGTCTCGGCGGGCAGGCGCAGGTGCCCGGTGTCGCGGGGGTGTGGCGGGACCTCACGGACTCCGTGAACGGCATGGCGGGCAACCTCACCGCCCAGGTGCGGCAGATCGCCCAGGTCGCCACGGCGGTCGCCCGCGGTGATCTCTCGCAGAAGATCACGGTCGACGCGCGGGGCGAGATCCTGGAGCTGAAGAACACCCTCAACACGATGGTGGACCAGCTCTCCTCGTTCGCCGAGGAGGTCACCCGGGTCGCCCGGGAGGTCGGCACCGAGGGGAAGCTGGGCGGTCAGGCGGAGGTGCAGGGCGTCTCCGGGACCTGGAAGGATCTCACCCAGTCGGTGAACTTCATGGCGAACAACCTCACCGTGCAGGTGCGGTCCATCGCCGATGTCACCACTGCGGTCGCCAAGGGCGACCTCTCCAAGAAGATCACCGTCGACGCCAAGGGCGAGATCCTCGAACTCGTCACGACGGTGAACACGATGGTCGATCAGCTGTCGTCCTTCGCGGAGCAGGTGACCAAGGTGGCCCGCGAGGTCGGCACCGAGGGCATCCTCGGCGGCCAGGCGCATGTCCCCGGTGTCGTCGGCATCTGGAAGGACCTCAGCGACAACGTCAATCTGATGGCCAAGAACCTGACCATGCAGGTGCGCAACATCTCGCAGGTCGCCGCGGCGGTCGCCAACGGCGATCTGACCCGGACGGTGACGATCGAGGCGCGGGGCGAGGTCGCCCAGCTCGCCGACACCTTCAACACCATGGTCAAGACGCTGAGTTCGTTCGCCGAGCAGGTCACCAAGGTGGCCCGGGAAGTGGGCACGGACGGCATCCTGGGCGGCCAGGCGAACGTGCCGGGCGTGGCGGGCACCTGGAAGGACCTCACCGAGTCGGTGAACCAGATGGCGTCCAACCTGACCGGTCAGGTCCGCAACATCGCCATGGTGACGACCGCCATCGCCAAGGGCGATCTCACCAAGAAGATCGACATCGACGCCCGCGGCGAGATCCTGGAACTCAAGACGACCATCAACACCATGGTCGACCAGCTCTCGTCGTTCGCGGAGGAGGTCACCCGCGTGGCCCGCGAGGTGGGCACCGAGGGACAGCTCGGCGGTCAGGCGCGGGTCAGGGACGTCGACGGCACCTGGCGGGACCTCACCGAGTCCGTGAACGAGATGGCGGAGAACCTCACCCGGCAGGTGCGGGCCATCGCGCGGGTGGCGACCGCGGTGACCCGGGGCGATCTCAATCTGAAGATCGACGTGGACGCCTCCGGCGAGATCCAGGAGCTCCAGGACTACATCAACAAGATGATCGCCAACCTGCGCGACACCACCATCGCCAACAAGGAGCAGGACTGGCTGAAGGGCAACCTGGCCCGGATCTCCGCCCTGATGCAGGGCCGCCGGGACCTGGAGGACGTGGCCTCACTGATCATGAGCGAGCTGACCCCGGTGGTCGCCGCCCACCACGGGGCGTTCTTCCTCGCCATGCCGCTGCTGGACGGCAAGGACGTGGCGTCCGGGTCGGACGACGACTACGAACTGCGGATGCTGGGCTCGTACGGCTACTCCATGGGGTCCATGCCGACCTCGTTCCGGCCGGGGGAGGCGCTGGTGGGGACGGCCGCCAACGAGAAGCGCACGATCCTGGTGGAGAACGCGCCCAGCGGCTATCTGAAGATCTCCTCCGGGCTCGGTGAGGCGCCGCCCGCGCAGGTGATCGTGTTGCCGGTGCTGTTCGAGGGGAAGGTGCTCGGGGTGATCGAGCTGGCCTCCTTCACGCCGTTCACGCACATCCAGAAGGACTTCCTCAACCAGATCGCGGAGATGATCGCGACCAGCGTCAACACCATCTCCGTGAACACCAAGACCGAGGTGCTGCTGAAGCAGTCCCAGGAGCTGACCGAGCAGTTGCGGGACCGGTCGGAGGAGCTGGAGAACCGGCAGAAGGCCCTCCAGGTGTCCAACGCCGAGCTGGAGGAGAAGGCCGAACTGCTCGCCCGGCAGAACCGGGACATCGAGGTGAAGAACACCGAGATCGAGGAGGCCCGCCAGGTCCTGGAGGAGCGCGCCGAGCAACTCGCCGTCTCGATGCGCTACAAGAGCGAGTTCCTCGCCAACATGTCCCATGAGCTGCGTACGCCGCTGAACTCGCTGCTGATCCTGGCCAAGCTGCTCGCCGACAACGCCGACGGGAATCTGACCCCCAAGCAGGTCGAGTTCGCCGAGACGATCCATGGCGCCGGTTCCGATCTGCTCCAGCTGATCAACGACATCCTGGATCTGTCCAAGGTCGAGGCGGGCAAGATGGATGTCTCGCCGACCCGGATCGCGCTCGTCCAGCTCGTGGACTATGTGGAGGCCACCTTCCGGCCGCTGACCGCGGAGAAGGGCCTGGATCTGTCGGTGCGGGTCTCCCCGGAGCTGCCGGCCACCCTGCACACCGACGAGCAGCGGCTGCTCCAGGTGCTGCGCAATCTGCTGTCCAACGCGGTGAAGTTCACCGACTCCGGGTCGGTGGAGCTGGTGATCCGGCCGGCCGGGGCGGATGTACCGCAGTCCATCCGGGAGCAGCTTCTGGAGGCCGGTTCGGTGACCGACCCGGGGGCCGCGCTGATCGCGTTCTCGGTGACGGACACCGGGATCGGGATCGCCGCCAGCAAGATGCGGGTCATCTTCGAGGCGTTCAAGCAGGCCGACGGCACGACCAGCCGCAAGTACGGCGGTACGGGCCTCGGGCTGTCCATCTCGCGGGAGATCGCCCAGCTGCTCGGCGGGGAGATCCATGCGCAGAGCGAGCCCGGCCGCGGTTCGACGTTCACGCTGTATCTGCCGCTGCACCCCGGCGAGCTGCCCGTGCCGGGCTTCCAGACGGCGCCTCAGGGGCCCGAGCCGATGGCGATCGAGGCGCGTCCGGCGGTGCCCCAGATCGAGATGCCGGCGGAGGTGAAGTCGTACCACGAGACGCAGAGCGGGGCGGCGGCGCTGTTCCGGCGGCGGCGCCGGGGCTCGGAGGCGTTCTCGCGGCCCTCGGTGCAGCAGCCGCAGAGCTGGGCGCCGGAGCGGTCCGAGCTGGACCACGAACTGGTCGCGGGACTGCGGTTCGGCGGCGAGAAGGTGCTGATCGTGGACGACGACATCCGCAATGTCTTCGCCCTGACCAGCGTCCTGGAGCAGCACGGACTGTCGGTGCTGTACGCCGAGAACGGGCGGGAGGGCATCGAGGTGCTGGAGCAGCACGACGATGTCGCGGTCGTGCTGATGGACATCATGATGCCGGAGATGGACGGGTACGCGACGACCTCCGCGATCCGGCGGATGCCGCAGTTCGCCGGGCTGCCGATCATCGCGCTGACCGCGAAGGCGATGAAGGGCGACCGGGAGAAGGCGATCGAGTCCGGCGCGTCGGACTATGTGACCAAGCCCGTCGACCCGGATCATCTGCTGGCGGTGATGCGGCAGTGGATGCGGGTGGAGTGACCTCGGTGGGACGGCCGGGCACCTGATCGCGCGGGTGCTCCGGCATCGCGCGGGTCGTGGAGCGCAGGCCCGCGCGGGTGGGCCCGGGACGCGGGCGCGGCGAGTGTTCACACGGAGTTGCTGACACGGTGTGCTCGGCGCCGTGTGGACGTACGCGATTCGGGGAACCTTCTGGTCTCCCGTAGCGTTTCTGCTATGTGCACAGTGACATCACGGTGACAGGGTGTGGCGACGGGCGGGGTGCGGCTACGATGACCGGCACGAGGACGGGCGGCGAGACGGAGTCGTCCCCTGGGGTGGCCCGCGACGGTGCTTCCCCAAGTCCTTCGGACAGGGGAGGCCCCATGCCGGGGCGAGGAGGGCGGGCCATGGTGCAGAAGGCCAAGATCCTCCTGGTCGATGACCGGCCGGAGAATCTGCTGGCGCTGGAGGCGATCCTCTCGGCGCTCGATCAGACGCTGGTCCGGGCATCGTCCGGGGAGGAAGCGCTCAAAGCGCTGCTCACGGACGATTTCGCGGTCATTCTGCTGGACGTCCAGATGCCGGGGATGGACGGTTTCGAGACCGCCGCGCACATCAAGCGGCGCGAGCGGACCCGGGACATCCCGATCATCTTCCTCACCGCGATCAATCACGGACCGCACCACACCTTCCGCGGCTACGCGGCCGGTGCGGTCGACTACATCTCCAAGCCGTTCGACCCATGGGTGCTGCGGGCGAAGGTCTCGGTGTTCGTCGAGCTGTATATGAAGAACTGCCAGCTGAGAGAGCAGGCGGCGCTGCTGCGGCTCCAGTTGGAGGGCGGCGGCGGCAAGAGCGGTGCCGGGGCCGGGAAGGAACCGGTCGGGCTGCTCGCCGAGCTGTCCGCGCGCCTCGCCGCCGTCGAGGAGCAGGCCGAGGCGCTGTCCAAGCAGCTCGACGACGAGTCCGCGGACGCGGCTGCGGTGGCCACGGCGGCGCACCTGGAGCGCAAGCTGACCGGACTGCGGCGGGCGTTGGATGCGCTGGAGCCGGGGGCGGGTGGGCCGGCGGCGGTTTCTTCGCCGCACTGACGGGTTCGTGGAGTTCGGTTCCACCGGGTTCCTCCTTGGGGGCGCGCGTGATGTGTGCGCCCCCCCCGTGTCCCCCGTTCCTCCCCCGTAAGTTCCGGCCATGGCCCTCGCCCGCGTGAGCCCCTCACATCCCGTCAGTTGCAGAGCCCCCAGGGCGACACGAATGGGTGAAGGCACCGCCACGCCGGTCGACGCCCCGGCGCGGCGGTACTCTCGCACCTATGGCCTCACGTCCCTCCGCAGCCAAGAAGCAGCCCGCCAAGAAGGCGGCGGCTCCGGCGAGGAAGGGCGCCGCCAAGAAGGCCCCGGCTCCGGCGAAGAAGGCGCCCGCCAAGAAAGCCGCCGGCAAGCCCCCCGCGAAGCGGGCCGTCAAGAAGGCCGCGCCCCCGCCCAAACCGGCGCCCAATCCCACCGGCGGCGTGTACCGGCTGGTGCGCGCCCTCTGGCTCGGGCTGGCGCACGCCGTGGGCGCGGTGTTCCGCGGCATAGGGCAGGGCGCCAAGAATCTGGACCCGGCCCACCGCAAGGACGGCGTCGCGCTGCTCATGCTGGCGCTCGCCCTGATCGTCGCCGCCGGTACCTGGTCCAATCTGCGCGGCCCGGTCGGCGACCTCGTCGAGATGCTGGTGACGGGCGCCTTCGGGCGGCTCGATCTGCTGGTGCCGATCCTGCTCGCGGTCGTCGCGTTCCGCTTCATCCGGCACCCGGAGCAGCCCGACGCCAACGGACGGATCGTCATCGGGCTGTCCGCGCTGGTGATCGGCGTGCTCGGCCAGGTGCACATCGCGTGCGGCTCGCCCCCGCGCACCGACGGCATGCAGGCGATAAGGGACGCCGGAGGGCTCATCGGCTGGGGCGCGGCGACACCGCTGTCGTACACGATGACCGATGTGCTGGCCGTGCCGCTGCTGGTGCTGCTCACGGTGTTCGGGCTGCTGGTGGTCACCGCCACGCCGGTGAACGCGATCCCGCAGCGGCTGCGGCAGCTCGGCGTCCGCCTCGGCCTCGCCCGGGACCCCGAGACGGAGGACGGGCGCAGCGACGACGACGAGCGCTACGACGACCAGTGGCGGGAGTCGCTGCCCGCGCGAAGCCGCAAACGCGGTGGGGCGGCCGACGGACCGTATGACTCCGAGGAAGCCGAGGAGGAGGCCCTCTCGCGGCGCCGTGGGCGTCCCAGGCGCTCGGCGGTGCCCCAGCCCGCGATGGACCGTCAGCTGGACGCCGTGGACATCGCGGCGGCTGCCGCGGCCGATCTGGACGGGGCCGTGCTGCACGGCATGCCACCCTCGCCGCTCGTCGCCGACCTCACCCAGGGCGTGCGGGTGGGCGACCGGGAGGACACCACCCCGACCCCCGTACCGTCGCCGTCGCCGGTCCCCGGGGCGCGGCCCCCGAAGGCCGGGCACCGGCAGGAGAAGCTCACGGGCGGGGTCCCCGACCTCACCAAGGAGCCGCCGGACGAACTGCGGGATCTGCCGGCCCGCGCGGAGCAGCTCCAGCTGTCCGGGGACATCACCTACTCCCTGCCGCCGCTGGACCTGCTGGAGCGCGGCGGACCCGGCAAGGCGCGCAGCGCGGCCAATGACGCGGTCGTCGCCTCGCTGACCACCGTCTTCACCGAGTTCAAGGTCGACGCCGCCGTCACCGGCTTCACCCGGGGGCCCACGGTCACCCGCTACGAGGTGGAGCTGGGCCCCGCGGTCAAGGTCGAGCGGATCACCGCGCTGACCAAGAACATCGCCTATGCCGTGGCCAGCCCGGATGTGCGGATCATCAGCCCGATCCCCGGGAAGTCGGCGGTCGGCATCGAGATCCCGAACACCGACCGGGAGATGGTCAACCTCGGCGATGTGCTGCGGCTCGCGGAGTCGGCGGAGGACGACGATCCGATGCTGGTCGCCTTCGGCAAGGACGTCGAGGGCGGCTATGTCATGCACTCGCTGGCGAAGATGCCCCATCTGCTGGTCGCCGGCGCCACCGGCTCCGGCAAGTCGTCCTGCATCAACTGTCTGATCACCTCGATCATGATGCGGGCCACCCCCGAGGACGTCCGGATGGTCCTGGTCGACCCCAAGCGGGTCGAGCTGACCGCCTACGAGGGCATCCCGCACCTGATCACGCCGATCATCACCAACCCGAAGCGCGCCGCGGAGGCCCTCCAGTGGGTCGTCCGGGAGATGGATCTGCGCTACGACGATCTGGCGGCGTACGGGTACCGGCACATCGACGACTTCAACGAAGCCGTTCGCAACGGCAAGGTGAAGCTGCCCGAGGGCAGCGAGCGGGATCTCCAGCCGTATCCGTATCTGCTGGTGATCGTGGACGAGCTGGCCGATCTGATGATGGTGGCGCCACGGGACGTCGAGGACGCGATCGTGCGGATCACCCAGCTCGCGCGGGCCGCCGGTATCCATCTGGTGTTGGCCACCCAGCGGCCGTCCGTCGATGTCGTCACCGGGCTGATCAAGGCGAACGTGCCCTCCCGGCTCGCCTTCGCCACCTCCTCGCTCGCCGACTCGCGGGTCATCCTCGACCAGCCCGGCGCCGAGAAGCTGATCGGCAAGGGCGACGGGCTGTTCCTGCCCATGGGCGCCAACAAGCCGACCCGTATGCAGGGCGCCTTTGTCACCGAGGACGAGGTCGCGGCCGTCGTCCAGCACTGCAAGGACCAGATGGCGCCGGTCTTCCGGGACGACGTCACCGTGGGCGGCAAGCAGAAGAAGGAGATCGACGAGGACATCGGCGACGATCTCGATCTGCTCTGCCAGGCGACCGAACTGGTGGTGTCCACGCAGTTCGGGTCGACCTCCATGCTCCAGCGCAAGCTGCGGGTGGGCTTCGCCAAGGCCGGGCGGCTGATGGACCTGATGGAGTCACGGAACATCGTCGGGCCGAGCGAGGGCTCCAAGGCGCGCGATGTGCTGGTGAAGCCGGATGAGCTGGACGGGGTGCTTGCGGTGATCCGGGGGGAGTCGGCGGGGTAGCGGGGACGGCGGGACGATGAGGGGCCGGCAAGGGATCGGGCTTCGGTGGGGCATCGGGATTCGGCGGGATAGCGAGGGGTCCCCGGGGTAGCCGTGGGGAATGAGGGACTCCGTACCGTCATCGTCCGGTGTGTCGCGTGAGGGGTGGGCCCAGGGGTGGGCCGTGGGGTGGCTCGTGTGCCGTCCGATGGGTGGCCCGGCCGGGGCATACGGGTGGTCGTACGGGTCCGGTTCGCGGCGCGGGCGTGAAGCCGATGCGGAGTCTCGCCCAAATCGTGATCCTGGTCGTGCTCCGTCAGGCGTCCTCATGACTCACCCGTAAGGGATCATTGAGCAACCGTTTCCCTTCGGCGTACGTCAAGTTGAGGGAAGCGGAGAACCGCTGTCCCACCATCGGCATGACGGGCCATACCGATGGCGTACAAAGTGCTGTCGCCCGGTTGCCCCACCCTTTCGTACCCCCTCAGACTGAACTTCCAGCACAGGTGGCTACACGCTCGAAAGGCGCCCCCGTGTCCATCGGCAACTTCCCTGAAGACGAGCGTCCCTTCGACGACGTATCCGACGTATCCGAGGAAGCCCACCTCTCCATCGGTCGTGCGCTCCGGCAGGCGCGGATCGAGGCCGGGCTGACCGTCGACGAGGTCAGTACCGCCACCCGGGTCCGGATCGCCATCGTGCACGCGATCGAGGCCGACAACTTCGCGCCCTGCGGCGGTGACGTCTACGCCCGCGGTCACATCAGGACCCTGGCCAAGGCCGTGCGCCTCGATCCGGACCCGCTGCTCGCCCGGTACGACGCCGATCACGGCGGACGGCCCGCCCCGACGCCGGCGGCCCCGATGTTCGAGGCCGAGAGGATCCGCCCCGAGCGCCGGGGGCCGAACTGGACGGCCGCCATGGTCGCCGCGATCGTCGCCGTGATCGGCTTCGTCGGGTTCACGGTGTTCAAGGGCGAGGCCGACGGCGGCGCCAAGGACCAGGTCGCCGGGGGTGCCACACCGTCGACCGGGGCGTCTGCCTCGCCGTCCGCCAAGACCAGCAAGCCCGCCGACCCCGCCCCCGACCCGACCGAGAGCGCCATCGCGGCGGCGCCGCAGGACAAGGTGACCGTCCAGGTCAGCGCCACGGACGGGCGCAGTTGGATCTCCGCCAAGGACCACAGCGGACGCCTGCTCTTCGACGGCCTGCTCAAGCAGGGCGACTCCAAGACCTTCCAGGACAGCTCCAAGATCAACCTGGTGCTCGGTGACGCCGGGGCGATCCAGCTGTATGTGAACGGCAAGAAGATCGACGAGGACTGGCAGCCGGGGGCTGTGGAGCGGCTGACGTACACGAAGGGGGATCCGCAGGCGGGGTGAGGCGCGCGCCTGCGCTGTGCGGGGGCGATTCCCTGGGGGCCGTTTCGGTGTTCGCTGTGCGGCTTCCGTGAGACGTCCCTGCGGCTCCTGTGCGACGGCCCGGCGAGGGTGGTGCGGGGGCGTGCCGGAGCGGTGCGGGGTCGGGGCCGGGCAGGATCACGCTGGCCCCGTCGGCGTGGGGTGTCAGTGGGACGAAGTAGTCTTGAGCCCATGCCTGAACGCCGTACCGTCGCACTCGTCACGCTTGGCTGCGCCCGAAACGAGGTGGACTCCGAGGAGCTCGCGGGCCGTCTGGAGGCGGACGGCTGGCAGCTCGTCGCGGACGCCGAGGACGCCGATGTCGCCGTCGTGAACACCTGCGGATTCGTCGACGCCGCCAAGAAGGACTCCGTCGACGCCCTGCTGGAGGCCAACGACCTCAAGGGACACGGCCGGACCCAGGCCGTGGTCGCCGTGGGCTGTATGGCTGAGCGGTACGGCAAGGACCTCGCCGAGGCTCTCCCCGAGGCCGACGGTGTGCTCGGGTTCGATGACTACGCGGACATCTCCGACCGGTTGCAGACCATCCTCTCCGGCGGGGTCCACGCCTCCCACACCCCGCGCGACCGGCGCAAGCTGCTGCCGATCAGCCCCGCCGAGCGGCAGGAGTCCGCGGCGGACGTGGCCCTGCCCGGTCATGGGGCTGCTGCCGGGGGGGCTGTGCCCGGCCGTGGGTCTGCCGGAGGTGCTCTGTCCGGCAGCCGGTCTGCCGGGGGTGCTCTGGCAGGTCAGGGCCGGGGTGATCTGTCTGACGGGGCCCTGGCCGGCGCGAGCCCGGCCGATCTGCCCGACGGCCTCGCGCCCGCGTCCGGCCCTCGCGCGCCCCTGCGCCGCAGACTCGACGGCTCACCGGTCGCCTCGGTCAAGCTGGCCTCCGGCTGTGACCGCCGCTGCACCTTCTGCGCCATCCCGTCGTTCCGCGGCTCCTTCATCTCCCGCCGCCCCAGCGATGTGCTGAACGAGACGCGCTGGCTGGCCGAGCAGGGCGTCAAGGAGATCATGCTGGTCTCCGAGAACAACACGTCGTACGGCAAGGATCTCGGGGACATCCGGCTCCTGGAGTCCCTGCTGCCCGAGCTGGCCGGGGTCGACGGCATCGAGCGGGTGCGGGTCAGCTACCTCCAGCCGGCCGAGATGCGGCCCGGCCTGATCGACGTACTGACCTCCACGCCCAAGGTCGCCCCGTACTTCGATCTCTCCTTCCAGCACTCCGCGCCCGATGTGCTGCGCGCGATGCGGCGCTTCGGGGACACCGACCGGTTCCTGGAACTGCTCGACACCATCCGCGGCAAGGCGCCCCAGGCCGGGGTGCGCTCCAACTTCATCGTCGGCTTCCCCGGCGAGAGCGAGGCCGACCTCGCCGAGCTGGAGCGGTTCCTCAACCACGCCCGGCTCGACGCCATCGGCGTCTTCGGCTACTCGGACGAGGAGGGCACGGAGGCGGCGACCTACGAGAACAAGCTGGATGCGGATGTCGTCGCCGAGCGGCTCGCCCGTATCTCCCGGCTGGCCGAGGAGCTTGTCTCGCAGCGGGCCGAGGAGCGCCTCGGGGAGACCCTGCGGGTGCTGGTCGAGTCCGTCGACCCCGAGGAAGGGGTGTACGGGCGCGGGGAGCACCAGGCGCCCGAGACGGACGGCCACGTGCTGCTCACGAGCGGCGAGGGCCTGACGGTCGGTCGTATGGTCGAGGCGAAGGTGGTCGGTACGGAGGGTGTCGACCTGGTGGCCGAGCCGCTGACGGTCGTGGGGTCGGCGGCCGGGCCGTGGGGCTCGGACGCGGGCCGTGAGGAGGCGGGCAGATGACGGGAGTCCCGGCGTCGGCCGCGGGGGGCTCCGCCGGGGTGAACGGGGTGCAGGGGGAGCGTGGGGCGCGTGGCGTGCAGGGAGTGCATGGAGCGCATGGAGCGCATGGGGTGAGCGGGGCGGGGGGTGCCGCGGAGGGGGGCGGTGCGGTGGGGGGTGGCGGTGGTCGTGTCGGGGGGGCTGGTGATGAGGTTGGTGGGAGTGGTGGTGCCGGTGGGGGTGGGGCTTCCGGAGGGGGCGGTTCCGGTGGTTCCGTCGGTTCGGGTGGTCCGGGGCGTGGGGTTTCCGGGGCGGAGGCCGAACGTGCGGTGGGTGCGGTGGGTGCGGAGTCGCGGGGCGTGACGGCGGGGGACGGCGGTGGTCTCGGTGACGACGGTGGGGAGTCGGACGGGCGGGCCCTGCGGGGCGGCAAGCTGGCCGCCGCGGCGGTCAATCAGGCGAGTGTCTGGAACATCGCCAACCTGCTGACCATGCTCCGGCTGGTGCTGGTGCCCGCGTTCGTCGCGCTGATGCTCGCCGACGGTGGCTATGACCCGGCCTGGCGGTCACTGGCCTGGGCGGCCTTCGCCATCGCCATGATCACCGACCTGTTCGACGGCCATCTCGCCCGTACGTACAACCTCGTCACCGATTTCGGGAAGATCGCCGATCCCATCGCCGACAAGGCGATCATGGGGGCGGCGCTGATCTGTCTGTCGTCGCTGGGCGATCTGCCGTGGTGGGTGACCGCCGTCATCCTCGGCCGGGAACTCGGCATCACGCTGCTGCGTTTTCTAGTCATTCGGTACGGCGTCATCCCGGCGAGCCGCGGCGGCAAGGTCAAGACCCTCACGCAAGGCGTGGCGGTCGGGATGTACGTCCTGGCATTGACGGGCTGGCTGGCCACCCTGCGGTGGTGGGTGATGGCGGCGGCGGTCGTTCTGACCGTGGTCACCGGCCTCGACTATGTACGACAAGCCATTGTGCTGCGCAGACAGGGAATCGCCGAGCGCAGGGCGGCGGCGGAGGAGACGGACGCGTGAATTCCACGGCCGCCGACGTGGTGCGACTACTGACAGTGAGGGGCGAGACGGTCGCTGTCGCCGAGTCGCTGACCGGCGGACTGGTCGCGGCGGAGCTGACATCGGTCCCCGGGGCGTCCAAGGTGTTCCGGGGGTCGGTCACGGCCTACGCGACCGATCTGAAGCACCGTGTGCTGGGGGTCGACGCCGGCCTGCTGGAGTCGCGCGGAGCGGTGGACCCGCAGGTCGCGGCGGAAATGGCCGTCGGAGTGCGGTCGGTGCTCGGCGCCGATTGGGGCGTCGCCACCACGGGCGTGGCGGGTCCCGACCCGCAGGACGGACAGCCCGTCGGGACGGTTTTCGTGGCCGTCGACGGGGCGGATGGAGCGGATTCCGATTCTGCCGGTGGCGGAAAAGTGCTGGCCCTGCGGTTGAACGGCGGACGCGAGGAAATCCGTATGGAGAGTGCACGGAGCGTACTCGCACTGCTTCTGGAGCAGCTTGCGGGCGAACAGACCGGGAATGAGCGGGCACAGGATACGGAACAGAACGGGGGGTTTTGATGTTTGCAGCCCTGAGTGAACACGACATCGCTCCCCGCACGGCCGCGGCGCTAGGCGGTACGGTGGGGCGTGAAGGATGCGGTTACGCGGTCCGAGGAGGGAGCCACCGATGATTCTGCTCCGTCGCCTGCTGGGTGACGTGCTGCGTCGGCAGCGCCAGCGCCAGGGCCGTACTCTGCGCGAAGTCTCCTCCTCCGCCCGAGTCTCGCTCGGCTATCTCTCCGAGGTGGAGCGGGGGCAGAAGGAGGCTTCCTCCGAGCTGCTCGCCGCGATCTGCGACGCGTTGGACGTACGGATGTCCGAGCTCATGCGCGAAGTGAGCGATGAGCTCGCCCTCGCCGAGCTGGCCCAGTCCGCTGCGGCCACTCCCAGCGAAGCTGTACCCACGCCGGTCCGACCGATGCTGGGTTCCGTCTCGGTGGCCGGTGTGCCTCCGGAACGGGTGACGATCAAGGCGCCCACCACCGAGGTGGTCGCCGCGTGAGATGCGTGCGTGTTCTCCGTCGCTGGTGCTGACGGGGGCGGGCGTGCTTGTGAGTAGGTGAAGCCCCGGTCCGGGCTTCTTCAGGGAGCGTGACTCTCTGGAGGGGTGGGCCGGGGTTTTTGCGTGTGGGGGAGTGGCCTGGCATGGGGATTGGGATGGGGATGGGATTGGGGGTGGGGCTGGGGATGGGGGTGGGGTCGGGACCAGGGCCGGGGTTACGGTTCCGGCTTGGTGAGTTGTGGGGTATTGCTCCGTTTGCCGGTCTTGGGGGTTGAGGTCATCGTGGAGGGACAGTTCTCGGGGCCTTCCACGGAGGTGCGATGTACGTCGTCAAGAGTCCGCTGCCCGAGGCGGACCTCAAGGTCGTGGCCGAAGCGCTCCAGTCCGCGCTGGTGGACCTCGTGGATCTGTCGCTCGTGGCGAAACAGGTCCACTGGAACATCATCGGGCCCCGCTTCCGGTCCGTACACCTTCAGCTGGACGATGTGGTCGCCTCGGCGCGGGCACACTCCGACACCGTCGCCGAACGGGCCTCCGCCCTCGGTGTCTCGCCCGACGGGCGGGCCGGGACGGTCGCGGCCGACAGCGGGATCGGTGCGGTGCCGAACGGCTGGATCAAGGACAGCGACGCCCTGCGGGTGCTGACCGACGCGCTCGGTGCGGCGATCACCCGGATGCGGGAGCGGGTGAACTCCACGGAGAAGCCGGATCCGGTGTCCCAGGACATGTTCATCGGGATCACGGCGGATCTTGAGAAGCATCATTGGATGTTCCAGGCCGCGAGCGATTGATCCCGCCTGACCCTGCTGGTCTCGTTGACCCCGTGACGGCGGAAGTGCAAAGCTCCCCGCAGGCGGTCTGATCGGCTCCCCGCAGGCGGACATGGAATGTCCCCGCTGATGGACGCGTGATCCCTCT
>NZ_JBEXLA010000074.1:0-20672 GCF_040609715.1 Streptomyces sp. NPDC004610 | reverse complement strand
CGCTACGACAAACGAGCCCACCACTACCAAGCCCTGGTCACCCTCGCCTGCCTGCGACTATGGCTCCCCACCTGACATTGCGGACACGCCCTAGGCCGGAGTCCGTGACAGGTTGCGTCGGGCCCTGGTGACGGCGAGGAGGCCGGTGACGGCTCCCAGGGCGACGGACGCCGAGGCCCAGCCCGTGCCCGTCAGCTGGTCCCAGCCGATGGCGTGGTCGAGGGACCACTCCCCCGGGCCGGTGAAGGCGAGTCCCGCGGCCATGGCGCCGTACACCAGGGGGATCTCGAAGCCGCCGGCCTGTGCCCATAGGCCGTGGGAGGCGTTGACGGAACCGGCGGCGATCATCGTGCCCAGTGCGATGGCCGATCCGAGGGGGAACAGCAGGCCCAGGAGCAGGGCGAGGGCGGCGGTCAGCTCGCAGGCCGCGGCGAGCAGGACGAGGGGCCTGCCCGGCCGGAAGCCCCAGGTCTCGAAGACGGGGGCGGTTCCCTCGGGGCCGTGGCCCCCGAACCATCCGAACATCTTCTGCGCGCCGTGGCCGAGGAGCAGTCCGCCGAGCAGCAGACGCAGAATGAGCAGGCCGGTGTCCATGGTGGGTTCTCCTTGTGAGCGGTCAGTCCAGAGCCAGTACGCGGCGCATGACATGGCGCAGCGTGTGCGCGGGATCGTCGGTGAGCCGGTCCGACCGCCAGGCGATGTGCCGGTCCGGCCGGACCAGGAGGCAACCGTCGTCCGTGATGCCACTGAGTCGTGCCCAGTCGCCATAGACATCGTCGTAGGGCTGGCCGCGGCCTATGGGGCGGGCCGTGATCTCCACGCCGAGTTCGGCGGCGGCCTTGTCCGCTGCGGCCAGCCATGGCGCTCCGCCCATCCCGGTGAGCAGGGTGAAGCGGTCCTGGCCAACGAGGTCGAGGGTGGACAGTCCCCGGCCGTCGTGTTCGAGCCAGGCGTGGGGCAGGCTCGCGCCGGGGTGTGTGGTGGGGCGGTGGAAGAGCTGGGGGTCGCGGGTGGGGGGCGGTTCCTGGGTACCGTCGGGAACGACCGCGCCGGAGCGGTAGTGCTGGCCCAGTTCCACACCGTGCGCGTTGAAATGGTGGTCGTTCGCCGCGAGGGCGGCGGTCACCTCGTCGCGCCGGGCCCGGCCCTCCTGGGTCGGGGCGAAGTACTCCGCGAGGGCCTGGGCGCCCTCCTGGTCGCTCTGACCGGCGCGGATGCCCAGTGCCGCGGGGAGCCTTCCGGCGAGCCCCACGCTCTCCATCGCCCGGTCCACGACCTGTCTGCCGACCGGGTGCCGTTCGTCGTGATAGGTGTCGAGCAGCCGGTCGCCCGCCCTGCCCTGGACGGCCAGGGCGAGCTTCCAGGCCAGGTTGTAGGAGTCCTGCACGGAGGTGTTGCTGCCCAGGCCGTTGGCCGGAGGGTGCCGGTGAGCCGCGTCACCGGCGAGAAACACCCGTCCGGTGCGGTAGCGGGTGGCCAGGACGTGGTTCAGCTGCCACTGGCTGATGTCCTTGATGCGTATCCGCACACCGGGGTCACCGATGGTGGCCTGGGCGCGTTCGAGCATCGCCGCCTCACTGAGGTCGATCTGTTCCACGGCCGGGTCGTACATCACGATCAGCACCCACTCGGTCCAGGGTTTGACGCAGATGTAGGTGCCGGCGCCGAGCCAGAAGTCCTTGCCGGGCTGGATGGTGAAGAAGAGCGTTCCGGGGCGGTGGGCGCGGTACTTGGTGAGGTCGGCCTCCAGCCAGACATTGACGGCGTGGCCCAGTCCGGTCCGGCCTTCCATCGGGACGCCGAGCCGCTCCGCGACCGTGCTGCGTCCGCCGTCCGCGCCGATCGCGTACCGTGCGTCGACGCGGTACTCCTCGCCGGTGGCACGGTCGCGGACGGTGGCGTGGACGGCGTCCGCGTCCTGGGTGATGTCCAGCAGTTCGGTGGAGAACCGGATGTCCGCCGTCTGCTCCCGGGCGGCCTCCAGAAGGATCGGTTCCAGCAGATGCTGGCCGACGTTCACCATCGCGCAGGGGCTGGCCGCCTCGTAGTCGGCCTTGCGGGAGAGGCCGGTGCCCCATGCTTTCATCCGGGCGAGTTCCCGCCCCGCGAAGCTGGTCGCCCAGATGTTGTCGCCCATCAGGTGGGCGGGGGTGGCGACCGCGAGGACGCGTTCCTCGACACCTAGGTCGCGGAAGACCTCCATGGCACGCTGGTTGGTGATGTGGGCGCGGGGGGTGTGCGCGGTGCCGGGATGGCGGGAGACGGTGACGGCGTCCACGCCGGACCGGGCCAGGAGCGCGGCGGCGGTCAGGCCCGCCGGTCCGGCTCCGACGACGAGTACATCGGTCTCAAGGGTGCGCATGAGCGGTTCGGCCTCTCTACGGACGGGGGGTGGGTATCGCGGGAGCGGGCGGGGTCGCGCGGGGGACGGGACCGTGCCGGGGCGGGGTCACAGGGAGTGGTGCGCGCCGGTCATGAGATCGGCCAGGTCATCCGGGTGCAGGAAGGACGGGGGCGGCGGCGGACCCCAGTTGAAGAGGCCCTTGGCTCCTTCGAGGGCCTCGGGCGTCCAGAGCTGGTCCTCCGGGATGGTGTCCATGTCGGAGTAGTACTCGGAGAAGTTGCCCGCCGGGTCCTTCAGGTACCAGAAGAAGTTCGAGCCGGCGTGGTGCCGGCCCAGGCCCCACACATGGCGCTCCGGATGCTGCTCCAGCATGGCGAAGGCGCCTCGGCCGACCTCGTCGATGTCCTCGACCTGCCAGGAGGTGTGGTGCAGGAAATTCACGGGGGCGCCGAGAACGAGAACGTTGTGGTGGTCGGTGGAGCAGCGCAGGAACGCGCCGTGGCCCTTGATGTAGTCGCTGATCCTGAAGCCGATTCCCTCCGTGAAGAACCGCATGGTGGCTTCGTGATCGGTCGACCCGACGACGACATGTCCGAGCTTGCGCGGCCGGACGGGGTGCTGCCTGAGCAGTCCGGGAGCCCGCCCGGGTCGGCGCTCGACCCGCCCTGGGCCGTTGTACGGCGTCGGCGGCTCCTCGTCCTGGACGATCCGGGCGGCGACGCGAACCACGGCACGGAACCCGGCGATGGGCTCCTCGGTGGTCAGGGTGCCGCCCGCGCGGTGCGCGGCGAGGCCGAGCCGGGTGAGTCGGCGGGCGATCCGGTCGAGGTCGTCGGAGTCGTCGACACCGATGCTGACCTCGATCAGACGGCGGGTCGGCGCCGACACGATCTTCAGCTGCCGCCCGGCGTCGCGGGTGGAGAACCATCCGTCGGTGTGCCGGGTCAGTCCGAAGTCGGAGTAGTAGGCCGTCGTCGCGGCGACGTCGGGGACTCCGATCACAAGTGAGTTGAGCCGGTGGAGCGGCATCGTTCCGCACTCCTTAGGGATGGCTGTGGCTGCCGTGGAATGAAGTGGGCTGAAGTGGACTGAAGTGGGCTGGAACAGGCTCGGAACGCCGGGGGCGGGCAGGGGCGGGCCTGGGGAATGGGGGTCTGGGCAGAAGCGCGGGGCGGGGTGCGGCTCGCAGCGCCTCGGGGGTCCGTATGCACCATTCGTTTATTCAGGTGTCATATGTGTACGGCAGCAGATTCGATGAGTCAATAGAGATTCGAAAGTTGGAGATTCTTTCGCTGATTGCCGAATCGCGCGCTCGCTCGCCCGCACACATCCGGCGCCCGCCTGCCGAAGCGGGCCATCTTCTTGATTGCGCATGAATCTAACAGGTGAGGGGACGGCCGTATTCCTCAGTGCGGGACGACACGAACGAGGCGACGGCTCGACCGGCGGCGGCTCGGCCGGAGTGGAGGCGGGCGCCGCCGAGGTCCGGGGCAGTGGACCACCTCGGCAATCCGGATCAGCGGACCACCCCGGCGTTCCGCACCAACCGGTGCCGCATCTCCCCCACGCCCTCGACATAGCTGACCAGCTCATCGCCATCGGCGAGAAAGCGCTGCGGCCGACGGCCGAGGCCCACCCCGGCCGGGGTACCCGTGAAGATGACATCGCCGGGCAGCAGCGGCATCACGGCGGAGAGGCGGGCGATCAGCGCCGAGACCGGGAAGATCAGGTCGGAGGTGCGGCCCTTCTGCATCTCCACGCCGCCGACGGCACAGCCGAGTTCCAGATCGTCCGGGTCGCCGACCTCGTCCGGGGTGACCAGCCAAGGCCCCATGGGGCCGAACCCCGGATGCGACTTGCCCAGGCTGAACTGGGGAGCCGGACCCGCGAGCTGCAAGTCCCGCTCGGAGAGATCCTGCCCGACCGTCAGTCCCGCGACATGCTCCCAGGCCCGCTCCTCGCTCACCCGCCAGGCCCGCCGCCCCATGACCACGACCAGCTCCACCTCCCAGTCGACGCTCCCGTCGGGCAGGACGATGTCGCCGTAGGGACCTGTGATCGACGAGGTGAACTTGGTGAACACCGGTGGATGCTCGGGCAGGGCGAACCCCGACTCCTCGGCGTGGTCGCGGTAGTTCAGGCCGATCGCCAGAAGCTGGCGGGGGCGGGGAGCGGGAGAGCCCAGTGCGGGTCCGGCAGGCACCACATCGGGCTCGGGCCGGGCCGGGGCCGCCCAGTCGCGGAACTCGTCCCAGCGCTCATAGAGCCGCTGCGGATCCGCCGGGAACAGCCCTCGGCTGGCCCGCTCGACATCGGCCCAGCCGTCCTCGGTCAGCAGCGCCGACCGGCCGGACACATTGGCGATACGCATACACACACTCCGTGGGTGACTCGCCCCCGGCACGGTCGCCGGGGAGCGTGCTCACCGTTGTAACGCGACAGATTCGACAGGTCAATAAACTTTCGAAAGTTTGCCTAGGATTCGATGCGAGGCTAATCTTCCGGCCATGGCGGCCACAGGCGGGAAGCAGACTCTCGGTGACGACGTACGGGCTCGGCTGCGGGCCGACATCCTCAGCGGGCGGCTGCTGCCGGGGGCCCGGCTGAAGTTCCCGGTGCTCGGCGCGCGCTACGACGCCAGCGTGAGCGTTCTCCGGGAGGCTCTCGTCCGTCTGGCCGAGCAGGGCCTCGTCCGGTCCGAACCCCATCAGGGCTTCGTCGTGACACCTCTGTCCCCGGAGACCCTCACCGAGCTGACCGACGCACGCACCGAGCTGGAGACGCTCGTCCTGCGCCGCTCGATCGCCGAGGGAGACCTGTCCTGGGAGTCCCGGCTGGTCGCGGCCCACCACACCCTGGAGCGCACGCCCTACACCGCGCCCGGAGACGAGAGCCGCATCACCGACCACTGGTCGACGGCCCACGCCGCCTTCCACACGGCCCTGCTGGACGGCTGCGGCAACCGGCGCCTCCTCCAGATCGCACTGGGACTGCGGGACGAAGCCGAGCTGTACCGCCGCTGGTCCCAGCCACTCGGGGGCGAGCCCGGCCGCGACCTCGCCGCCGAGCACCGCGCCCTGCTGGACGCCGCGCTCGCCCGGGACCCCGAGTCGGCCAGCACTGCCCTGTGCGACCACATCCGGCACACGACGGAACTCCTGCTCACCTTCGCGGACCGCGCCCCCGCCGCCGACGAGGAGACGTCGACTTCTCGGGCGTAGGGCGGCGAATGGTCCGGTGCCGTCGCGTTCGCCCGGCCGCCCGCGCCCCTCCCTCAGGCCGGCGTGCCTCGGCAATCAGGGCACGGACCGAGGCAGAGCCTGCGCGTGGTCGAGCCCGCGCGAGGGCGGTCGGTCACTACGGCGCCAGCAGCGCGCGTACCGCCTCCGTGATGGTTTCCCGGCGTCGGGTGTGGTCGATCGGAGTGTCGACGCTGAGGCCGAGCGTGGTGTTGCTGAGGGAGAGGTGGATGACGAGGGCGAGGAGTTCGTCGGCGGGGACGCGGTCGGGGATCGCGCCGTCCCTCTGCGCCGCGGCGATGCGGTCGGTCTTGTCCTGGTAGCTGTCGGTGACGATCACGGGCAGGGGGTGATCGGGGCGTTCCAGCTGGCGCCAGGCGGTGAGGCGGACGACCTCGGGGTGGCCGACGTAGTAGTCGAAGAGGGCGGCGGTGTAGCCGGTGAGGTCCCGGGGGTCGAGGGGGACGTCGTCGACGGTCTCGGTGACGAGGCGGGTGTAGACGGTGTCGAAGAGGTCGAGCTTGCTGCCGAAGTAGCGGTAGAGGAGGGCGTTGTTGACGCCCGCCGTGGTGGTGATGCGGTCGACGCGGGCGCCGGCGATGCCGTTCTGCGCGAGCGCACCCCACCGAAAGGCACGATCATGAACCGCACCGTCGTCATCACCGGCACCGCGTCCGGCATCGGCCGCGCCACCGTCGAGAGGTTCCACTCCGAGGGCTGGAACGTCGTCGCCACCGTCCGCAAGGACACCGACCTCAAGGTCCACGACGGACTCGACCACGTCCGCACCCTCCTCCTGGACGTCAACGACGAGAGCGCCGACGCCGCCTTCGCCGAGCAGGCCATCGCCCAGTTCGGCACGGTCGACGCCCTGGTCAACAACGCCGGCTACTACCAGATGGGCCCCCTGGAGGCATCCACCTCCGACCAGATCCACCGCCAGTTCCAGACCAATGTCTTCGGACTCATCGCCCTCACCCGGGCCTTCCTCCCCCACTTCCGCGCCCGCCGCACCGGCGTCGTCGTCAACCTCTCCTCCATCAGCGCCGAGCAGGGCTACCCCTACACCTCCGTCTACGCCGCCTCCAAGGCCGCCGTCGCCACCCTCAGCGAGGGCCTCAACATCGAACTCGCCCCCTTCGGCATCTCCGTCAAGGCCGTCTTCCCCGGCAGCCACAACACCCGGATCTTCTCCAAGATGGACATCGCCCAGAACGCCCCGTCCGACTACGACGCCGGCCTCCAGGCGTTCTTCGACACCCCGCAGGCGTCCTTCGGCTCCGAGCCCTCCGTCGCCGCCGATGTGATCTACGGCGCCGTCACCGACGGCCGCGCGGAGCGTGTCCGCTACTACGCGGGCCCCGACGGCGAGATCATCCCCCGCGTCAAGCAGCTCCTCGGCCCGCAGTGGTACTGGGAGGAGTTCCGCACCGCCAACACCACCGGCCCCACCACCCTCTGGAACACCCTCGTCACACCCCCCGAGGGCGCCGCCCTGGAGAAGAACCTCTAACCGTCCGGTCCAGACAGCCGAGCGACTGAGCAGCTGAGCAACTCAACAGTGGGGCAGTTGGGAAGTTGGGAAGTCGGACCACTGAACAGGGCAGCCGTGAGCACCTCCCGTCCGGGTCGCCGGTGTGGTGCTAGGTCATCCGACCTAGCACCCACGGCACCCGCGTCGGGACAGGCGTCTGACCGATGTGGCGGGAGCCGGGGCTCGTGAGAATCGATGGCGGCGGCCGACCCGGCGGCCGACCCATCGAACCGAGGGAGACGGACAGACATGCCCGAGAACCACAGCGGACCCGGCGGCAGCCCCGTCCCGACGCGCCGACCCGCCGCCGCGTGAACACGCCCGCCACATCCAGCTCCTGGACCCTCGAACACCGTGGCCCCATCGCCCTGCTGACGTTCCGCAGGCCGCCGGAGCACCACCACACCCCGGAGTCGCTCGCCGAACTCGTCGCCCTGTGCGACGGGCTCGCCGAGCGGACGGATCAGGTGAAGGTGATCGTCATCACCGGCGGAGACGACGGATACTTCATCAACCACGGTGACCTGTCCGGGCATCCGGACTGGCTCACCCCCGGTGAGAACGGCACGATCCGCTCCCCTGGGCTTGAGGCGTACCTCGACTCCTACCACCGCATCGCGGAGCAGCCACAGCCCACCATCGCCGCGATCGGCGGCCTCGCCGCGGGCGGCGGCAGCGAACTCGCCCTGGCCTGCACCCTGCGCGTCGGCTCGCCACGGGCCCGGCTGCGCCAGTCGGAGGTACCGGCGGGAGTCATCCCCGGAGGCGGCGGCTCGGTCCGGCTGCCGCGCCTCGTCGGGCCTGGCGTCGCGGCCGAGGCGATCCTCGGCGGACGCGAGTTCGGCGCGGAGGAAGCCCTGCGGGCCGGATGGCTGAACGCGGTGCTGCCCGCCGACGGATTCGTCGACCACGCCGTCGCGTGGGCGCGGCAGTTCGCGAGCCATCCCGGACCGGCCCTGATCGCGGCCACCGCCGCACTGCGCGAGAGCGCCCGGCCGACCGTCCGGGACGCACTCGCCCGCGAGCGGGAGATCTTCCTGCGGCACATGGCCCGGCGTGCGGAGAAGTGACACACAAGGAGGAGAGCACGATGCGTGGACTGAAGGACAAGGTGGCCCTCGTCGCGGGCGGTGCGCCGGGCAACATCGGCGGGGCGACCGCCGTCCGCCTGGCCGAGGAGGGCATGTCGGTGGTCGTCGCCGACCGCGACGAAGCCGCCGCGGAGAAACTGGCCGAAGAGATCAGGGCGAACGGGGGCGAGGCGACCGGCCGCGGCTTCGACATCACGGACGAAGACTCGTACGCGGCGCTCATCGGCTTCACGGTGCGCACCTACGGGGCCCTGGACGGCCTCTACAACGTGGCGGCCGATCTGTCCCCGGCCACCATGGGCGCGGACACCGATGTCACCACGGTCCCCCTGGACATCTGGCAGCACACCATCGACACCGTGCTCACCGGATACATGCTCGGCATCCGCCACGCCCTGCCGGTCATGCTGCGGCAGGGCAGTGGATCGATCGTCAACACCATGTCGAGCGCGGTCTGGGGAGGCCGGCCGATCATGGTCGCCTACCAGACGGCGAAGAGCGGCCTCATCGGCCTGACCCGGCACACCGCGACCCTCGGTGGGAAGCAGGGGGTCCGCTGCAACCTCGTCTCCCCCGGCATCACGCTCACCGCCTCGGCCCTGGCCACACTGACGGACGCGATGCGGGAGACGGCGTTGGCGGACGTACGGTCGCCGCGGCTCGGCAGGCCGGAGGACATCGCGGCCATGGTCGCGTTCCTCTTCTCCGGCGACAGCGAGTTCGTCAACGGTCAGTCGTTCCTCATCGACGGCGGGGCGCACTTCACCTGATCCGCTCCACACCCCGTGCCGGTCCAGGGTCGGCGACCAGTCCGCCGGACGGGGCCTGTGTGGCCGACGAGGCCCCGTTGACGGGCGATGCGGTGCGTGTCAGCGTGCATGCGGCACCTAACGGTATGGAGTCCCGTCGACACGGCGGGCGACAGAAGGAGGACCCCATGAGCGCCCTCACCCGCAGACACGCACTCGTCTCGTCGGTCGCGCTGGCGGTGTCGTCGGCGTTGCTCGCCGTCGGGGCCGTCGGTCAGGCGCAGGCCACTCCGTCCGAAGCCCAGCGCACGGCCTCCGAGGTGGCGCTGCTGAGCGAACCCACCCCGGAGGAGCAGGAGAAGCTCCGGGAGATCGCGGCCTCCATCTGGACCCCGGAACTGGCCGCGGGCTGGAACATGAACGCCGAGGTCGCCGATGTGCTCTCCCTGGCCACGGACCGGATCATCCAGTGTTCCGCGGCCTACGCGCTGGTGCCCAAGCCTCCGGGCTTCCGCCCCGGACTCGGCTATCTCGTCTCGTACTGGAAGAACATCCGGGACTACTTCCTCGCCCTGAGCGGTGACCGGCAGTACAAGGCGTGCGTGGTCTCGACGGCGGCCTACTACCGCTCGATCATCGAGATGGCGTCGCAGGGCATCTGAGCCCGGGGCGTACGGCACGGTGCCGTACGCCCGTTCCTCAGGTGCGGCGGGCCAGCAAGTGGGAGTCGAGGAAGCCCCGTTCGGAGGCCGGGTCGTGGAGCAGCCGGGCGAAGGGGTCGAAACCGGCTCCGGCGACCAGGTCGGCGAGCTGGTCCGCCGGCCAGCTGTAGGCGGGGGTCACCTTGTGGTCGAAGCGGATCGGCTCGGGCCCGTCGGTCCCGAAGAACGAGACCATGAGCAGGCCCCCTGGCGCCAGGACACGCGCCTGCTCGGCGAGCAGCGCCGGAAGCTTTGCGGGAGGGGTGTGGATCATGGAGTAGTGGGCCAGGACACCGCCGAGCGTGCCGTCCTCGGCGGGAAGGGCTTCCATCCGGGCCTCGTCGAACGTCAGCGTCGGATGGGCCCGCCGGGCGTGGGCGACCATGGCCGGGGAGAGGTCGATCCCGAAGGCGTCCAGCCCCCATTCGTTGAGCATGGCGGTGAGATGTCCGGGGCCGCACCCGACATCGGCCACCCGCGTGTTCCCCGTCCCTCGTACCAGTTCGGCGAAGGTGGCGATCATGTTCCGCGCGAACGGTTGCGTCTCCAGTCGGTTGGCGAACGCCGACACATACACGTCGACGATGCCGTCGTAGGCGGTCCTGGTCTCTTCCTGGTGCTCCGTCTCCATCACGGGGAGGAAGGTAACACCCCCATGGACGGCGGCTCTCCGGCCGTTCCCGTGCCGGATCCCCGGTCGGTCCGGTCGCTTCGACGCCCCCGCGTTCCTAGCCGCCCGTGCCGGAGTCCGTGACCACCCCGTCGTCCTCCAGGCAGACCCGCAGCCGGTCCAGGCCGCGGCGGGTGTGGCTCTTGACCGTGCCGAGGGGCCAGCCGGTGATGTCGGCGATCTGGGTCTGGGTGAGGTCCTCGTAGTAGGCGAGGTGGAGGACCCGGCGCTGGGGGTGGTTCAGGCGTCGCAGGGCGTGGCCCACGACGAGGCGGTCCAGGGTCGTGTCCGGGCCGCCACCGGCCTCGCGGTCAGGCGCGGCGGCCAGTCCGTTCGCCGCTGCGGCTGCGGTCAGGCGGTCCCTGCGGGCACGGGCGGCCAGGGCGTCGGCGACCTTGCGGCGGGTGATGCCGACGAGCCAGGCCGAGGCCGTCCCGCGTTCCGGGGCATATCCGCGCCGACCGCGCCAGGCGGCGGTGAACACCTGCTGGGCGACATCCTCCGCCTCACCCGGGTCGCCGAGCGCCCTCCGGGCCAGTCCGCGCACCAGGCCCTCCCACTGCCGGTGCATCGCCGTCCAGGCCGCCTCGTCCCCTTCGGGTGAAGGGCCGTTCGCCGCCCGGGGTCCAGGCGCCGACGCCCGTTCGTCGACTGCCGTGGCGGGGCCGGGGGCCGCCGGGGCACGATCCATGGCCGCATCTCTCCTCGTCGTGAGCGTCGTGAGCGTCGTGGGCGTTGTGGGCCTCGGGTGGACGGTGGGGGGACCCTCTTGCGGGCATGCGTCCGCGCGCTGCTCTCCCCCTCCCTCGCAGTCCGTACGCCGCCGTCCGTGTCGCATCTGGTCCGCGCCACCCCGAGGATCCGCCGCGCGTCGCGCGCGCGACAACTCGCATCGATATCGCATCGGATGGGTCCGTAGGGTGGGCGCGTGCGTACGGTTCGGCCCGGCGGAGAGGTTGGCATGAGCGACGAGGGTGACGCGGTCGAGGCCGGGGCCGCCGGGCTGAGCACGGGTGCGGTGGCCCGTCGGCTGGGGGTCTCGCCCACCACGCTGCGTTCCTGGGACCGGCGCTACGGGCTGGGACCGGCCCTGCGTTCGAAAGGACGGCATCGGCGGTGGGGGCCAGGCGATCTCGCCATGGTCGAGGAGATGTGCCGGCTGGCCGCGGACGGTGTGCCTCCGGCCGAGGCCGCGCGGGTGGCCCGGCTCAAGCGGGGTGAGGGTGGGGCGGCGGGGGCCTCGGTGGTCGTGCCGCCGCCCCGGGAGGCCGCTCGGCGGGGCGGGGCCGGCAGTGGGCTGCCGCTCGGTGATGTGCGCCGCGAGTGCCGGGGGCTGGGGCGGGCCGCGGTGCGGCTGGACTCGGTGGAGTTGGCGGGGCGGCTGCTGGACTCCGTCGCGCAGCATGGGCTGGTGACGGCGTGGGAGGAGGTGATGGTGCCCACGCTGCGGGCGGTCGGCCGTAAGTGGGAGTCGTCGGGCGATCGTTATGTGGAGGTGGAGCATCTGCTGTCGTGGCAGATCTCCACCGCGCTGCGGCGCGCGCCGCTGCTGGCGCCGCGCCCGTACGGGTCCCGGGCGGCCGGGCCGCCGGTGCTGCTCGCCTGTGCGCCGGACGAGCAGCACTCGCTGCCCCTGGAGGCGCTGGACGCGGCGCTGGAGGAGGCGGGAGTGCCCACCCGCATGCTGGGGGCCGCCGTGCCGGTGGAGGCATTGCTGGCCTGTGTCCGGCGTACGGGTCCGGCGGCCGTGGTGCTCTGGGCCCAGTCCCGTTCCACGGCGTCACTGTCGCTCGCCCGGCGGGTCGCGGGGCTGGAGTGGGGGCCCTCCGGTGCCCGCAGACGGCCTCTCGTGCTGCCTGCGGGACCCGGCTGGGAGCGTCGCGGCGCCGTCGAGTTCCCGCACTGCGCGAGTCTGGCGTCGGCGGTCCGGTTGCTGGGCGGACTGTCGGGGGCGGAGGGGGCTGTGCGCCGGGGCGGTGCGGCAGGGGTGATCTGAGGGTGACCCAGGGTTGAACTGGAGCTGTTCCAGGGTTGATCCGGGGCTGTTCCAGGGTCGATCCGGAGGTGATCCAGGGATGATCCGGGGCTGTTCCAGGGTCGATCCAGGGATGATCCGGGGGCCTCGGGCCTTTATGTCCTCGGGCGAGGACGGGTCCCGCGGTTCGTCCCTCCGCGACAAGGGTGAGGGGTCAGGGCTGCTTCCCACGCGCTCGGCGGAAGCGGTCCAGGCCGTCGGCGAGGGCGATGACCGGGTCGGGGTAGTCCAGGGCGGCGCGGTCCAGGCCGGGCAGTCGCCATGGCTCGTGCACGCGGGGGGCGTCGACGCCGCGCAGTTCGGGCACCCATCGGTGGACGTACACACCCCGCGGGTCGTACTTCTTGGCCTGGGTGACCGGGTTGAGGACCCGGTTGGGGCGGGTGTCGGTGCCGGTGCCCGCCATCCACTGCCAGTTGAGCTGGTTGTTGGCCACATCGCCGTCCACCAGCCAGTACAGGAAGTGGGCGGCGCCGATACGCCAGTCGACGTACAGGGTCTTGGTGAGGAAGCTCGCGGTCAGCAGCCGGGCCCGGTTGTGCATCCAGCCCTCCTCGCGCAGTTGCCGCATGGCCGCATCGACGACGGGGTAGCCGGTGCGGCCCTCACGCCAGGCGTCGATGTCGGCGCGGGCCGACTCCTCGGTGCGCCAGCGATCGTGCTGGGTGCGCAGGTCGGTGTGGGCACTGTGCGGGCGGGCGGCGAGGACCTGGCGGTGGAAGTCGCGCCAGGCGAGCTGCCGGACGAACGACAGCGCCCCGGCGCCGCCGTGCCGACGGGCCCGCTGCACCAGTTCCACCGGGGACAGGGTGCCGAAGTGGAGGTGGGCGGAGAACCGGGAGGTGGCGTCCGCGCCCATGTCGTCGCGGGTGTCGTCGTAGGCGTCCAGGCCCTTGCGCCAGTACGCGGTGGCCTGGGCGCGGGCGGGGCCCTCGCCGCCGGGTGGCAGGGCGGGCGAGACACCGGTGTCGGTGAGCGGGGGGATCTCCTCGCCGCTCACCTCGTCGGGCACGCGGACCCGGCGCGGCGCTCCGACGGCGGCCCGCAGCGGGGTGCTCTCCCAGTGGCGGTGGTACGGGGTGAACACGGTGAAGTGGTCGGAGGTGGCCGGGGTGATCGCGCCGGGCGGGACGGCGACGGTGACGGCGTCATGGACGAACAGCCGGCGGCCGGTGCGCTCCAGGGCCGTGCGCAGCCGTTCCTCGCGGTGGGCGGCGAAGGCGCTGTGCCCGGCCGACATGTGCACCTCGCAGGCGTCGGCCTCGGTCACCGCCCGGCACACCTGCGCCACGCTGTCGCCCCGGCGCACCACGAGCCGGCCGCCGCGCTCGCGCAGGGAGGCGTCGAGGTCGGCGAGGCAGTCGTGCAGGAAGGCGCGGCGGTTGGGCGCGGGGAACCCGGTGGCCTCGATGGCCGGGTCCAGGACGAACAGCGGGACGACGGCGTCGGCGGCGTCCAGCGCCGCGCGCAGCGGCGGATGGTCGTGCAGGCGCAGATCGGCGGTGAACAGGACGACCGAGACGTGCATGGGCGTCAGCTTCTTCCCAGGAGGCGTCGGATACGGCTGCGGATGCCTGACTGTTCCGCCGTGGACGCCTTCTTGGATGCACCGGGCGGGGAGGTCGGGGGCTCGGGTGGGCCTGTCTCGGACGCGACCCCCTCAGATCCACCCGGCATCGGCCCCGACCTCGACCCCGCCGCCCGTTCCGCCGTCCGTTCCGCCGTCCGGGCGATATTGCGGGCCATGCCGCCGAAGACGACCGCGTGGAACGGGGAGACGGCCCACCAGTACATATGACCGAGCAGTCCGCGCGGATGGAACACCGCGCGCTGCCGGTAGCGGACGGGGCCGTCGCCGTCGACCCGCATCTCCAGCCAGGCCAGGCCCGGCAGCCGCATCTCGGCGCGCAGCCGGAGCAGACGGGGGCGCTGGATCTCCTCGACCCGCCAGAAGTCCAGGCTGTCCCCGGCCCTCAGCCGCCGGGCGTCGCGGCGGCCCCGGCGCAGGCCCACCCCGCCGACCATCCGGTCGAGCCGGCCCCGTAGCGCCCAGGCCAGCGGGAAGGAGTACCAGCCGTTCTCGCCGCCGATGCCCTCAACGACCTCCCACAGCGCCTCCGGGCCGACGTCCGCCGGGCGTTCGCGTACGTCCGTGTAGAGGCTGCCGCCCGCCCAGTCGGGGTCGCTGGGCAGCGGGTCGCTGGGGGCGCCGGGGGCGGCTGCCGACGACCAGCGGGTGGTGACCTCGGCGTCCTTGATCCGCTGGAGCGCCAGGGCCACGGCCCGGTCGAAGCCGAGGGGGTATCCGGCCGGGACGGGCACGTACCGGGTGATGTCGTTCTCCCGGCACACCACCTCGTGGCGCAGGGACTCCGTCAGGGGCCGGGCGATCGAGGCGGGCACGGGGGTGACGAGTCCGACCCAGTGACTGGACAGGCCGGGGGTGAGGACGGGGACGGGGACGATCAGCCGCCGGGGCAGTCCGGCGACGGCGGCGTAGCGGCGCATCATGTCCCGGTAGGTCAGCACTTCCGGGCCGCCGATGTCGAAGGCCCGGTTCACGTCGCCGGGCAGCCGTGCGCAGCCGGTGAGCAGACGCAGTACGTCCCGTACGGCGATCGGCTGGATGCGGGTGCGCACCCAGCGCGGGGTGACCATGGCCGGGAGCCGTTCGGTGAGATAACGCAGCATCTCGAAGCTGGCCGAGCCGGAGCCGATGATCACGGCGGCGCGCAGTACGGCCGTCGGCACCCCGGAGGCCAGCAGGATGCGGCCGACCTCGGCGCGGGAGCGCAGATGCGGGGACAGTTCCCGCTCGGGTACGGAGTGGGGGGTGAGGGCGCCCAGGTAGACGAGGCGGCCGACACCGGCCCGGCGCGCCGCGGCGCCGAAGCCGTGGGCCGCCCGGCGGTCGGTCTCCTCGAAGCCGGAGCCGCTGCCGAGGGCGTGGACCAGGTAGTAGGCGACGTCGATGCCGTCCATCACCTCCGCCAGCGAACCGGGGTCGGTCACATCGCCGCGCACGATCTCCACCCGGTCGGCCCAGGGGTGGTCGCGCAGCTTGGCCGGGGTGCGCACCAGGCAGCGCACCCGGTACCCCGCGTCGAGCAGCTCGGGGACCAGCCGCCCGCCGATGTAGCCGCTGGCGCCGGTCACCAGACAGGTGACGGTGGATCCGTCGGCCGGTTCGTTCGCTGCGTCCGGTGTGCTGTCGTCGTGCTCGCTCATGATCGCTTTCCGCCTGCCTGCGGGGCCGTCGGCACGGGGGCTGCCGTGCCTCTCGGGATGTGTACCGTGCCGCTCGTGATGTGTACCGCGCGGGGAGTGGCGGCGGATGCGGGGGTACGTATGCCGTAGGCGCCGGGAGCGGGTGCGCCCACTTCGGCGTACGGGCACAGCAAGCCGGGTGCCGAGGGCGGGCCCCTCCCGCCCCTGACCCCTCCACCGCATCCCGTGCCGCCGCGTCGATGGACAGCAGCGGCAGCAGCGTCCAGGCGCCGAAGAACCACAGGGCCGACCGGCCGACCTACCGGTCGATTGGCCACAGCCGCGTCGGCATGACTCGCCGCGCACACCAGCCGTGCCAGGTGACGCCAGGAGCTGCCGTCCAGCGCGCGTCACCGCCGGGAGGGAACCACGGCCCCGCGTGGGCTCGTGTCCTGGGACAAGTGAAGGGATACCGGGCGAGGTTCGGGGGAGCCATGCAGATCGTCGAGGTGACCGGGTACGCCGTCCGCTCCGCTGTGATCACGATGAGGCGACGCGGGACACCACTTGAGTTCGTGATCTTCCCCATGCTGCACGCCGCTTCACCCACCTTCTACTCCCAGGTCCGCCTCCGGCTGGCGGAGTGCGACCTCATCGTCCTTGAGGGCGTCCGGGGGAAGTCGCTCGGGCTGCGGGCCCTCACCCTCGCGTACCGGTTCGCCCCGCGTCGGCGGCGCAACGGCTTGCAGGAGCAGCACGACGATCTGCTGCTTCCGGAAGGCGTGCCGGTCGTCCGCCCGGATGTCACGGCGGCGGAGGCGGTCGAAGACCTCAAGTCCCTGTCCCGGTGGACGTATCTGATGCTCATGGTCGCGGCCCCGGTGCTGGGCCTGGTCGTCGCGCTGCGCGGCCCGCGCGCCTTCCTCAACGAGGACCTGGCCGTCGAGGACCTGCCGTCGACAGCGCGGGCCGAGACGCTGGCCGACGATCCCGTCGAGCACGCGCTGACCGACCGGCGCGACCAGCGACTGCTCGACGCGCTCGGCGAGATCCACACCGAGCGCGCCACCGAGCCGATCCGGGTCGCCGTCGTCTACGGAGCCCGTCACGCCCCGGCGATCGTGTCGGGCCTGTGGGACCGGTACGGGTACCGGCCCCGGGAAGCGGAGTGGCTCACGGTGCTGAACCCTGCGTAGACCGTGTTGTCGGGGAGCCACGACGCCTGATCACCCGGCTGGTCGGGCCGCCCCTGCCACTCATCGCCTTCACGTCGTCAGGCTTCCGACCTCGCCGATCTCGCCGACCTCGCCGAGCGGACCGGGGAACCGGAGACCCCAGGACCTCAGCTCGCGGGGAAGCCGAAGAGCCCGTACTCGGCCACCGTCTCGAACCCCATGTGCGGGTACACGAGCGCGCCCAGCGGGCTGGACTGGAGGGTGCCGACGGTCAGGCCGCGCTCGCGGCCCGCTGTCAGTGCCGCCGTGCTGAGGGCCGTTCCGATGCCCTGGCGGCGGTGGTCGGGGTCGGTGCTCACGACGTAGAGGCCCGCGATTCCGTGGGCCTCGTAGAGCAGGGAGGTTCCCACTATGCGGCCGTCGCGGCGGCCGGCGAAGCGGGTGATCCGGGGGGAGTCCGGGCGTTCCGCCTCAAGGCGGGCCACGTCGTCGATGATGTCCGGTGTCACGCCGAACGCGGTGGTGAACGCCTCGACCCACTCGTACAGCGCCTCAGCGTCCTCGACCGTCTCTATCTTCAGGTCCGCGGGGCCCGGGGCGGGGGCGAGGCGGTCGAGGCGGATGGCCATGACCGGTGAGGCGCCGAGCTTGACGGCTCCGTGCTCGGTGAGCCGCCGCGCGGTGTCCGGGGCGCTGTCCGGTCCCACCCACCACATCCAGGGGAGCCCGGCCATCCGGTCGGTGGCGTAACTGACGACCTGTTCCAGCTCATCGGTACCGGTCAGCCGCAGAACGCCGTTGAGCTGGCCGTCGGCGAGTCCGGTGCGGTAGTAGGTGAGTTCGCCATGGTCGCCGCCGGACAGGCTCTCGGACGCGCTCTCCGACGCGCTCGCGGACGGGCTCTCGGACGCGCTCTCTGGCGTTCCCCAACCGAGCCAGTAGGCGCGGCAGTTGGCGAGCAGCGGTTCGAGGGCGGCGGCCTGTTCGGTTTCGGTCTCGTTGATGTTCACACGTTCACCTTCGCGTTTCTGTCGGATCCTGTCCGGGTTATGGGCAGGACGGTCACGGCGACGCAAAGTTCGCTCCGGATCGCGTGATGGCCATCACATCTCGAGCCGGAGGGGCCCAGGGCGGAATCCGCTGTGCGGGGAGCGGGGCGCCTGGCGGTCCGCCGCGCTACGTTGGGGACGACCGTCACCGACTCCTTGAGGGATCCATGATGTGGGCAGAGGCCGAGACCGTCGCCGAGGCCGAGCGGCTTGAGGACGCGGCACTGACCCGTGCCGCACAGGCGGGTGAAGTCGCCGCGCTGGGGGTGCTGCTGGAGCGGCACCGGGCCGGGATGCGGGCGGTGGCGCTGAGCATCCTGGGGCCGGGCGCGGACGCCGACGACGTGATGCAGGACGCGGCGCTCACCGCGCTCCGGCGGATCGGTGGCGTACGTGAACCGGGATCCGTCGGGGCATGGCTGCGCATGATCGTGCGCAACGCCTCCCGGAACGTGCTCCGCAGATCCGCGGTCCTGGAGCCACTGGACGACATCCGGCTGCCGTCGGACGACGACGCGGATCCGGCGCTGTGGCTGGAGCAGAACGCCCTGCGGGACTGGATATGGGAGGCGCTGGAGGAACTCTCCCCCGCCCTGCGGATGCCGTTGGTGCTGCGGCACTTCACCGAGCAGGTCACCTCGTACGAGCAGATCGCGCAGGCGTGCGGAGTGCCGGTCGGGACGGTACGCAGCCGGCTGAGCCTCGGGCGGGTCAGGCTCGCCGCCGCCCTCGCCGCCACCGCCGACGCCGGGCACTCCGACACCGGCCGGCGGGTCCGCGCCAGCCGCTTCGAGGCCCGTGAGACCCTCGACGCCGCCGAGCGCGGGCACTTCGGCACACTGGTCACCGAGCGCTGGTCACCCGAGGTCGCCCTGCTCCGGGGGCAGGACCGGATCGCCGACCGGGACATCCTCGTACGCACCATGGACGGCGATATCGAGGACGGTGTGCGTCAGCGCCTGGTCCATGCCGTCGCCGGGAGGTCGCTGGTGATCTGGGAGATGGACATCCTCAACCCGGCCACCGACCCCGAACACTGCCCGCCGTCCGTGGCCTGGCTCATGTCCCTCGACACCGGGGGGCGGGTGCTGCGGCTGCGGCTCTTCCACCCCAGGCCGGTCCAGGCCATCGAGGTTCTGCCCGCCCTGTGAGGGGACCGGGTGGACGCGCGGACGCCGGGGAGCGTGGCCATCCCGTGGCCGCGGCCCAGCCCGTACTCCTCTTCTTTCGTTTCTTCTCTTCTTTGCGGGTGCCGGGGGGATCAGGGGGTGGGTATCGGTGCCGGCGCCTCGTCCGGTTCTGTCGTCTCCTTCTCCGGCGCGCTGATCGGCGGTACGTGGCGCAGCAGCCATCCGGCCAGCACCGCCGTCACGACCGTCAGGACGGCGCTGGCCGCCGCCGCGGTCTGGAGGCCCGAGGTGAAGGCGGCGCGGGCCGTGTCCGCGAGGGCCGCCGCCCGGTCGGGGTCGGTGAGCCGCCGGGCCGCGGCGAGGGCGGCGCCGACCGTGTCCCGCGCCTCGGCGGGGGCGTCGTCCGGCATACGGTCGCGGTACACCGCCGCCGCCAGACTACCGGTCACCGCGATACCGAGGGCGAGACCGAGGTCGTATGCGGTCTGGCCGGTCGCGGCGGCGGCGCCCGCCTTGGGTGCCGGGGCCGCGCTCACCGCGAGGGTCGTACCGAGGACGCTGATCGGGGCGACGCCGAACATCACCACCGTCAGGGCCAGCGAGGTCGCCACCACTCCCGTCGCGACGATCAGCACGCCGTAGCCGATCAGCGACACCGCCAGTCCCGCCGCCAGGACCCACGCCGGGCGCATTGCGCGGGCCAGCGGCGGGGTCAGCTGGGAACCCGCCACCAGTCCGGCCGCGCCCGGCACCAGCCACAGCCCGGCCTCCAGCGGTGACAGCCCGGCCACCGCCTGGAGGTACTGCGGTACCAGGTACTCGACGCCGTTCAGCGCGGTCATGCCCAGCAGCAGGGTGAGCAGGGCCCCGGTGAACTCCCGGCGGCGGAACAGTGCAAGGTCCAGGAGGGGGTGCGCGAGCCGGTTCTGGCGTCGGACGAAGGCTATGACCGCGACCGCGCCCACCGCCGTGGACAGCGCCGCCGGACCGTTCGGACCGTGCTCGGCGATCTTCTTCACCGCGTGCACCAGCGGCAGCACGGCCGTCAGGAACAGGGCCACGCTGGCAGATCGAGCCGGCCCGGCTTCGGGTCCCGGTACTCGGGCAGCAGCAGCGGCGCGGCCAGCAGCACCGGCACCATCACCGGCACACCGATCAGGAAGACCGAGCCCCACCACCACCGCTCCAGCAGGACACCGCCGACGATGGGCCCGGCCGCCAGGCCCGTGGACAGCGCGGTCACCCACATCGCGATGGCTGTCGCCCGCTGCCGGGGGTCGGTGAACATATGGCTGATCAGCGAGAGCGTCGAGGGCAGTACGGCCGCCCCCGCCACCCCGAGCACGGCCCGCGCGGCGATGAGCGTCCCCGGGTCCTGCGCGTACGCCGCGACCACGGAGGCGACCACGAACCCGGCCGAGCCGATCAGCAGCAGCCTGCGCCGCCCGACCCGGTCGCCGAGGGTTCCCATGACGACCAGCGTCCCGGCGGTGAGCAGGCCGTAGATGTCGGTGATCCACAACACCTCGGTGCCACTGGGCAGCAGATCGGCGGCGAGGTAGGGGGTGGCGAGCCAGAGCACACCGAGGTCGGCGGTCATCAGGGTGACGGGCAGGAGGAGCAGCGCGAGACCGAGCCACTGACGGATTCCGGCGCGGGGGGGTGCCCCTATGGGTTTGGTCAAGGTGATGGGGCAGGTTGGGGATCGTAGTAGGTGCCGTCTCGGAGCATGGCGAAGAGGACGTCGG
>NZ_JBEXLA010000073.1:0-20947 GCF_040609715.1 Streptomyces sp. NPDC004610 | reverse complement strand
GACGGAGGAACTCCCACTCCTCATCAGACAGCTCATGACGACGTATCACCCGACCATGATCCACCACGCAAGATCAATTGAAGACACGCCCTAGGACTCCGGGGCCTCCTGCTCCCGTTGCTCCCGTCGTTCCTGGAGCTTGCGCAGCAGTTCCTGTTTCTGGGCCTGCGCGTCCGCTCCCGCGCCGAATCCCGCTTCCGCGCGGCCTCCGCGCAGCTGCTTGCGGCCCAGGTTCTTGCGGGTGCCGCCGACTCCGAGCATGTTTCCACCGCGGCTCATACCGGGCTCCTTCCCTCGCCTCACCTTGCGGCCGAGACGGTTCGTCTCGCCTTTGTGCAGGACTCCATCGTTCGCGAGACGCAGCGTCTTGTCAACCTGTTAAATTCGACTCATGAGAGAGATGAAGTCCGTCGCGAAGCCCGCCCCCGACGCCTCCCGCCGCAGCGAGAAGTCCCGCCGGGCCATCTACGCCGCCGCCCTGGAACTGGTGAGCGAGACCGGGTACGCCAAGACCACCATCGAGGGCATCGCCGCCCGTGCCGGGGTCGGCAAGCAGACCATCTACCGCTGGTGGTCCTCCAAGGCCGATGTGCTGATGGAGGCGTTCCTCGATCTCGCCGAACAGACGAACGAGCAGGCCGGTGGCGTCCCCGGCGACCACGCCCTCCCCGACACCGGTGATCTCGCCGCCGATCTCAAACTCGTCCTGCGCGCCACGGTGGACGAACTCCTCGACCCCCGCTTCGAGGTCCCCTCCCGCGCGCTCGCCGCCGAGGGCGTCGCCGACGAGGCGCTCGGCCGGGAGTTCTTCACCAAGCTCCTCGAACCGTCCCTCATGCTCTACGTCCAGCGCCTGCGCGCCGCCCAGGACGCCGGTGACCTCCGCCCCGGCGTCGACCCCCGGATCGCCCTGGAGCTGTTCGTCTCCCCGCTCGCCCAGCGCTGGCTCCAGCACACCGGGCCCATCAGCCACGCCTACACCGACACCCTGGTCGACTACGCGCTGTACGGGATCGCCTCCCGGCCGTCCGCCGGCTCGGCCCCGTAAATCCCGGCAAGGCACCCGATGCCACCCACTCCGGATGCGCTCCGATGTACCCGGGATGTCGGCTCCGCACCCCCCGGAGCGCGCGAAGGTGCGACCATAGGGCATGCTGTCCGCACGACGGCGAGGCGAGGGGACAGATGAGCGCGGAGTTCGACGGAGGTACCGGCCGGCAGGGCAAACTCAGCCAGTGGCTGCGCGGACGCCGGCCGAAGGACACCGCCGCGGACGCCGTCGAACGGGAGTCCCTGCTGCTCGCGGCGGCTGCGGCGGGCCTGCCGCTGGCTCCCGCCGCGCACCCCGCCCCGGGCTACCGATGTTCCTGCGACCGGGTGGGCTGTCCCACCCCCGCGCGGCACCCGGTGTCATTCGCCTGGCAGACCCAGTCGACCACCGACCGCGGCCAGATCGAGCGCTGGGCCCGCCATCAGCCGCAGGCCAACTTCATCACCGCCACCGGCATGGTCCATGACGTGCTGGACGTACCGCTGGCGGCGGGGCAGCGGGCGCTGGAGCGGTTGCTCGCCGCCGGGATCGAGGTCGGACCGGTCGCCGAGAGCGACGAGGGCCGACTGCTGTTCTTCACCCTCACCCGCGGCACCCCCGACGACGAGGACGAGTGGTGGCCCTGCGAGCTGGACTGCCACCCCGAGACGATGGACGAGCACCCCGGCCTGCGATGGCACTGCCGGGGCTCCTACGTCCTCGTCCCCCCGGCCCGGCTGCTCGGTGACGGACGGCGGGTGTGGTGGGTACGGGGACTGGAGCATCCGCTCCCCGATCCGCTGACGCTCCTGGAACACCTCACCGACGCCTGCGCCCGCCACGCGGCCGAGTCCGGCTACGACGCGGACCGCGAGCACCCGTCGGGGGCGTGGCCGCTGCGCCGCTGACTCCGTCACCGGCCCGCGTCCCACGGAGCCAGCCCGAAAGATGCGTCGGCGCACCGCGTTCCCTCGCCGGGCCGCGAGCCCGGAGACTCCGGCGCCGGGAGGGCCGCCGCACCGGAGAGCGCGCGCCTTGGGAAGGGCCTCGCACGGCAGCCCGGAGACATGGGCAACCCGAGCCTCGGCCGACCTGAGCTTCGGGCAACCCGAGCCTCGGCCGACCTGAGCTTCGAGCAACCCGAGCCGCCGCCGACCCGAGCCTTCAGGAGAGCCCCGCACCGCAGCCCCCAGACCCGGGATCCGGCGAATTCGGGTGAGACCCGGCACGGCTGGAGCGGTGAGTCCTGGGGAGCCACTCGCTAGGAAGCGACCACAGCCCCCCCGCATCGCAGCCCCGAGCCCCATGGCCTCGCGCCTCCTGGACGCGGGCCCGCACTTCGGCGGCGAGTTCCCCCGGGCCCCGCGGCTGTGGGAAGAGGGCCGCCGGCCCCGCATTCTCGCCCCGAGTCCCATGGCTCCACGCCTCCGGGAAGGCCCCGTTCCCCGCACCTCGGCGGCGAGTCCCCCGGGCGCCGCTGCCTTGGCAAGCAACCCCAGCCCCCGCATTCCCGCCCCGAGTCCCAGCACCCCGAGCCTCGGGACGAACCCCGAGCCCCGGCCGTCAGCCCAAGCGCGCCGCAGCCGCACTCCTGGGGAGCGCCCCTGACCCCACACCGCAGCCCGAGTCCCAGGCCCTGTATTGCCGCCCCGAGCCCACTTGCCCGCACTCGGCATCGGAAGGACCCCGTATCCGGACCGGAGGAGGGCCCCGCACCGCAGCCCGAGTCCCAGCCCCGCATTCCCGCCCCGAGCCCACCGCCCGCACTCGGCACCGGAAGGACCAGGTACCCGGACCGGAAGAACCCGGTACCCGGACCGGAGGGACCCCGCGCCGCAGCCCGAGTCCCAGGGCCCGCGCCCTCGGGGGGCGACTCCGTACACCGGCCCCGAGTCCCACCCCCCCCCGCGCCCGGACCGGAGGGGAGGTACCCGCACCCCCCAGAGGGAGACCCCCTACTCCCCCTGCGCCCCCGTCAACCCCTGGATCCGTCCCAAGAACGTCACCCGTTGCTCGCCGGAGGCGTTGCGGCGGGGGGTGAGGGCGACCTCGTTGGAGACGAACTCCATCGTCAGGGACTGTTTGATCTCGCCCTTGGTGAGGGCCAGGACGGCGTCGGTCGGTTCGGGGACGGAGGACCCCGTCGCCGCGGTCTGCTTCTCGAAGTGGCGGGTGGTGAAGAACACCAGGGCGCCGCCGTCCTCGGTGCGCAGCGCGAGGGGGGCGTAGTCGCCGTCGGTGAGCGGTTCGTCGATGTACTGGGTCGCCAGGCCGGGGCGGCTGGCGTTCTTCTGCCGGGTCTCGCGCCAGCCGCTGGTGTGCGGGCCGGTGGCGAAGGTGTCGCCGCCGTCCTGGAGGTAGTCGGTGTAGTCCCGGCTCAGATCCTCGGGGCGGACTGCGAGATCGGTGGCGCCGGAGGCGACCGGCTCGGCCCAGCCGTCGTCGTCCGTCGTGAACTCGGGGACCTGGCCCGGCGCGACCAGCGTCAGATACGCGGCCTCCCAGGGGCGGTCGAGGTCGTCGCGGGTGAACACGAACAGCCAGCGGCTGTCGCCGCCCTTGTTGGCGCGGGAGTCGGCGACGAACCAGCGTGGCCAGCCGGCCTTCTTCGGGATGGTGAACTCGGTGTCCGAGAGTTTCAGGGGGCTGTGGTCCGGATTGCCCCCCGGGTTCGCCGCCTTCCCCGCGGCCAGCCGGGCCCCGTCGATCGCGGCGAGGGCGCCGGTGACATGAGCGGCGTCCAGGGAGCTGTCGTACGCCTTGTCTGCGGCGTTGTACGCGGCGGTGAAATCCTTGAGTGCCTCGGCGGCCTCCGCCCGGGTGGTCGCGGGCACCACCTCGCGCTCGCCGTGCACCACCACACATCCGCTCGCCGTCAGCGACACGGCGGCCACGGAGACCGCTGTCAGGGCCCTCCGGCCGAACTGGTCAATCCTGCGGCGACTGCGCGGCGTTCGCGGGCCGCGATCCCTGGTCATCGGCTGACTTCACCCTCCCCTTCCCGGAGGCGAACCCTACCGGGGCGAAGAAGAGGGCGAGCGTCGGGACCAGGTACAGCAGCCACACCGTGACCTGGAGGACGGTCGGGTCGGGCTGGAAGTTGAACACGCCCTTCAGCAGCGTCCCGTACCAGCTGTCCGGGGGGATCGTGCCGGAGATGTCGAACGCCCGGTTCGTCAGGCCGGGCAGCCAGTCCGCCTCCTGGAGGTCGTGGAAGCCGTACGCCAGGACTCCGGCCGCCACCACGACCAGCATCGCGCCCGTCCAGGTGAAGAACTTGGCCAGGTTGATGCGCAGCGCGCCCCGGTAGAACAGCCAGCCGAGGATCACCGCGGTGGCGATGCCGAGGGCCACGCCGATCAGCGGGCGGGGTGTGCCGTCCCCGGCCGCCCGCACCGACGCCCACACGAACAGCGCGGTCTCCAGGCCCTCGCGGCCCACCGCGAGGAAGGCGGTGGCGACCAGCGCGCCGGTGCCGATCGCGAGGGCCGCGTCCAGCCTGCCGTGCAGTTCCGCGCGGAGATGGCGGGCGGTGCGGCGCATCCAGAAGACCATCCAGGTGACCAGGATCACCGCGAGGATGGAGAGGGAGCCGCCGAGGGCCTCCTGCGCCTCGAACGTCAGCTCCTGCGAGCCGAATTCCAGGGCGCAGCCGAAGCCCAGCGCGAGGGCCAGGGCGACCGCGATTCCGGTCCACACCGGTCTGAGGGCGTCCCGGCGGCCGGTCTTGACCAGATAGGCGATGAGGATGCAGACGACGAGACTGGCCTCCAGTCCCTCGCGCAGCCCGATCAGGTAGTTGGAGAACATGGCCGGCTACGCCCCTTCGGTGGCGGTGGCGGTGGCGGTGGCGGTGGCGGTGGCGCTGGTCTGGTTGTCGGTGAAGAGTGGGCGGCCCCACCAGTCGTTCTCGTCCCGCACCCCGGGCGGGATCGCGAAGACCGCCGAACCGACGTGCTGGAGGTACTCGTTGAGCGCGTCCGTCGCCAGATTGCTCTGCACCGGGATGAAGCCGGTGCGCGGGTCGCGCTGGTAGGCGAGGAAGAACAGCCCCGCGTCCAGCCGCCCCAGACCGTCGGTGCCGTCGGTGAAGGAGTAGCCGCGGCGCAGCAGGGTCGCCCCGTCGTTGGAGTCGGGGTGGGCGAGGCGGACATGGGCGGTGGGCAGCATCGCCTTCAGGAACGGTTCGTCGCGCTCCTTCGCCCTGCCTACGGGGGCGCCCTCGCCCTTGTCGCGGCCGATGATGTCCTCCTGTTCCTTCAGCGGGGCGCGGTCCCAGGTCTCGATGTGCATCCGGATGCGGCGGGCGACGAGATAGGAGCCGCCGGTCATCCAGGAGGGGCCGTCCCGCTCGCCGACCCAGACGAACTCCTCCAGCCGGTCCGTCTCGGTGCCCGCGATGTTGCGGGTGCCGTCCTTGAAGCCCATGAGGTTGCGGGGGGTCTGCGCCTCCGGTGTGGTGGAGGAGGTCTTGCCGAAGCCGAGCTGGGACCAGCGGACCACGACCTTGCCGAAGCCGATCCGGGCGAGGTTGCGGATGGCGTGCACGGCGACCTGGGGATCGTCCGCGCACGCCTGCACGCACAGATCGCCGCCGCCGCGGTTCGGGTCCAGCTTGTCGCCCGGGAATTTCGGCAGGTCGACCAGGGCCTCGGGGCGGGCGTCCGCGAGGCCGAACCGTCCGAACAGGGACGGCCCGAAGCCGAGGGTGAGGGTCAGCCGGGAGGGCGGCAGGCCGAGCGCCTCCCCGGTGTCGTCCGGAGGCGCCTCGGGCAGTCCGCCGAAGCCGCCCTCGCCGACCGGCTCGCCCGCCGTCATCCGCCGGGCGGCGGCCGTCCACTCCTTCAGCAGGGCGACGAACGCGTCCCGGTCCCGCGTCGTCACATCGAACGCGGCGAAGTGCAGCCGGTCCTGGACCGGGGTGGCGATGCCCGCCTGGTGCGCCCCGTGGAAGGGGACCGCCCCGCCGGCCGGGTCCGGGTCGTCACCGGGTCCGGCCATGGCGACCGCGCCGCCCGCCGCCGCGGCCCCGAGCGCCAGCCCGGCCCCGCCCCAGCCGAGCAGCGCCCGCCGGGAGGGCCTGCCGGTGATGTCCCGTCGGGAGGGCTTGCCGGTGGTGTCGTCGTCCGTCATCGCCGTGCCCCCGCTACTTGGCCACGACCGCGGCGGCCAGCTGCGACAGCGGCTCCGCCAGCGCGTTCACCGCGTCCGACAGCTCCTTGCGCTCGGCGTCACCGACCGAGTCGTAGGAGACGAAGTCGTAGGAGGAGGGGTCCGGGCGGTACTGGTCCAGCAGGGTGTTCAGGGCGGTGAACTGGCGGTCCAGCTCGGTGACCAGCTCCGGGTCGTTCTCCTGGGCGACCGGCTTCAGCAGTTCGTAGGACTTCTGGGCGCCCTCGACATTGGCCTTGAAGTCGACCAGGTCGGTGTGCGAGTAGCGCTCCTCCTCGCCGGTGACCTTGCCGGTGGCGACCTCGTCGAGGAGTTCCTTGGCGCCGTTGGCCATGGAGGTGGGGGTGATCTCGGCGGTGCCGACGCGCTGCTGCCAGTCGGTGAGATCGGTGATCAGCCGGGCGGCGAGTTCCTTGTCGCGGTCGGTGATCTTCCCGTCCCGCCACAGCGAGCGCTCCAGCCGGTGCCAGCCGGTCCAGTCGGTCTCGGGGTCCTGGCCGTCCTCCAGGCCGTCCTCGCGGAGGTCGACCTTGGGGTCGATGTCGCCGAACGACTCGGCGACCGGCTCGGTGCGCTCCCAGCCGATCCGGGAGGTGGCGTACGCCTTCTTCGCGGCGGCCACGTCCCCGGACCGCACCGCGTCCGCGAACGCCTGCGCGAGCGGCAGGGTCTCGTCGGCCTGGGCCTGGGCGTAGCCCCGGTAGGCGGCGACCGCCTCGTCCAGGCGCGGATCGCGCGGGGCGGCCGAGCCGCCGGTGACCTTGAGGTCCTGGCGGATGCCGTCGCCCTTCATACCGGGCTTGCAGGCGATGCGGTAGTCACCGGCCTCGACCTCGGCGGTGACCCGCTGGCTGGTGCCGGGGCCTATGTTCTCCCGCTCGGTGACCACCCGGTCGTCGGGGAAGAGCAGATAGACCTCGTTGACCTTGCTGCCCTTGTTCTCCACGGCCAGCTCGATGTGCCCGGCGGGCACCTCATGGGTGGAGACCTCGCAGCTGTCGTCCGTGGCGGTCACGTTGATGACATTGCCGCCGTCGCCGGAACCGCCCTTCTCGGTGCAGCCGGTGAGAGCGGTGAGGGCCGCCGCTGTGACGACAGCGGTGGCGAGGGAGAATCCGGCGGCACGCATACGGGCTCCAGAGGCGGGCTAGGCACGACGGGTCAGGCAACGAAGGCGGGCCTAACTTATCTGAGCCTTACCTATCCGATAACCGGTCGGACAGTGATTCAGCTCTCATGAATCGCCTATGGCCATGAAGTCCCCAAAGAGGGGTAATGCGGGTGTCGGGGGACGGTCAAGGAGCGGTCAAGAGCGCGGGCGGTTCCTCACTCATGCCTCGCTCGTGCCTTGCTCATGGCTTCGCTCATGCCGCACTCGCGGCTTCGCTCATGCCTCACTCATGGCTCACGGCGGGGTGTCACCAGCACCGCGCCCGTCCGGGGATGCGGCAGCACCTCCACCGGCTGGTCGTACACCTGCGACAGCAGTTCCTCCGAGAACACCTCGGCCGGTGGCCCGTCCGCCGCGACCCGCCCGGCCCGCAGCACCGCCACCCGGTGCGCGTACGCCGCCGCCAGGCCCAGATCGTGCAGGACCACCACCACCGCGTCCCCGGCCCGCGCCCGCTCCCGGCACAGCCGCAGCACCAGCTCCTGGTGCTTGAGGTCCAGCGCGGCCGTCGGCTCGTCCAGCAGCAGCAGCGGCGCCCGCTGGGCCAGCACCCGGGCCAGTGCCACCCGCGCCCGCTCCCCGCCGCTGAGCGCCGAGAAGGGCCGTCCGGCGAAGGCGGTCACCTCGGTCGCGGCCATCGCCCGCGCCACCGCCGTGTCGTCGTCGTCCTGGTCCACGGCGGCCCAGGGCGCCCGGCCCATCCGGACCACCTCCTCCACCGTGAACGGATAGGCCAGGGACGCCGACTGCGGCAGCACCGCCCGGCGCAGCGCCAGTTCGGGCGCCGACCACCCCGACACCGGCCGCCCGTGCACCCGTACGACGCCCGAGGCGGCCGGGACATCGGCGGCCAGCGCGCCCAGCAGGGTGGACTTGCCCGCCCCGTTGGGCCCCACCAGCGCCAGCACCTCGCCCGCGCGGACGGTCACGTCCACCGCCCGCAGCACCTCGCGCTCGCCGAGCCGCACCGTCAGCCCCTCGGCGGCGGCCAGCACCGCACCGGGCTCCGGCACGGGCGGGGGAGTGGGGCGCGGGCGCAGCCGGAACCAGGGGCGCGCGGAACGGGTCGTCGTCTTCGGGGTCTGCGAGGTCTCTGGAGCCTCTGAAGCCTCCGGGGCCTTCGGGGTCTGCGGGGTCATGCCCAGCCTCCTTGCCTACGGCGGGTGCGGCGCAGCAGCCAGAAGAAGAACGGGCTGCCCACCAGGGCGGTCAGCACACCGAGCGGCATCTCGGCGGGCGCGGCCAGGGTGCGGGCCGCGAGATCGGCGCCGAGCAGCACCAGGGCGCCGCCCAGCGCACTGCCCGGCACCAGGAAGCGGTGCCCCGGACCCGCCGCCATCCGCAGCAGATGCGGCACCACCAGACCGACGAAGCCGATCACCCCGGAGACGCTCACCGCGGCGGCCGTCAGCAGCGCCACCACCAGGATCAGCACGATCCGCAGCCGCTCCACCTCCACACCCAGATGCCGGGCGGGCCGGTCGCCGAGCGCCAGCAGATCCAGCTTGCGCGCGTAGAACGGGGCGATCAGCAGACCCAGCGCCGCGCACGGCAGCACCGCGAGCACCTTGGGCCAGGTCGCCTGGGAGAGCGAGCCGAGCTGCCAGAAGGTGATCTGGTTCACGGCGGCGGTGTCCGCGAGGAAGATGAACAGCCCCACCAGCGCCCCGCAGAACGCGTTCACCGCGATACCGGTCAGGATCAGCGTCACCACTTCCGTACGGCCGCCCGCGCGGGCCATCCCGTACACCAGCAGCACGGTCGCCAGCCCGGAGACGAACGCCATCGCCGGGAGGGTCCAGTTGCCGAAGAAGGACAGGCCGAGCGCGATGGAGGCGACCGCGCCGACCGCCGCGCCCAGGGAGACCCCGATGGTGCCGGGCTCGGCCAGCGGATTGCCGAACACGCCCTGCATCAGCGCGCCCGCGCAGCCCAGCGAGCCTCCCACCAGCAGCGCCAGCACGATCCTCGGGAACCGGACGTTCCAGAGCACGGACTCGGCCACCCGGTCCAGTTCCTGGCCCCCGGCGCCGATCCGGTGCAGCACGGAGGCGAGGACGTCCCCGACCGGGACCGGGTACGCGCCGATGCCCGCCGCCACCGGGATCAGCACCAGCAGGCCCACGACCAGCCCGGTGGTCAGCAGCCAGGCGGGGCCGCGGCGGGTGCGGGTCCGGGGGGCGGTCTTCACGGGGGCCGGGGAGGGGGCCGGGGCCGCTTCGGTGGTGCTGTCCAGGGCCGTCACGCCGCACCGCCCGCGTAGAGCTGCTCCACGACCGAGGCGAGGACCTGGTCGGTGCGGGGGCCGTAGCTGAGCAGGACCCCGTCCTCGACCGACACGATCCGCCGGTCGAGTCCGGCCGGTGTCTGGGCGACTCCGGGCACCTTCTCCAGGCCGTCGATCCCGCCGACCGACTCAAGTCCCTTGGACATCACCAGGATCGCGTCCGGCGCGGCCTTCACCAGGGCCTCGCTGGTGATCGGGGTGAAGTCCTTGGAGAGCCCGGAGTCGGCGCCCGCGTCGACGCCCCCGGCCGCCTCGATCAGCGAGGACGCCCCCGAGTCCGCCCCGCCGATCAGATAGACCGAGGCCGAGCCGCGCAGATACAGAAACGCCACCCGGGGCTTGCCGGCGTCCTCCGGAACGTCCGCGCGCACCGCGGCGATCCGCTGCTGCGAACGCCCGGTCAGCTCCTGCCCGGCGGACGGTACGCCGAGCGCCCCGGCCACCGCCGCGATCCTCGGGCCGACATCGGCGAGGCCCTTGGCGGGGGCGACGGTCAGCACCGGCACCCCGGCCGCGCGGATCTGGTCCAGCGCCTCGACCGGGCCCGAGGTGGTCTCGGCGAGCACCAGATCGGGCCGCAGCGAGAGCACGCCCTCGGCGGAGACATCGTGGGCGCGGGTCACCAGCGGCAGATCCCGGGCCTGTTCGAAGGTGGTGGAGACATCCCGGCCGGCCACCCGGTCGCCGAGGCCGAGACTGAACACGATCTCGCTGAGCGAGCCCGACAGCGGCACGATCCGGTCGGCCGCCTCGACGGTGAGGCGCTCGCCGTCGGCCGAGGTGACGGTGACGGGCAGTTCGGGCGCCGGAGTCCCGGTCAGTGGCTCGACCCGGTCGGCGGCGCGCTCGGCCGACGCCTTGGGGGCGGCGCCGCCGTCGCTTCCCCCGGATCCGGGGGAAGCGGAACAGCCCGCCGTGGTCAGGGTGAGCGCCGCCAGCAGGACTCCCGCCAGTCGGGCGCGCAAGGGTCGCACCGTCCCGTTCCTCTCCGCACCGGACCTTCCGGAATCACTCGATGGAGTTTAGGTTAGCCTTACCTTGCTGGCTAGATCGCGTTGGTCTCTGGCCGGTTCTTTTCGCTGCGTCGTTGCTGCGCGTTCCTTTCGTGGTGCGGCGCGAGGAAGTCACCCCCCTGGTCCCTTCGTCGGAGGTCCGTCATGCCCCAGCCCTCGGGGTCCCGCCGGTACGGCTGGATCGCCGCCCTGTGTCTGGCCGTGCTGGGGGCGCTGCTCCCGGCCGGGGCCGCCTCGGCGGCGAGCAGCCCGGTGCAGGGCGGACGCCTCGACTGGGGCGTCAAGGCGTCCTTCCAGAGCTATGTCACCGGGCCCATCGCGCAAGGCGGTTACACCCTGACCGGCGGTGCCGCCACGGTCGGCGCGAACCAGTTCCGCTTCCACTCGGCCAGCGGCAGCTACGACGGGGGCACCGGGGCGTTCAGCGCCGGGTTCTCGGGCGGGGTGCGGTTCACCGGGCACCGGACCGACTCCGGCGCCTACGAACTGGACATGACGATCAGCCGGCCCACCCTGCGGATCTCCGGGGGCAGCGGCACGCTGTATGTCGACGTCACCAGCAAGGCGAAGGGCACGGGGGCGGTCACGACGTCCGGTCAGGTGCCGTTCGCCGCCGTCTCGCTGGGCGGGATCGACATGAAGGGCGGCGGTACGGCCGTCACCCTGAACAACCTTCCGGCCACCCTGACCGCCGAGGGCGCCAAGTCCTTCGCCGGGTACTACTCGGCGGGGACCCCGCTGGACCCGGTGAGCCTGTCGGCGGACATCGCGCCGGCCGCCGCGCAGCCGCCGGCGACCCCGAAGGCGAGCGAGTCCGCGCGCGAGGAGAAGGACCAGGAGAAGGGCGACGAGGGGACGGACGGCGCGGGCGCCGCCGGGAAGCTGGTCGACGGGGCCGTCGACTGGGGGGTGCGCCGCACCTTCCGGGAGTACGTCACCGGTGATATCGCCCAGGGCGAGTGGACCCTGTCATCGGGCGCGCAGGACGGTGGCGCGCTGTTCCGCTTCCCCGGTGGTGAAGGGACGTTCAACGACGGGCAGCTGAAAGCCGAGTTCACAGGCGAAGTGCGCTTCACCGGGGAACACGGCCTGGATCTGCGGCTGAGCGGTTTCCGCGTCACCGTCGCGGCCGACGGCAAGGGCACCCTCCTCGCCCGGGTGAACGGCGCCGCCAAGGACGTCTCCCTGGTCACCTTCACCGCGCGGGACCTCAAGCCCGAGGACGGTCTGGTCGCCGTCACCGAGGCCCCCGCGAAGCTCACCGCGAGCGGCGCCGAGGCATTCGACGGCATGTACCAGCAGGGCACCGAGATGGACCCCGTCTCCCTGGCCGTCGCCCTCACCGAGGACGCCACCCTGCCCGCCCTCCCCGACCTGGGCAGCTCGGCCACCCCCGACTCCGGGTCCTCCCCCGCCGACGACCGCACCGCCCCGGCCGCCGCCGCCGACCCGGCCGACGGAGGCTTCCCCGCCCTCCCCGTCGGCCTCACCGCCGCCGCGCTGCTCCTGCTGGCCGCCGCCGCGTACGTCGTCGTCGCCCGCCGCCGCACCCGCGCGGCCGGGACCACCGGCACCCCCACCCCCTGAGCCCCCAACACCCCACCCCCTGAGCCCCCAACACCCCATCCCCTGAGCCCCCAACACCCCCACCCTCACCCCCACCCCCCCGATCACCCCCACCCCCCGATCACCCACACCCAGGCACTCCCAGGAGAACCACGCATGCCGATCAGACCCCGACGCCGCAGTACCGCCCTCGCCGCCGCCGTCGCCACGGCCGCCGCGCTGGGCACCACCGCCCTTGGTCTCGCCGCCGCCGCGCCCGCCGCCGCGGCCGGTGTCCCGCTGACCGGCTACGAACTGACCTGGGGCATCAAGCAGTCGTACCGCACCTATGTGGTCGACACGGCCGCCGGTGGCTTCACCGCGTCCGCCGGGGCCTCGCAGGCCGCCGACAACGGGGTGTTCACCTTCACCGACGGCACCGGCACCTACGACCCCACCGCCCACACCGTCGACCTGGGCTTCAAGGGCGCGCTGAAGATCACGTCCGTGCGGCACGGCTTCGAGATCACCCTCTCCGACGTGCGGTTCGACAGCGCCGCGGGCGAGATCACCGCCGATGTCACCAGCAAGGGCGCGACCAGCGACGACGTCCCGCTCGCCGAGGTCACCGTCTCCCGCACCATGAAGGACATGGAGACCAAGCTCACCAAGGAGGCCGGCGAGGTCTTCGGCAGCGCGAGCTACGCGGGCGCGGCCGGCGATCCGCTGACGGTCGTCCAGAAGACGCCCCCGGTCACCACACCCCCCGTGACCACCCCGCCGCCCGTCACCACACCCCCGGCCACCACCCCGCCGGTCACCACACCCCCGGTGACGACGCCCCCCGCCACCACCACCCCGCCGAAGCCCACCGGCACCGCCACCCCCAGCCCGACCACCACCTCCGCCACCCCGGCCCGGGGCGACCTTGCCGACGGCACCCTGACCTGGGGCGTGAAGGAGTCCTTCCGCACCTATGTGGTGGACGGCGTCGCCCAGGGCGACATCACGGTGTCCGGCGGAGCCACGCAGGCGGCGTCCAACGGCGTGTTCACCTTCCCGGACGCCACCGGCACCTATGACACCGACGCGGACACCCTGACCGCGAAGTTCCAGGGCGCCGTGAACTTCAAGGGCCACAAGGACGGCACCGAGTACGGTCTCGACCTCACCCTCACCGATCTGCGGGCCACCCTCGACGGCGGCACCGGCGAACTCACCGCCGATGTCACCAGCCTGGGCGAGCGGTCCGAGGACGTGGTCCTCGCCGAACTCACCGCCAGGTCCGCCGACCTGACCGCCCGGAACGATGTCATCACCCTCGACGACATCGCCGCCGAGCTGACCACCGAGGGCGCCGAGGCGTTCGGCGACTTCTACGACCCGGGCTCCGCGCTCGACCCGGTCGATCTGTCGCTGGCCCTCACCGAGGGCGCCGAACTGCCGGGCGGCGACGGCGGCACGGACGGCGGTACGGACGGTGGCACGACCGGCGGCGGCACCGGGGGTTCCGGTACGACCGGCGGCACCACCACCGGGGGCGTCACCGGCGGCCTCGCCAACACCGGCTCCGACGTCCCCGTCGCGGCCCTCGGCACCGCCGCCGCCATCACGCTGATGGCGGGCACGGGCGTGGTCCTGGCCATGCGCAAGCGCCGCACCCAGGCGTAACCGGCACCGCAGTCACGGGGGAGGGGCGGACCGAGTGGCACAGCACCCGGTCCGCCCCTCCGTCATCCCCGCTCCACCCCGCCCCCCGCATACGCTTCAATGCCCCGGTGAACGATTACGACGTACTGCGCGTCTTCTGCGCGGCGAACGGCGGCCTGGGCGAGGAACTGGGCGTCGTACGGGACGGATCCGTCCTCCCCGACCCGGTACGGCGCCAGGAGCTGGCGGCGAAACTCGGCTTCGGCGGGACGGTGTTCGTGGACGACCCCGAGCGCGGGACCGTCGACCTCTACTCACCCGGCGCCCGGCTGCCCTTCGCCGGGTACCCCTGCGTCGGCGCGGCCTGGCTGCTCGACGTACCGGAACTGGTCACGGCGGCCGGGGTGGCGGGGGCGCGGCAGGACGGCGAGTTCAGCTGGGTGGAGGCGCGGGCGGAGTGGGCGGCGCCCTGGGAGCTGCGGCGGTACGCGAGCGCGGCCGAGGTCGAGCGGCTCGGTCCGCCCGGGGCGGGGGCACGGTTGTACGCCTGGGCCTGGGAGGACGAGGCGGCCGGGCGGATACGGGCCCGGGGCTTCGCCGGGCGCGACGGCGGGACGGCGGAGGACGAGGCCAGCGGCGGGGCGGCGCTCCGGCTCACGGCACAGCTGGGCCGCGCCCTGAACATCACTCAGGGCGCGGGCTCCCAGATCCTCACGGCTCCACAGCCGATGGGGTGGGTGGAGATAGGGGGGCGGGTGGTGCTGGAACGGTAGGCGGGGGCGGGGGCGGGAGGGGGAGAGACGCACGCCGTCAGCGGGAACCCCGGCCCGGACCGGCCTGGCGCGGCGCGGCACGCACCTGCCCGGCCCGACACGGACCTGCCCTGCCCGGCGCGGAGCGCTCACGCGGTGAGCGGGAACTCCTCGCCCAGCGCCCGGAACACACCCGTGTTCAGCGCGAACGCCCGCTTGCACTCGGCCACGATCCGCTGCTTCTCCAGATCGTCCGCGGGCAGCGCGTCCAGCAGCTCCCGGTAACCGCGCTTGAACGCGGCCGGGTTGGCGATCGACTCGAAGACATAGAACCGCACTCCGTCGCCCTTGCGCGCGAAGCCCCAGGTCCTCTCCGCCTTGTCGCGGATGATCTGGCCGCCGGAGAGATCGCCGAGGTAGCGGGTGTAGTGGTGGGCCACATAGCCGCCGGGCCAGGTCCGCGCGCACTCGCGCACCCGGTCCGCGTACTCCTGGGTGGCCGGGAGCGCGGACAGGTCCTCGCGCCAGCCGGGGCCGCGCAGATGCTCCAGATCCCGCTCCAGGGCACCCAGCCGGTACAGCTCCGGCTGGACGAAGGGACCCGCCACCGGGTCGGCCGCCAGCGCCTCGGCGCCGGACTCCATCGCCTCGTACACGAACCACAGCTGCTCGGTGTAGCGCGCGTACGCGTCCACGCCGAGCCGGCCGCCGAGCAGATCGCTCATGAACGTCGAGGTCTCCGCCTCCACATGCTGCTCGTGGGACGCGGTGCGGATGAGTGTCGAGAAGGACTCCATGGAGTGAATCATCTAAGGTGAGCCTTACCTAAGTCAATGCTTTCCCGACTCCCTGTCGGTAAAAGCGTACAAGAAAACACCCGCCCTGAGCAGGGGCGGGTGCGAGTGCTGCCGCGAGCGCGGAATTACGGGAAGGTCAGGATCTCCGCGCCGGTCTCCGTCACCACGAGGGTGTGCTCGAACTGCGCGGTCCGGCGGCGGTCCTTCGTGACGACCGTCCAGCCGTCGTCCCACATATCGTACTCATGCGTCCCGAGGGTCAGCATCGGCTCGATGGTGAAGGTCATCCCGGGCTGGATCACGGTCACCGCGTGCGGGCTGTCGTAGTGCGGGATGATCAGACCGCTGTGGAAGGCGGAATTGATGCCGTGCCCGGTGAAGTCCCGCACCACCCCGTAGCCGAAGCGCTTGGCGTACGACTCGATGACCCGGCCGATGATGTTGATCTGCCGGCCCGGCCGGACCGCCTTGATCGCCCGGTTCAGAGACTCCCGCGTCCGCTCGACCAGCAGCCGGCTCTCCTCGTCCACGTCCCCGACCAGGTAGGTGGCGTTGTTGTCGCCGTGCACCCCGCCGATGTACGCCGTCACATCCAGGTTCACGATGTCGCCGTCGCGCAGCACGGTGGAGTCCGGGATGCCGTGGCAGATGACCTCGTTGACCGAGGTGCACAGCGACTTGGGGAAGCCGCGGTAGCCGAGCGTGGACGGATACGCCCCGTGGTCGCACATGAAGGTGTGCGCCACCCGGTCCAGCTCGTCCGTCGTCACCCCGGGCGCGATCAGCTTCGCGGCCTCCGCCATTGCCTGCGCGGCGATCCGGCCGGCGATCCGCATCGCCTCGACCGTCTCCGGGGTCTGCACCTCGGGGCCGGTGTACGGGGTCGGCGCGGGCTTGCCGACGTACTCCGGGCGCCGGATGTTTCCGGGCACGGAACGGGTGGGAGACAGGTCCCCTGGGACGAGCAGCGACTGGCCAGACATGCCAGCGAGTCTAACCAGCGGGCATGGGGGACCATGTCAGAGGCGAAAGGAGCCGCTCATGGCCCTGTTCAAGAAGCGCACGGCTGCGAAGCCGGGCGAGTGGTACTACTGCCTGGAGCACAAGAAGGTCGAGGAAGGGCCCGAGTGCCCCGCGAAGGACCGGTTCGGGCCGTACGCCACGCGGGGGGAGGCGGAGCAGGCGATGGCCACGGCGCGTGAGCGCAATCTTGAGTGGGAGACGGATCCTCGGTGGCACGATGCGACGCCGGAGGAGCGCGACGAGGACTGAGGGGCGGGTGCGGGTGCGTTGTGGCTGATCGCGCAGTTCCTCCCCCAGAGGGGGTACCCCCAGCGCCCCTTAAAAGCAGGGCGTTGCCCCCGGCCCTAGCTGCGGGCAGCCGTGCCGCTGGGGCGATGGGGGAGGGTGGGCGCAGCGGCACACCCCGCTCGCGTGGGTGAGCGTCACCACCGCGCCGGCGGCGGAGCCGTCAGGTGGTCCGCCAAGCGGGACACCCGGTCCCGCAGGCGGCTCCGGCCTCGCGGGGCCGGACGGATGTTCTCCCCGGCCGCCGCGCTCACCAGATGCTGGACGGTGTCCAGGTCCAGTTCCCCGCCCTCCGGCACCGCCAGGAACTCATGGGCCATGACCGACAGCTCCCGTTCCCGCTCCCCTTCCCCCGCGTCCGGCCCCAGCGCGAGCACCGTCACCCCGGCCCGCCGCGCGTCGTGCACCCGCTCCAGCAGCCGCGCCCCCGGCGCGTCCGGCGCCACCACCAGCAGGGTCTCCCCGCGCCGGGCCGCCTCGATCCGGCCGAGGCCCACCGCGAGATGCGCCGGATCCGTGGGCCGGGCCGCGTGCCGGACCAGGGTCGGGGCCAGTTCCGGCGTACCGGACCAGGCGGCCTCGTCCACCAGGTGCGCCGCCAGATGCCAGGGTTCGTAGTCCCGGGTCCCGACCAGCAGCAGCCCCCCGCCGTGCGAGACGACCGAGCCCCGCAGCGCGCCCGCGAAGCCGCGCGTCGCCCCCAGCCATTCCGTCCCGGCGAGCACCTCACGCAGCAGAGCGACCCGTACGGCATCCATGGCTCCGCATCCTGCCGCACCACGCCGTCCGTGACCCGGCGTTCACCCCGGATTCGCCCGTCCTGGGCATACCCCCGCGATACGGCCGCCCCGGAGCCCCCGCCCTGGCAGCATGCCCCCGTACCCCGACCAGGAGCCGCGTATGCCCCCCGCCACACCTCCCACCGGACCCCCCGCCACACCCCCCTCCGGACCCCCCGCCACACCCCCCTCCGTGCCCTTCCGTGCCGGGCGGGAGGGTTATGTCAGTTTCCGGATCCCCGCGCTGGTCGTCACCGCCGCCGGGACGCTGCTCGCCTTCTGCGAGGGGCGGGTCGACTCCGCCAAGGACTGGGGCCGGATCGACATCGTCCTCAAACGCTCCACCGACGGCGGACGCACCTGGGGCCCCCTCCTGGTCGCCGCGAGCAACGGCGTGAACCTGGCAGGCAACCCCGCCCCGGTCGTCCTGGACACCGGGCGGATCCTGCTCGTCCACGTCCGCTCCTCCGCCGCCGCCTCCGAGGCGCTCATCCTCGACGGCAAGGTCTCCGACGCCGACGGCCGCCGCGTCTGGGTCCAGCACAGCGACGACGACGGCCTCACCTGGTCCCCCGCCACCGACATCACCGACCAGGTCAAACAGCCCGGCTGGCGCTGGTACGCCACCACCCCAGGCCACGGCATCCAGCTCACCGGCGGCCGGGTCGTGGTCCCCGGCAACCACACCCTGCCGCCCGAGCCCGGCACCAGCGGCTCCGCCCCGCAGTACAACAGCGGCCACTGCCTGCTCAGCGACGACCGGGGCGCGACCTGGTACCTCGGCTATCTCGACCAGAACACCGACGGCTACATCAATGTCAACGAGACCATGGCCGCCGAACTCCCCGACGGCCGCGTCTACTTCAACACCCGCAACGACTCCCGCTCACCCGGCAACCGCGCCGACGCCCACTCCCTCGACGGCGGACGCACCCTCGCCGTCCCGTTCCGCCCGCAGGCCGGTCTCACCACCCCCGTCTGCCAGGGCAGCGTCCTCCAGCTCCGCGACCCCGACCTCCTGCTCTACGCCGGACCCGCGCTGTGGGACGGCCGCGCCCTGATGACCGTCCGCGCCTCCCACGACGGCGGCACCACCTGGCGCCCGGTGTTCACCGCCGACGGGCTGCCCGCCGCCTACTCCGACCTGGCGCGGGTCGACACCCGCACCCTCGGACTGCTCCATGAGACCGGCGACTTCGGGGCGTACGAGCGGATCGTCTTCCGGCGGGTCCCCGTGACCCGCCTCACCGGCTGACCGGGGCGGCCCGGGACGTAAAGTCGGCCCATGACCTCTACGGATAGTGCCGCCACCGGACCCGCCGAGCGGAAGGCCCCCGCCAAGGACCCCTGGGACCTGCCCGATGTCTCCGGGCTGGTCGTCGGGGTGCTCGGCGGGACCGGACCGCAGGGCAAGGGCCTCGCCCACCGGCTCGCCCGCGCCGGACAGAAGGTGATCATCGGTTCCCGGGCCGCCGAGCGCGCCGAGGCCGCCGCGGCCGAACTCGGTCTGGGCATCGAGGGCGCCGACAACGCGGAGACGGCCCGCCGCAGCGACATCGTGATCGTCGCCGTCCCCTGGGACGGCCACGGCAAGACCCTGGAGTCGCTGCGCGCCGAACTCGCCGGGAAGCTGGTGGTCGACTGCGTCAACCCGCTGGGCTTCGACAAGCAGGGTGCCTACGCCCTCAAGCCCGAGGAGGGCAGCGCCGCCGAGCAGGCCGCCGCCCTGCTCCCGGACTCCCGGGTCACCGCCGCCTTCCACCACCTCTCCGCCGTCCTGCTCCAGGACACGGAGATCGACGAGATCGACACCGATGTGATGGTGCTCGGCGAGGACCGCGCCGATGTGGAGATCGTCCAGGCCCTCGCCGGGCGCATCCCCGGGATGCGGGGCGTCTTCGCCGGTCGGCTGCGGGGCGCCCACCAGGTGGAGTCCCTGGTGGCCAATCTGATCTCCGTCAACCGCCGCTACAAGGCGCACGCCGGGCTCCGGGTCACCGACGTCTGAGCCGATGGGGGACACTGGGGGACGCACCGGAGCGATTCCGGCGCACGCCTCCCCTGTGTCCCCCCCTCGCGTCCCGACAGGAGCCGACCCCGATGCCCCGCCTGGCCCTCTACGCCCTGATCGTCTGCGTCCTCGCCGTCGCCGCGGCCGTCGTCTCCTTCGTCCAGGGCAACTGGCTGGGCATCGTCTGGGTGCTGCTCGCGGGTCTCTCGTCCAATCTGACCTGGTACTACGCCCGGCGCGGCCGGGTCCGCCGGCAGGGCTCGGTCACGGGCTGACCGCGCAGTACGGGTTGCCCTCCTGCCAGAACCGGTACAGATCCCGGCCGCAGTAGCTGTCCACCTCGCTGATCCCGAGCCCGCCGAGGATCGCGTCGATCGCGTCGAAGAACACCGCGTTGATCGACGGCACCCACAGCAGCGCGAACACGAACAGCAGCCCGAACGGAGCGAACGGCTCCACCTGCCGCCGCACCTTGTACGACAGCCAGGGCTCGATCACCCCGTAGCCGTCCAGCCCCGGCACCGGGAGGAAGTTCAGGATCGCCGCCGTCACCTGGAGCAGCGCGAGGAACGCCAGCGCGTACCGGAAGTCGGCCGGTACGCCGGACAGCGCGTCCAGCCAGAACGGGGCCGTGCACACGAGCGCGAACAGCACGTTCGTCAGCGGCCCCGCCGCCGAGATCAGACTGTGCTTCCAGCGCCCCCGGATCCGCCCCCGCTCGATGAACACCGCCCCACCCGGCAGCCCGATCCCGCCCAGGATCACGAACACCACCGGCAGCACGATGCTCAGCAGCGCGTGCGTGTACTTCAGCGGGTTCAGCGTGAGATAGCCCTTGGCGCCCACCGAGATGTCCCCGCTGTGCAGGGCGGTCCGGGCGTGCGCGTACTCGTGCAGACACAGCGACACGATCCACGCGCCCGTCACGAACAGGAACACGGCCAGCCCCGGCTGCTCGGCGAACCCGGTCCAGGCCGCCCACCCCGTCACCGCCGTCACGGCGACGATCCCGAGAAACACCGGGCTGATCCGCCGGTCGGAGCGGGTGGGTGCGGTGACCATGGGGCGAACTCCAGCGATGGGGACGGGTAAAGCAGAAACACGAAGGTACCGGGGAAACGTACCGCCGCCACGCCCGGTTCCACCCACCCAACCCCACCACGACGCCCGTAGGGGCGCGGGGAACTGCGCGATCAACCACAACGAACCTGCACCAGGACGACAACGGCCGAACCCACCCACCTCCCCCAGGGGCGCGGGGAACTGCGCGACCAGCCACGACGCTCCCGCACCATGACGACAACGACCGCACCCACCCCCCCAGGGGCGCGGGGAACTGCGCGACCAGCCACGACGCTCCCGCACCATGACGACAACGGCCCCACCCACCCACCTCCCCAGGGGCGCGGGGAACTGCGCAAAAAGCCACGAC
>NZ_JBEXLA010000072.1:0-21104 GCF_040609715.1 Streptomyces sp. NPDC004610 | reverse complement strand
ACCCGCTACGACAAGACCGCCGAGTCCTACCAGGCAGCCGTCACCCTCGCATCGCTCCTGATGTGGGCGTGACAATTGAAGACAACTCCTAGCGGCGGCGTCACAGGTCCCAGGGGCCGTCCCTCCCGTCCGGAGGGGCGGCCCCTCACCCGTGGGGGGTGGCCGGTTCGTCGGCCAGCACGACCGCCATGACATAGGCCATCACGGCCACCCAGATGAGGAACATGAGGAGCCCGCCCCACAGAACGGCCCGGGACTCGTTCCTCCGGTCCGGGGGTGGAGTCTCAGTCACGTGGGGCCAGCGGTGACGGTACGAGCACGAGCGGGTTGGAGCGCTGGTCCCGGTCGAGGCGGGCGAGCCGGGCGCGGATCAGCCGGTCCCGGTCCGGGGGACGGATGTGATCCGGGTCGGCGGTCCAGGGCTCGCCCGGCTCCAGCGGACGCAGCACATAACCGGCGACCTCGCCCATCTCGTCCGTGGCGGTGTCGAGCACGGTCTCCCCGACCAGCGGGCGGTGCGGGCGGTCGGCCAGCAGGCCGGCTCCGCGCTGCCGGTGCTCCACGGCGACCCGGACCGCGCGGATCAGCCGCAGGGCGTCCACGACGTTCAGGGCGCCGATGAGGATGGTGGGTTCGGCGGCCTCGGTGCACCAGTCGACCTTCAAGTGGGCCGGTGCCACGTCGATCTGCGCGAGCAGTTGGCGGAGGGTTTCGTAGGTGTCCTGAGCGCGGTTGTGGGGGTGGGGCATGGGGGGCTCCTGTTTTCAGCCGTACGTCACTTTCTGTAGGTGAAGCGTCGCTGTGCGCGGCTAGCATGTGAAGGACCCTCAGCTCTCCAGTGCATTTGTCAAGAGGAGCCGATGCATGGCCAGTTCGGCGGAGAATCGGCAGCAGAGCAACCGCCATCGCTATGGGCAGCATCTGAAGCGCCTGCGGGAGGCGAAGGGACTGACACAGGTGGAGCTGGGCCAGCTCCTCGCCATGTCGCCGTCGATGATCGCCCACATAGAGGCGGGCCGTCGGATCCCGCAGCGGGCGGATGCCATCCGGTTGGACGAGGTACTGGACGGCAGGGGCTTCTTCACCGAATTCCTGCCCACGCTCGGCGTGATTCCCGCTGCCGACCACTTCGCCGAAGCTCTCGAATGGGAGCAACTGGCCACGTCCATCAGCGAGTACGCCGTATCCCTAGTGCCTGGGCTGCTTCAGACCAAGGACTACGCCTATGCGGTTCTGCGCGTTCTGCGGCCCAACTACACCCCGTCCGAGGTTGACGGGAACGCTGTCAACAGGCTCAGGCGAGCCGAGATCCTGGTCGACCCGGCCACCCCGACCCTGTGGTTCATCCTCAACGAGAACGTCATAAAGGCCCAGGTGGGGGGCCGCGAGGTGATGGCTCAGCAGTTACGGCACATTGCCGGACTCGGGCGGTCCGGGCGCATCGGAGTGCAGGTCGTTCCTCACGCGGTCGGAGCCCATGCAACGATGGGATCGATGCTCAGTCTGATGCGGTTTACAGACGCGCCGGACCTTGCGTACGTCGAAGCTCTATACACGGGCAACCTCATCGATGATCCACTGATGGTGCAGAATTGCAAGGACGCTTACGACCTGGCTCGGGCTGCGGCTATGCCACCAGACGCATCGCTGGATCTGCTCGAAGAGGTGGCGGAGGAATACGACCATGAACTCTAAGCACATACCCAACGCATCGGCGCTCGTCGGCTGGCGCAAGTCCAGCTACAGCGGCCCTGACAACGGCAGTTGCCTGGAGGTCATCCACACCCACGACGACGGCGTCCCCGTCCGCGACAGCAAAACGCCCACCGGCCCCGCCCTCCTGATCGCGGGGACCGCCTGGTCCGCGTTCGTGAGTCACCTGAAGGACCGGCCCGCCTGACCCGCCCCACGAACTCAGCCGACAACCGCCACGAAAGGCAAAGGCGCCGCCCCCCTCGCGCACTCCGCGTCCGCCCCCCGCCCCGGTACCCGCGCGGGCAGCGCCCCCGTTGTCAGGTAGGCCGCGATATGGGTGTCCACGCAGGTGTTGGAGCCCGGTGTCGGGCCGTTGTTGATGCCGTCGGGGACGGAGACCAGGGACGCCCGGGGGAAACGGGACCGTACTTCGAGGCTGCCCGCGTACGGGGTCGCGGCGTCCAGGGTCTCGTGGACCAGCAGGATCGGCGGGACGGCGGAGCCGTTCACCCGTAGCGGCGGCCCGGCCGGAGCGCCCCACGTGCGGCACGGCGCGTTGAACCAGGTGTTGCCCCACGTGGTGCCCGGCGCCCGGCGCGCGGAGGCCAGGGTGTCCGCCCGCCAGGTCGGCCAGGCGGCCGGCCAGGGTGTGTCGGTACAGATCTGGGCGAGCATCGCCGCGTATGTGTTGTCGTTCCCCACCTGCATGAGCTGGTCGTAGAGCGCCTTCAGGGTCACCGCGTCGCCGTCGTGCACCCAGCCCGCGAACGCGGCGCCCAGCAGCGGCCAGCTGGACTCGAAGTAGGGGGCCACGAGGAAGAGGTCGGCCCATTCGTCGGGGCCGATCACCCCGCCCGCCGGTACGGCGGTGACCGCGGCGAGCTGCCGGTCCCACTCCTCGGTCACCTCCGCCCGGGTGGCGCCGAGGCCGTAGACGCCGTCGTGCGTGGCCAGCCAGTCGAACCAGAGCCGCAGATTCTCCTCCAGCCGTACGTTCTGGTCGAAGTTGGCCGCCTGGTACCAGGGCCGCCGGGGATCGACGTTGCTGTCCAGCACCGCGCGGTGGACGCGCCGCGGATGGAGTGTGGCGTAGACCTGCGCGGTGTACGTGCCGTAGGAGCGGGCGTAGAGGCTGAGCCGCTCGGCGCCCAGGGCGACGCGAATGCGCTCCATGTCGGCGGCGGTGTCGGTGGCCTTCATATGGTCGAGCAGGGCCGACCGGGCGCCGGTGTCACAGGCCGCCGCGTATGCCTCGGTCCGTGCCACCCAGGCGGCCTCCTCGGCGCGCGAGGCCGGTTCGTAGGGCGGACGGTCGTAGCCGAAGACGTCGGGTACGCAGGTCAGCGCGGGTGAGCTGGGGGCCAGGCCGCGCCGGGCGAAGCCGACCCAGTCGTAGGCCGCGCCCGCCCCGTCCGGCAGCCGGGCGCCCTGGAGCGGGTCGGTGTACCCGGAGCCGCCCAGCGGGTTGGGCACGGCCAGCATCACGCCCTGGTAGTCGCTCTCGGGTGCGGTGTGCCGTATCCGGGACAGCGCCAGGGTGATCTTCGGGCCGTCCGGGTCGGCGTGGTCCAGCGGCACCCGCAGCGTCCCGCACCGCGCCCCGGCCGCCGCCAGGGCCGGATCGTCGCAACCGCCCCACACGATCGGTCCCCCCGCGCCGGAGGCACCGGCCGCCGCCACGGAGGGCGCCGCCGGGGCGGTCAGCAGCAGTAACGCTGCCGCGACGGCCCCCGCCACCATGCGCCTCACCTGAGGGCGCCTCGCCTGAGGGTGTGTCACCGGAGGGTCTCCTCGCTGCTCCAGGGCGCGGCCGAGGGGTCGGCCGCGCCTCGGCAGCGAGGATTCCACCGGTTGCTGTGCCCGCCCCGGCCGTGTGCCACGGCCTCACGTCGCCGGCACAACTCCCGTCCCCAGCAACACCAACGTCACCAGCCCCAACCCCACCCGGTACCAGATGAACACGCTGTAGCTGTGGTGCGCGATGAAGCGCAGGAGCCAGGCCACCGCCGCGTACCCGACCACGAAGCTGACCACCGTCGCCGTGATCGTCGCCGGCCAGCCCACCCCGTTGGAGATCGCGTCGAACTCCGTCACCGTCTGGAGGACCGCCGCTCCGGCCAGTGCCGGGATCGACAGCATGAAGGACAGCCGGGTCACCGTCACCCGGTCCAGGCCCCGCAGCAGACCCGTCGAGGTCGTGGCGCCGGAGCGCGAGACGCCGGGGATCAGGGCCATGCACTGCACCAGGCCGATGATGAGGGTGTCCTTCCAGGTGACATCACCCTCGCCGCGCGTCTGCGTGGCCCGGCGGTCCGCGAACCACATCACCCCGCTCCACAGGATCAGCGCGATGGAGACGACGTAGAGACTGCGCAGGGTCGTCTCGATGTGGTCCTTGAAGACCAGGCCGACGATCCCGATCGGGATCGAGCCGATGATCACCGCCCAGGCGAACTTGTAGTCCGCCTCCCGCCGCGCCTCACGCTTGGTGAGGCCCCGGAACCACGCCGTGATCAGTCGTGCGATGTCCTTACGGAGATAGATGACGGTCGCCAGGACCGCGCCCACCTGGATGATCGCCGTGAAGGCCGTGATGTCGGGATCGTCGGGGGAGTGGCCGAGCAGCCGCTCCAGAATCGTCAGATGCCCGGTACTGGAGACGGGGAGGAACTCGGTGAGTCCCTCGACCGCCCCCAGAAATGCCGCCTCAAGTATGTTCACGCAGTTCTAGTCCTCTGCTTCTTTCCCCGCACGTACCTGGAACACCAGGAGCCTAGGGAGTCGATCAGCCGGCCCCGACCCGACCCCCGTCAGGAGCGCACCCCGACGATCGCCAGGGGTGCCGGGCGGTGCCGGGCGCGGCGGATTGTTGCGGGGGGATGAAATCCGCTTCGCCCCGTGTTGGTCACTTGCGGAGGCACACGGCACCTGGTGGAGACACCGGGCGCCGGCGGGAGACATGAACGCGGGACAAGTGAAAGGCGGCGGCGTGGCAGCGCAACGGGGATGGATCGGGCGGCTCGCCGCCTATGCCTGGCGGCACCGGACGGACGTCGTGCTCGCCCTCGGCTCCTCCCTGGCGGGCATGGCCGTCATGGCCGTCGTCCCGCTGATCACCAAGGTGATCATCGATGACGTCATCGGGGACAAGTCCCGGGGGATGGGGACCTGGGCCGGGCTGCTGATAGCCGCCGCTTTCGTGGTGTATGTGCTGACCTACATCCGGCGGTACTACGGGGGGCGGCTCGCGCTCGATGTCCAGCACGATCTGCGGACCGAGATGTACGACACGATCACCCGGCTCGACGGGCGCCGTCAGGACGAGCTGTCCACCGGGCAGGTCGTCGGCCGGGCCACCAGCGACCTCCAGCTGATCCAGGGCCTGCTCTTCATGCTCCCGATGACCATCGGGAACGTCCTGCTGTTCGTGATCTCGCTGGCGATCATGGCGTGGCTGTCGCCGCCGCTGACCCTGGTCGCCCTCGCCGTCGCCCCCGCCATCTGGTGGATCGCGAAGCGGTCCCGCTCCCGGCTGCACCCCGCCACCTGGTACGCGCAGGCCCAGGCCGCCGCCGTCGCCGGAGTGGTCGACGGGGCGGTCAGCGGGGTCCGGGTGGTCAAGGGGTTCGGGCAGGAGGAGCAGGAGACCGGCAAGCTGCGCGAGATCGGGCGCAGACTCTTCGCGGGGCGGCTGCGGACCGTCAAGCTGAATTCCCGGTACACCCCGGCGCTCCAGGCCGTGCCCGCGCTCGGGCAGGTCGCCATGCTGGCGCTGGGCGGCTGGCTCGCCGTGCGCGGCAGCATCACCCTCGGTACGTTCGTCGCCTTCTCCACCTATCTCGCCCAGCTCGTCGGACCCGTCCGGATGCTCGCCATGGTCCTCACCGTCGGACAGCAGGCCCGCGCCGGTACCGAGCGGGTGCTGGAGCTGATCGACACCGAGCCGTCGATGGCGGACGGCGGCAAGGAACTGCCCGCCGACGCGCCCGCCACCGTCGAGTTCGACGATGTGTCGTTCGCCTACGACCCCGCCACGCCCGTGCTGCGCGGGCTCAGCTTCGAGATCCGGGCCGGGGAGACCCTCGCCGTCGTCGGGTCCTCCGGATCCGGCAAGTCCACCGTCTCACTGCTGCTGCCCCGCTTCTACGACGTCAGCCGCGGGGCCGTGCTCATCGGCGGGCACGATGTGCGCGAGCTGACCCTGTCCTCGCTGCGCTCCGCCATCGGGCTCGTTCCCGAGGACTCGTTTCTGTTCTCCGAGAGCGTGCGCGACAACATCGCCTACGGGCGTCCCGGTGCCACTGACGAGGAGATCCTCGCCGCCGCGCGGGCCGCGCAGGCCCACGGGTTCATCAGCGAGCTTCCGGACGGGTACGACACCAAGGTCGGCGAGCACGGCCTCACCCTCTCCGGCGGCCAGCGTCAGCGCGTCGCCCTCGCCCGCGCCCTGCTCACCGACCCCCGCCTCCTCGTCCTGGACGACGCCACCTCCGCCGTCGACGCCCGCGTCGAGCACGAGATCCACGAGGCGCTGAGGGAGGTCATGCGGGGGCGGACCACCCTGCTCATCGCCCATCGGCGGTCCACGCTCAACCTCGCCGACCGGATCGCCGTCCTGGACGGCGGACGGCTCGCCGACCTCGGCACCCATGAGGAGTTGCAGGAGCGGTCCGCGCTCTACCGGCGGCTCCTCACCGATCCCGACGAGCTGGGCGGGGTCTCCCCGGGGCACGCCCCGCCCGCCGCGCCCCGCGAGGACACCTCCGTCCGCGAGGAACTCGACGCCGAGTTCGACGCCGAGCGGGGCATCACCCCCGCCCTGTGGACCGGCGACCGCGAGCCCAAGGATCTCGCCCTGGCCGGTACCCCGGCCACCCCCGAACTCCTCGCCCAGGTCGACGCCCTGCCCCCGGCCACCGAGGTCCCGGACATCGACGAGGCCCGCGCGGTGCGGCCCGAGGCCCACTACGGGCTGAAGCGGCTGCTGCGCGGCTTCGGGCGGCCCCTGCTGATCAGCCTCGGCCTGGTCGCCGTCGACGCCGGGATGGCGCTGCTGCTGCCGGTGCTGATCCGGCACGGCATCGACAGCGGTGTCACCGAGGCCGCCCTCGGCGCGGTCTGGGCCGCCGCCCTGCTCGGGGTGATCGCCGTCCTCGCCCAGTGGGCCGCGCAGACCGGCGAGATCCGGATGACCGGGCGCACGGGCGAACGCGTGCTGTACGCACTGCGGCTGAAGATCTTCGCCCAGCTCCAGCGGCTCGGCCTCGACTACTACGAGCGCGAGCTGACCGGGCGGATCATGACCCGGATGACGACCGATGTGGACGCCCTGTCGACGTTCCTCCAGACCGGGCTGGTCACGGCCTTCGTCTCGCTGGTCACCTTCTTCGGGATCATGGGCGTCCTCCTCGTCATCGATCTCCAGCTCGCCCTGGTCGTGTTCCTCACCCTGCCGCCGCTGATCGTCGCCACCTACTTCTTCCGCAGGGCCAGCGTCAAGGCGTACGAGCTGGCCCGGGAGCGGGTCTCGGCGGTCAACGCCGATCTCCAGGAGTCGGTGTCCGGGCTGCGGATCGTCCAGGCGTTCGGGCGGGAGACGGACGGCGGGCGGCGGTTCGCCGCGCGGAGCGCCAGTTACCGGGAGGCGCGGATCCGGGGGCAGTGGCTGATATCCATCTACTTCCCCTTCGTCCAGTTCCTGTCGTCGGGCGCCGCCGCCGCCGTGCTCATCGTCGGCGCCGGGCGGATCGAGGCCGCGACCCTGACCACCGGCGCGCTGGTCGCCTATCTGCTCTACATCGATCTGTTCTTCGCGCCCGTCCAGCAGCTCTCCCAGGTCTTCGACGGCTACCAGCAGGCGTCCGTCTCCCTCGGCCGGATCCAGGAACTGCTGCGCGAGCCGACCTCCACCCGGTCCGCCCACGAACCGCGCGAAGTGCTCTCCCTGCGCGGCGAGATCGCCTTCGAGGACGTCGACTTCGCCTACGGGACGGAGGAGGAGGCCCTCAGCGGCATAGACCTGCGCATCCCCGCCGGGCAGACCGTCGCCTTCGTCGGCGAGACCGGCGCCGGGAAGTCCACCCTGGTCAAGCTGGTCGCCCGGTTCTACGACCCGACCGGCGGCCGGGTCACCGTCGACGGCGCCGATCTGCGCGACCTCGACCTCACCTCGTACCGCCACCGGCTCGGGGTGGTCCCCCAGGAGGCGTACCTCTTCCAGGGGACCGTGCGGGACGCCATCGCCTACGGGCGGCCCGACGCCACCGACGCCCAGGTGGAGGCCGCCGCCCGCGCGGTCGGCGCCCACGAGATGATCGCCACCCTCGACGGCGGCTACCTCCACGAGGTCGCCGAGCGCGGCCGGAACCTCTCCGCCGGGCAGCGGCAGCTGATCGCGCTGGCCCGCGCCGAACTCGTCGACCCCGATGTGCTGTTGCTGGACGAGGCGACCGCCGCCCTCGATCTCGCCACCGAGGCCCAGGTCAACCAGGCCACCGACCGGCTCGCGGGCCGCCGCACCACCCTGGTGGTCGCCCACCGGCTGACCACCGCCGCCCGCGCCGACCGGGTGGTCGTCATGGACCACGGCCGGGTCGCCGAGGACGGCACCCATGAGCAACTCCTCGCCCTGGACGGCCGGTACGCCCGCCTGTGGCGGACCTTCACCGGCGCCCCGGAGGCCCCGGAGGAGGGCGAGCCGGTGGCCGTGTCCCGCTGATCGCAGGGCGCCCCGGTGCAACCTTCCGGCGGGGCTTCGGCGTCCGTACACCCGTACGGCCGGTGTCGTCGGGCGGGAAGGGGCGGTCGTGGTCTGGGGAGCGGTGCACCGGTGGTTCGTGCTCGGTACGGCCTCGTTCACCGCCGCCGCGCTGCTCGCGCTGCTGGCCCCCGCCGACGCCTCGGCCGCCGCCGCCGGGGGGTCGGGGTGCGCCGGCCGCAAGGTGCGGACACTGCCGTTCACCACCGGGTCCGTCCAGGTCTTCCGAAGCGGCGGCTATGTCTGCGCGGTGACCCTGCCGAAGACGGTCGGGGGACGGAAGGCGATGTCCGTCTCGCTCCAGGCGCGCGGCAACCGGCCGGTCGTCGACCAGGGCCGCTTCGTCCGCCGGGCCGGCCCGGTCACCGTGCACGCGGGCCAGCGCTGTGTGCGGGTGAAGGGCGCGGTGGGCTCCGGGTCGGTGAGCAGCGGCTGGATCCTGTGCTGAGCGGTCCCCGCGCGGCCCGGGGAACCCTCTAGGGAATCCCCTACGAAATCCCCTACGGTTCGTCAGTACCCCCTGGTGCGGGCCCGATCGCTCCGATAGCTTCCGCGCACATCTGCTGCACATCCGCCGCACAGAGTCACCGAGTCACAGGGTCCACAGGTCCACAGGGTCCATGGGGTCCACAGGGGAGGGTCATGCGCAAGGCGCTCAGATGGCTGCTCGCGCTCACCGTGCTCATCGGCACACTGAGCACGGCAGGGGCGGCCACCGCCGCTCAGCAGCCGGAGGCCACGGACATCAAGGACCGGCTGCTCGCCGTACCCGGAATGAGCCTGGTCCAGGAGAAGCCGTATCCCGGCTACCGCTTCTTCGTCTTCACCTACACCCAGCCGGTCGACCACCGCAAACCCTCCAAGGGCACCTTCCAGCAGCGGATCACCGTGCTGCACAAGGACGTCTCGCGCCCCACCGTCTTCCACACCGGTGGCTACAACGTCTCCACGACCGCCAGTCGCCGCGAGCCCACCCAGATCGTGGACGGCAACCAGGTCTCCATGGAGTACCGCTTCTTCACCCCGTCCCGCCCCAGCCCGGCCGACTGGACCAAGCTGGACATCTGGCAGGCCGCCAGCGACCAGCACCGCATCTTCCAGGCCCTGAAGCCGATCTACCAGGAGAACTGGATCTCCACCGGCGGCTCCAAGGGCGGCATGACCGCCACCTACTACGAGCGCTTCTACCCGCGTGACATGGACGGCGTCGTCGCCTACGTCGCCCCCAACGACGTGGTCAACAACCAGGACAAGGCGTACGACCGCTTCTTCGCCGAGGTCGGCACCGAGGAGTGCCGCGACCGGCTGAACGGCGTCCAGCGCGAGGCGCTGGTGCGCCGCGAGGCGCTGAAGGAGCGTTACGCGGCCTACGCCGCCGAGAACGAGTACACCTTCACCACCGTCGGCAGCCTGGACAAGGCGTACGAGGCCACCGTCCTCGACTACGTCTGGGGCTTCTGGCAGTACAGCGTCCTCGCCGACTGCGACACCATCCCGGCCGACGCGGAGAACGCCACCGACGACGACATCTGGAACTCCATCGACACCATCGCCGGTTTCTCGTTCTACACGGACCAGGGCCTGTCCCCGTACACCCCGTACTACTACCAGGCGGGCACCCAGCTGGGCGCCCCCACCATCCACTTCCCGCACATCGAGAAGAAGTACATCCGCTACGGCTACCTCCCGCCGCGCGAGTTCGTGCCGCGCGACATCGACATGAGGTTCCAGCCGCACGCCATGCGGGACGTCGACTCCTGGGTCCGCAACAACGCCCGGCAGATGCTGTTCGTCTACGGCGAGAACGACCCGTGGGGCGCCGAGCCGTTCCGGCTGGGCAAGAGCGCCCGCGACTCGTACGTCCTCACCGCGCCCGGTGCCAACCACGGGGCGAACGTGGCCGGTCTGGTCGCCGACGAGAAGGCCCTCGCCACGGCGAGGATCCTGGAATGGGCGGGCGTCGCCCCGGCCGCCGTCCAGCAGGACGCCGACCTGGCGAAGCCGCTGGCCCGCTACGACGCCGGGCTCGACGTCCGGGACGTGGAGCGGGAGCCGACGCTGCGGCCGTGACCGCTGGCTGGGTGAGGGGCCGGTCTCCGTTCCGGGGGCCGGTCCCTTCCCATGTCCCATGTCCCATGTCCCATGTCTCCTGTCTCATGTCCGTTCGGCGCAGCCCACCGGGCGGGCGGTTCCGCCGAGTTGGACGTAGAGGACGGTCGCGGGGGGACACCGGTCCCGGTCCGCCACCGCCTCCGTCACCCGGTACTCGGGCCGGTGCCGTCCGCCGCCGTCGCAGGGCGTCTCCCGCACCTGGCCGCCGCCCGCCCCGTACACACAGTCCCCGACGATGGTGCGCGGGCCGCCCCCGCCGCCCGGGTCACCCGGATGCGGCGGCTGGAGGTGGCGCATACAGGCATAGCCCTGGGCCACGCTGCCGTCGCCGTCCTCGTCGTGGGTGGGCCGCTGGGCGCTGATGTGCAGGACGAAGTCGGTGGTGCCGGGGCACAGTCCGCCCTCCCCGGCCTTCCCCTCGCGCCGGGCGACCACCCGCGCGGCGGCCCGCTCACCGGCGCAGGGCACCTCGGTGACGGCGGTCGTCCCGAACGAACTGCACTCGCCGTCGCCGAGGAACACCTCCCCGAACGCGGGGGCCGGCGGGGGTGACGGTGCCGTGCTCGCCGGTCCACCGCTGCCGACGCCCGTGCAGCCCGTGCAGCCGACCGTGACCAGCAGCGCCACCAGGAACCCCACGCCGACCCGTCCCCGTCCCCGTCCCCGCATCCCCCCACCTCCCGCTCCGCACCAGCGTCGCCCGCGCCGACCGTGCGCGCCAGGGACACCGGCCGGTTCGGGCCGGGGTGGGGGCCGGTACGGCGGCTGAACTGCGTACGCGGGGTACGTTCCGGCATTGGCTCAGTAGGTCAGTCCGTGGCCCCGTGGATACAGGATCTCGCCCGGCGCGTCGGCGCGGGGGACCGGTACCGGGAGGCGGCCCCGGGGGCGGACCCGTCCGGCGATCACCCGCGCGGCGGCGCGCAGTTCCACGTCCGTCCAGGAGTAGGTGGCGAGGGCGGCCCGGACGCCGGGCAGCCGGGCCACGTCGTAGGGGTTGCGGATCGCGACGGCGACCACGGGCTTCCCGGTGGCGAGGAGCCGCTCCACCAGGGTCCGCTGGGCGGTGCTCGCGTCGCCGCCCGTGCCGTCCGTACCGCTCGCTCCGAGGTTGTAGGTGGCGACGATCACCGCGTCCACCCCGGCCGCCGCCGTGACCGCGCGCTCGATCGCCGCCGCCGTGGGGGAGAGGCCGGTGGACAGGGCCGTCGCCCGGAAGCCCTCGGCGCTCAGGGCGTCGGCCAGCACGGTGGTGGGCGGGCCGGTGGTGCCGGACGGGGAGGCGGGGTCGGCGCCCACGACCAGGAGCGCGGGGTGGGCCGTCCGGTCCAGGGGCAGCAGCCGGTCCTCGTTGACCAGGAGGGTGGTGGTGCGCTCGGCGATCCGGTCGGCCGCCGCCCGATGCGCCGGGATCCCGACCACCCGGTCCACCCCGGACCGGGTGACGTACGGGGCGTCGAACAGGTCCAGCCGCGCCTTCAGCCGCAGTACCCGCAGGATCGATTCGTCCAGCCGGGACTCGGTGAGTTCCCCGTCCTGGACGGCTTTCAGCACGGCGTTCCAGGCGAGGTCCAGCTTCGGCGCGTTCAGCAGGACGTCCACCCCGGCGCGCAGCGCCAGCACCGGCACCCGGTCGTCGCCGTACTTCTGCCGCACCCCGGCCATGTCGAGGGCGTCGGTGACCACCAGGCCGTCGTAGCCCAGTTCCTCGCGCAGGATCCCGGTGAGGATCGGCCGGGAGAGGGTGGCGGGGTCGCCGGAGTCGTCCAGCGCGGGGACCAGGATGTGGGCGGTCATGATCGAGTCGACCCCGGCCTCGATCGCCGCGCGGAACGGCCCGGCGTCCAGGGCTTCCCACTGCTCCCGGGTGTGGGTGATCACCGGGAAGCCGTAGTGGCTGTCCACGGTGGTGTCGCCATGGCCGGGGAAGTGCTTGGCCGTCGCCGCCACGCCACCGGCGCGGTGGCCGTCGGTCTCCGCCGCGACCAGCTCGGCGACCGCCTCGGGGTCCGAGCCGAAGGAACGCACGCCGATCACCGGGTTCGCGGGGTTGACGTTCACATCGGCGACGGGGGAGCAGTTCTGCCGGATGCCCATCGCGCGCAGCTCCGCGCCCGCGATCCGGCCGACCTCGCGAGCGTCGCCGCGCGAGGCGCCCGCGCCGATCGCCATGGCACCCGGCAGGAGCGTCGCGGGCCGCCCGATCCGGGCCACGATGCCGTGCTCCTGGTCGGTGGAGATGAGCAGCGGGAGGCCCCGGGGGCGGCTCAGGGCGGCGCTCTGGAGGCCGTTGGAGAGCGCGGCGATCTGGTGCGGGTCGCGGGTGTTGTGCGCCCAGCCGAAGTAGATGATCCCGCCGAGGTGGTATTTGGCGACGAGTTCGGCGGGGGTCCGCACGCCCAGCTCCCGCACATTGGTGTCGATGTCCACCTGGTCGGGCGCGGTCGCGGAGTGGCCGAAGGCCCGGGAGACGAAGAGCTGGCCGACCTTCTCCTCCAGGGTCATCCGGGAGATCAGGGCGCGCAGGGCGTGATCGGGGCTGCGGGGGCGATCGTCGGTGAGCTGTGTGGGGGCGGTGGGGGTGGTGGGGGCTGCCGGGGCGGTGGGGGCGGTGGGGGCGGTGGGGGCGGTGGGGGCGGTGGGGGTCGTGGGGACGGTCCGGGTCTCCGCGCCGATCGCCAGGCCGGCGGTGACTCCGGCCGTGGCGGCGAGAACGGTACGCCTGGAGGGCATGGGTGCGCTCCTTCCGGAGTGATCCATCGAAGGCCCATTGAAGGAAGTGCGTGCACGGTAACCGGTGAGGGGGTGGGGGAGAGGGAGGGGGAGGTGCGGGCGCGGCGGGGGGAGGGGAGGCGTAGGGGGCGGTCGGGGTGAGGCGGGGTGTGGCGCAGGGGGGCGGCGGGGGGAGGGGAGGTGTGCGGCAGGGGGGCGGCGAGGGGAGGAGAGGCGGGCCGCAGGGACGCGGCGAGGCCGGGCGGGGTGTGCCGCAGGGGCGGTCGGGGTGAGGCGGCGCGTGCCGCAGGGGCGGTCCGGGTGAGGCGAGGCGGGCCCGCAGCGGCGTTCACGGCGACGGCGTCGAGCGGGCCGCCGCCCCCGGCCACTGCTCCCGCAGGGTCCGTACCGTCTCCGCTATCGCCGGACGGCGCGCCGCGCCCTCGCGCCACAGTGCGTACAGCCGGCGTACCGGCACCGGATCCAGCGGCACCTCCACCACCTCCGGCGGCAGCGGTCCCCGCCCCAGCCGGGGGATCAGCGCGATCCCGAGCCCGGCCGCGACCAGCGCCACCAGCGTCGGGTTCTCATCCGCCTGATGGGCGATCTCCGGCTCGTGCCCGGCCCCGCGCAGGGTCCGCAGCAGCCAGTCGTGGCAGACCCGGCCGGGCGGCTGGCACACCCACCGCTGCCCGCCCAACTCCTCCCGCCGCACCCCCGTACGCCCCACGAAGGGATGGCCCGGCGGGACCAGCAGCGTGCACACGTCCTCCCCGATCTTCACCCGTTCCACCCCCGGAGGGACCCGCAGCGGGGCGATGTCCCAGTCGTGCGCCACCGCCATGTCGACCGCGCCCCTGGCGACCATCCCGACCGACAGATGCGGATCGACCTCACTGAGCCGGGTGTCCAGCGCGGGGTGCCGCGCGGCGAGATCGGCCAGGACGAACGGCATCAGCCCGCGCGCCGCCGACGGGAACGCCGCCACGGTCAGCCGCCCGGCCGGCTGTCCGCGCCGCCGCTCCAGATCGGTCTCCGTACGCTCCACGATCGCCAGCAACTCCTGGGCGGCGGACACCAGTTGCTGCGCCTCGTCGGTGAGCCGCACCCCCCGGCCCGCCCGCTCCAGCAGGACCGTACGAGTCTCCTTCTCCAGCTTGGTGATCTGCTGCGAGACGGCCGAGGGGGTGTAGCCGAGGGCGGCGGCGGCAGCCCCGACCGTGCCGTGCACGGCGACGGCGTGCAGGGCGCGCAGGCGTGGGAGATCGAGCACGGTGAGCCTCCGGGTCGCGGTCGCAAGGGGCTGTCATTCGTGGGCCGTCATTCCTGGGCTGTCATTCTTCAGCGTTGCTGAATCCAAGCATGCATCAATCATCGCTGGTGCTTCACACCCGGCCCGGGACATGCTCGATGCCATGCGCCCCTCCCATCTGCTGCTCGCCGTCCTCGTCGCCGCCATCTGGGGCGTGAACTTCACCGTCATCGAGATCGGCCTCGACCACTTCCCGCCGCTGCTCTTCTCCGCCCTGCGCTTCCTGGTCGCGGCGGTCCCGGCCGTCTTCCTGGTCGGCCGCCCCAAGGCGCCCTGGAAATGGATCGTGGGGGTCGGGCTGGCGCTCGGCGTGGCCAAGTTCGGCCTGCTGTTCATCGGGATGGACGCCGGGATGCCGGCCGGGCTGTCCTCCCTGGTCCTCCAGATCCAGGCGGTGTTCACCGCGCTGATCGCGTTCGCCGTACTGGGGGAGCGTCCGACCCGGTTCGGGGTGATCGGGATGGCGGTGGCGCTCGGCGGGATCGCGGTGGCGGCCGTGGACGAGGGCGCGTCGGGACCGCTGACCGGGTTCGCGCTGGTGGTGCTGGCGGCGGCCGGGTGGGGCGTGTCCAACGTGGTGACCCGGAAGGCGGCGCCGCCGGACGCGTTCAACTTCATGGTGTGGGTGTGCACGGTCCCGGTGCTGCCGCTGCTCGCGCTGTCCCTGCTGACCGAGGGCGTGGACCGGGACCTGGACGCGCTGCGCGTGCTGGACTGGCAGGGCGCGGGCACGGTCCTGTTCGTCGCCTGGGTCAGCACGGTGTTCGGGTTCGGCGCCTGGGGCTGGCTGCTGCGCCGCCACCCGGCGTCCACGGTCGCGCCCTTCTCCCTGCTCGTCCCGGTGTTCGGGATGTCGGGGGCGGCGCTGTTCCTGGGCGAGTCGGTGACGCCGCTGCGGTGGTGCGCGGCGGTGCTGCTGGTGGTGGGGGTGGGGTTGACGTCCCTGGCGCCGAGGGCTCCGAGGGGGCGGAAGCCGGGGGCGCCGGTCGCCGAAGGCGGGGGAGGGGGCGGCAGCGGGGACGCTGGCGGCGGTGAGGGCGAGAGTGGACGGGACTCGCGCCCCTCTACGACGATCACGGCATGACCGTGCACTCACCTACACCCGCACCCACGCCCCCGGCCTCGTACCTCATCCTGCACGGCTGGCAGAACCGCCGTCCCGTCCGGCACTGGCAGCACTGGCTGGCCGACCGGCTCCGCGCCCTCGGTCACCAGGTCGTCTACCCGCAGCTCCCCGACCCCGACGCCCCCGAACTGGACACCTGGCTGGCCGAGTACGGCCGTGGGCTCGCCGCGCTGGAGGGGCCCGAGCGGGTGGTCGTCGCCCACAGTCTGTCCGTACTGGGCTGGCTGCACGCGCTCGACCGGGACATACCCGGCGCGCGGGACGTCGACCGGGTGCTGCTGGTGGCTCCGCCGTCGTACGAGGTGGTGGCGCGGGTGCCGCAGATCGCGGCGTTCGCCCCGCCGCCGCTGGAGGTCACCGCGGCCCGCACCCGGCTGGTCGCCACGGACAGCGACCCGTACTGCCCCGAGGGCGCCGACCACCTCTACGCCGAGCCGCTCGGCCTCCCGGCCGATGTCCTCCCCGGCGCCGGGCACCTGGATCTGGCGGCGGGGTACGGGGACTGGCCGGGGGTGCTGGAGTGGTGCGCGGGCGGGGCGGTGGGGGTGGTGGGGCGGGAGTGAAGGGGCGGGGGCGGGAGTGAGGGGGCGGGAGTAGGGGGCCGCCGTTCGGAGAGCATGGCTCCCGCCCCGGAGAGCATGGCTCCCGCCCCGGAGAACACGGGCCCGCCCCGGAGAGCATGGCTCCCGGGAGAGCATGGCTCCCGCCCCGGAGAACCCGGCCCCGCCCCGGAGAACACGGCCCCCGCCCGGAGGGCTACGCCGCGTCGTTCAGCAGCCGTCCCAGGTGGTCGCGTCCGGCCGAGAGCAGGTCCGGGAGCGGGGCCGCCGCCTCGTACCAGCGCTTCTCGTACTCCCAGCACAGCCAGCCGTCCCAGCCGCCGCGGGTGAGCACCTCGACGCACTCGCCGAGCGGCAGGATGCCGGCGCCGAGCGGCAGCGGCGTCGTGTCGTCGGCGGACGCGATGTCCTTGACCTGGACATAGCCCAGATGCGGGGCGAGCGCGGCGAAGGTCTGGGCGGGCTGCTCACCGCCGAGCCAGGTGTGCATCACGTCCCACAGCGCGCCCACGCTCCGGTGCCGGACCGGGCCCAGTACACGGGCCGCCCGCGCGCCCGTGCGGTGCGAGTCATGGGTCTCCAGCAGGATGCGCACCCCGGCGTCGGCGGCGTGGGCCGCGCCCTCGGTCAGCCGCCGGGCCGCCGTCGCGTCCGCCTCGGCCGGGTCCCCATCGGGGTCGCCGCCGGGGAAGACCCGGACATAGGGGGCGCCCATGTCGCGGGCGAGGTCGAGGAGGGCGCGCAGGTCGTCGAGGACGGGGGCGTCGTCGCCGGGCGCGGCGACGCGGACGTATCCGGCGAGGCCCAGCACCTCGATCCCGGAGTCCTCGAACGCGGCCCGCGCCGCCGTCCGTTCGGCCGGGCCGATGCCGGGGTGCACCGGCTCCTCGGGGTGGGCGCGCAGTTCGACGCCGTGGTAGCCGTGCCGGGTCGCGAGGGTCAGTACGTCGGAGAGGGGGAGGCCGGGGACTCCCAGCGTGGAGAAGGCCAGCTTCATACCGCCGGACCCTACTCGACCCCGTCTCTCACCCGGCGGCGTCCGCGCTCAGGCCGAGCCGCCAGTCCTGGCCGATCAGATCGTGGCCGAAGGAGTGGTGGGGCTGCTCGGCGACGAGTTCGAACCCATGCCGCTGATAGATGCGGCGGGCGCCCGCGAGGATGTCGTTGGTCCAGAGCACCAGGTCCTCGTACCCGGTCTCGCGGGCGTGGGCGATGACGGCGCCGACCAGTCTGTCCCCGATGCCGAGCCCGCGCGCGTCCGGCTCGACCAGTAGCAGCCGCAGCCGCGCGGTCGCGGGCGCCGCGTCCCGTACGCACATCACGCACCCCACCGGACGCCCGTCCAGCTCGGCGATCCACACCCGCTCCCGCCGCGGGTCGTGGTCCGCGGCGAAGTCGGCGACGATCCGGGCGACGAGGGCCTCGTAGGTGTCGTCCCAGTCGTACTCGGCGGTGTAGAGCGCGGCGTTGCGCTGCACGATCCAGCCCAGGTCGCCGGGGGCGGGCGGGCGCAGCCGCACATCCTCGGGGCCGGGGGCGCGGCCGTCGCCGAGGAGCGTGCGGACCGTGCGCAGGGCGTCGGCGAGGCGGGGGCGGTCGGCCGGGGGGACGGTCGCCAGCAGGGCGCCGACGCTCGCCCGGGACCGCTCCTCCAGCAGCCCGGCGGCGGACCGGCCGCGCTCGGTCAGCCCGATCCGGCGGCGCCGGGTGTCCTGCTCGGAGCGGGCGCGCTCGATCAGTCCGTCGTCCTCGAACTTGTTGAGGATCCGGCTGAGATAGCCCGCGTCCAGATGGAGCTGGACGCGCAGATCGGCGGCGTCCACGTGTGGCGCGTGCGCCAGTTCGTACAGGACGCGGGACTCGGTGAGGGTGTAGGGGGCGTAGGTGTGGCGGCCGTAGTCGAGGGCGCCGATGAGGTGGGTGTAGAAGCGGTTGAAGGAGCGGATGTCCTGGACGGTCATGGTGGCCCTCGCCTGGGTTCCCGATTCTCGGTCGCCGGTCGCCGGTCGCCGGTCGCCGGTCGCCGGTACCCGGTATCTGCGCGCCGGAAATTTCTCTGACTGAGTCAGAGAAATCCTAATCCCGGGCCGGTCGGCTCGTCCACACCCCCCTCACAGCCTGTGCATACCTTTGGGCGTAACTTCGAGTAACCACACCCCTGAGCTTGACCCAACGTCACCATGCCCACTTAACTCACACCCTGAGTTTTGTGAGCGGACTCCCCCACCGTGCGCCGCTCCTCGTGACTCCCCCCTGACTCCCCCCTCCAGGCAGGAATGCACCCACATGCCGGATTCTCAGCACCGCAAGCGTTTCTGGACCCGCCGCAAGGTGCTCGGCGCCTCCGCCGGCGGCACCGCGGCAGCCGCCCTCGGCGCCTTCGCCGCCCGCGCGGCCACCACCTCGGACCCGAGCGCCACCGCGAGCCCGACCGGTGATGTCGTCGGCAAGGTGACCGTCGGTTACCAGGGCTGGTTCGCCTGCAAGGGCGACGGCGCCCCCATCAACGCGTGGTGGCACTGGAGCCCCAACAGCGCCCAGCCGCCCTCCCCGTCCAACCACGGGATCACGTCCTGGCCCGATCTGCGCGACTACACCAAGACCTACCCGACGGCGTACGGCAACCTCGGCAACGGCGGCGTGCCCACCCTCTTCTCCTCCTACGACCAGCAGACCGTCGACACCCACTTCCTGTGGATGCAGCAGTACGGCATCGACACCGCCGCCCTCCAGCGCTTCAACCCGATGGGCGGCGAGGGCCCCACCCGCAACGACATGGCGGACAAGGTCCGCTCCGCGGCGGAGAAGTACGACCGCAAGTACTACATCATGTACGACGTCACGGACTGGACGGCCTTCCAGTCGGAGATCAAGACCGACTGGACCGACCGGATGAAGGCCCACACCGCGAGCCCCGCCTACGCCCGGCAGAACGGCAAGCCGGTCGTCTGCGTCTGGGGCTTCGGTTTCAGCGACGACAAGCGCGACTTCACCCCCGCCGCCTGCCTGGATGTCGTCAACTGGTTCAAGGACCAGGGCTGTTACGTCATCGGCGGCGTCCCCACCTGGTGGCGTACCGGCGTCAGTGACTCACGCCCCGGCTTCGGCGAGGTCTACCACGCCTTCCACATGATCTCCCCGTGGATGGTCGGCCGGATCGGCAAGGCCGCCGACTCCGACTGGTTCCACGACAACGCCACCGTCCCCGACCTCGCCGAGTGCGCCGCCTCCGGCATCGACTACCAGCCCTGCGTCCTCCCCGGCGACGTGGCCGAACGGCAGCGCGCCCACGGCGACTTCATGTGGCGCCAGTTCTACAACGTGGTCCGGGCCGGTTCCCAGGGCATCTACATCTCCATGTACGACGAGTACAACGAGGGCAACCAGATCGCCAAGACCGCCGAATCGCAGGACTGGATCCCGAAGGGCTCGGGTCTGCTGGGCCTGGACGAGGACGGCACGGCGTGCTCCGCGGACTACTATCTGCGGCTCACCGGCGACGGCGGCCGGATGCTCAAGGGCCTGCTCGCGGTGACGGCGACCCGGCCGACCACGCCCTATGTGGCGGGCACGTCGGCGGGGCTCCCGGCGGTCTCCACGATCACCCTGCGCTCCCGCGCCAACAACAAGTTCGTGACGGCGGAGAACGCGGGCACCTCCTCGCTCGTCGCCAACCGTGACGCGGCCGGCCCCTGGGAGCGCTTCGACCGGCTCGACCTCGGCGACGGCAGGATCGCCCTCCGCGCGCAGGCCAACGGCCAGATCGTCTGCGCCGACTCGGCGGGCGCCGCCGCGCTCGGTTCCAGCCGCCTCGCCATCGGCCCCTGGGAGACCTTCCGGCTGATCACCCATGCCGACGGCACGGTCAGCCTGCTCGCCGAGGTCAACGGCCGCTATGTGACGGCGGACGACGCGGGGGCGTCCCCGCTGATCGCGAACCGGGCGGCGGCGGGGGTGTGGGAGAAGTTCGACCTGGCGACCGTCTGAGCCGGTCGGTCCTGGGCCAGTTCCGCGCCGCCGTATGGGGTGGGGTCAGCTCTGCTCCTTCGTCTGCGGCGGAGTTAGCTCTGCTCCTTCGTCTGGGGTGGGGTTAGCTCTGCTCCTTCGTCTGCGGTGGAGTTAGCTCTGCTCCTTCGTCTGCGGCGGGGTTAGCTCTGCTCCTTCGTCTGCGGCGGAGTCAGTTCCGCTCCTTCGTCTGCGGTGGCGTCCCCTGCGTCCACAGAGGCCGGACGGCGACCCGGCTGAAGCGCCAGCCGTCGTCCGGCGTCCACCGCAGATCGGCGTCGAAGAGACCGCCGACCGTGAAGAGGGTTCCGTCCGCGTAGATGTGCGTCATGAGGGCGTTCCAGGAGGCGCGGGCGGACCCGGCGCCGGGGTCGTGCCCGTCCACGAGGATCCCGGACGCGATGTGCTGCGTGGCGGCGAAGGGCGCGAGCGCCGCCACGGCCCCGCGCGTCGCCTCCTCGGCCCCCTCGCCCGCCCCGACCGGCGTCTCCATCCGTACGTCCGGGGTGACGAGCCCCGCCATCGTGCCTCCGGCGCCGAAGTCCCGTGCGTCCAGGGCCCGGAAGAGGCGGTGGACGAGGGTGGGGACGAGGTCGGGGGCCAGGGTGGGTACAGGGGCTGAGGTGGGCGTGGGGGCGGGGGCGGCGTGCTCGGTGTCGGTCATGGGGCGACGGTCGTACGTCAAGCGGGGTTGAGGTCAAGGGCAAGCCGCGGGTCAGCCAAGGGCAAGTCGCGAGCCATTCAGTTGTGCACAACTCAATCGTGTGCTCTACTTACATCCGTCGGCAGGGAAAAGGGCCCCAAAGCCCCGAACCCCAGGGCCCA
>NZ_JBEXLA010000071.1:0-21904 GCF_040609715.1 Streptomyces sp. NPDC004610 | reverse complement strand
AACGTTCTTCCCGGCTCCTCCGCGTCGCGTCGTACGCGATCACCACAGCCGGACCTCCTGAATACCGGATCCTGCCTCCCAGGGTTACGTTTACGCAAGCCCCGTGACACATGAAATTAACCGGGATCGGGACTAGTTGGGATTTCTTTACCGACAGCCTCCGAACAGATTCCGGACAGCAAAAAGGGGCACACCGCCGGCCTGGGCCAACGGTGCGCTCCGCGAGTGTGAAGGTTCAGAAACGGTTTCTCTGTAGCGGTCAGAGAATTCCGGTCCGAACCGCCTGGGCGACAGCCTGTGTACGGTTCTTGCACTTCAGCTGCTTGACGCTGTCGTGGATGATGCCCTTGATGGTGCGCTCCGAATAGCTCATCCTCTCGGATATCTCCACCGTGTTCATTCCCTCGGACAGCATGCGCAGCACCTCGATCTCACGGGCCGAGAGCCCGCCCCGTCGAGTTAACCGCGCCAGCGTCTGCTGCCGCTGCTGGTGGCCGAGCTCGGCGATGAGATGACCGACCAGTTCGTCCGGCATACGGCTGCGCCCAGAACTTGCCTCCATGGTGGCGTCGAGCAATTGCTCAAGGCTGGAACTGCTGCGGTAGAGAAAGCTGGTGAGTCCGTATTCGACAGCAAGGGTGAGCTGCCGTTCATTGACCCGATCCGCCATCACCACGACGGGGACGGGTGAACCGCCCGCCCGAGCCGCGTCCTGCTTCAGGATCCTGAGCCAGTCGTCGTCCAGGCTGTGCAGGAGCATGACCGAGACATCTGCCTCGGCGAGCCCCTGCTGAGGAACGATGGTCACCATGGCCCGGGTCTGTAGATAGGCGCTGGTGGCATGTTCCAGGATGGTGTCGCTGGCGCGCAGTACGACCGAGATCGGTGCGCCCAACGCGCCCGCAATGCCTTCCGCTTGAGTCATTGTCACTGTCACTTCGGTTCCCCACATAGAGCCGACATACGAAGCTCGGTTCTGTGCCTTGCACCCCTCCCCGCCACACTCGCCGACGTCCGAGCGGCGTCCGCGTGTCGATGCGTGACTAGGCACTCCTGCACCGTAGGCGACCGGTGAAGCGCTGAGCTTCCGTCAAATGACCGAGTGCGACTTAGCACGTTCTGACATTGCCTCAACCCTTTTGGGACACTTTCAAGCAACCAATCGCCACGATCGGTCCGTTGTTGGCAGTGACGCAGGTCACGCGGGTGGCGAGGGTCACGCGGGTCGTGCGGGTCGTGCAGTTCCTGCGGAGGGGGCCGGGCGGCTGTGGGCCTTCCGGGGGGCGCGGCTAGCGCAGCTCCACCGTCCCCTCACCCGGCCCCGGTGCCGGTCCCCCGGCGGGCGGCGCCGCCGGAGTCTGCGGCCGGCCGGTGGTCTCCGGCTCGGGCTCGCCCGACCCCGCGCAGCCCGGCGCGGTACTGGTCACCGGCTGTCCGGTGAGGGCGCTCTGCGGGGAGAGGTCGGGACCGGTCGGCAGCATCGCCAGCAGGGTGGACGGCAGTCCACGGGCCGTCGCCAGGTCGTAGCCGAGGGCCGCCGCCGCCTCCGGGGTCGGGATCAGGTACTTCATCCCGGTCTCGGTCACCAGATAGGTGGTGCCGCCGATCTGCCCGCCGCCCGCGCCCAGCGCCCGCACCAGGCTGCCGCCGTCCGGCTCCACCGCCACCGTGTCCACCGGCACACAGGCCGGCCGGGTCGGCGCCTTGGCGTCGGCGGGCAGTCCGCCCAGGTCGATCAGGGCCACCCCCACCGACATGCCCCCCGTGTCCCCGGATCCGGAGGGCTGCTCGTCGCCCCCGGCGCCCTCCCAGCGCACGCACGCCGCCTGACCGGTGCTCACCGGCAGCAGGGTCGGCGGGTTCTGCGGCAGGGACTTGCCGGCGTTCTCCACCGCCGAACCGGCACCGGTCAGCCGCCCGCTCAGGCTGTCGGCGGTGAGCGGCACGGCGACCGGGGCGGCCCCGTCGTAGGCCCGCTCGCGGACGCCGGGGCCGCTCAGGGACAGCGCCGCCTGGGTGGGCGTGAGCGGCACCAGACCGTCGCGCAGCAGCAGGTAGTAGCGCTCGGAGGAGCCCGGCGTCTGCACCACGAAGACCTGCCCGACGCGAGTCTCCCGGCCATCCAGGTCCGGACCGGCCTCCCCCTGCCCGGGGACGGGCGTCGGGGCGAGGTCGGGGCCCGCCGGGAGGCCGTCGAGGAAGGCGGCGGAGACCGGCATGGGGGCGCTGGCGCCGTAGCCGAGGGCCTCGGCGGTGTCGGTGCCGTCGGCGAGGCGGTAGCGGTTGCCGCGCCAGATGAGGTAGTGGGTGTCGTCGGGGCCGGTGACGAGAAGGGCGTCATCGGCGCCGAGCCCGGCGCCGGGGGTCTCGCCGTCCACGACGAGGGTGGTGGCGGCGGTGCGCTGGTTGCTGTCGGTGGTGCGGATGGTGGCGCACACCTCCCAGCGGCCGTTGTCCAGCTCGGACGCCTTGGGCAGGGTGTCGGGGGCGCCCTCGATGCCGACGGCACCGCCGCGCGGGGTGTTCGCGAGGGACTTGGCGGGGACCGTGCGGGTGCTCATGCCGGTGCCGACGATCAGCTTGGCGGAGGCGTAGTTGCGGACCGGGCGCAGGGAGCCGTCGTAGAGATAGCGGTTGCCGGTGCCGCTCTCCACGATCAGGGTCTTGCCGTTCTGCCAGGTGTTGTTGCCGCCCGGCGAGATGAAGCCGTACACCAGGAAGCCGATGGAGACGACGATGCCGATGCCCACGCCGATGGCTATGCCCATGTTGGTTCTGCGGTTGGGGCTCTCGGGGAAGTCCGGGTCGGTGCGCATCAGTCCGGTGGTCAGCCGGTTGACGACGAAGCGGTGGGCCTGGACCTGGTCGCGGCGGGTCTGCATGGGTTACGGGTCTCGCTCTCGGATCTCAGCTCTCGGCGGCGCTGTCAGCCCTTGACGCCGCGCAGGTCGGCGTACACGTCCAGCACCCACAGCACCATCGGCAGCAGGGCGATGGCCGCCGCGGACTGGAACAGGTCACCGGCCCGGCCCCAGTACGGCAGCAGCCGGCGGCCGGGCACCGTCCACAGGATGATCGCCACGACCACCCCGCCCAGCAGCATCCCCACGGCGGTGAACTGGCCGTCCCAGTCGCGCTGGAGGGCCGCGCACACGGTCAGCAGCACCGCGCCGACCGCCCCCGGCAGCACCAGGGCGAGCCGCTGCCAGGCGTTGCCGAGGTTGCGGCCGTGCAGCAGCAGCACGGCCGAGAGCAGGGCGCCGGTGAGCAGTTGCGGGGTGCTCAGGGCGGTGGCGAGCCCGGTCAGACAGGCCGAGCAGATCACCCCGACGGCCAGATACAGGCCGGTCATCCAGCGGTCGGTGGCCGCGGTGCGGGCGGTCAGCTCGTCACTGGGGTAGGGGTCGATGCCCTCCTGCAACTCGTCGGAGTTGGTGGGCAGGGGCGGCAGCCGGAAACCGGACAGGGAGAAGCTCATGGTGGGGACGAACGCGCCGAACAGCACCGCGACCACGGTCACCCCGGCCGCCGCCCCGTCCACGCCCTCGTCCAGGGTCAGCATCAGCACCCCGCCGAGCACCCCGGCGACCGCGACCACGATGCTCGCCACGAACGCCACCGGCCAGCTGGTCACCACCGTCATCGCCAGCGCGGTGACGATGCCCCACAGCGCCGCCCCGGCCAGCCAGCGGGCGCCGGTCAGCCCGCCGTCCCCGACGCCGGTCGCGTCGCCCACCACCAGGGTCCCGGCGAGGGCCGCGAAGGGTCCGGCGGCCAGGCCCAGCAGGATCGCGCCGGGCATGTCCTCCAGCACCCGGGCCGCCGCGCCCGCCCCGGCCAGCAGCATCAGGGTGGCCCCGCCGCAGACCACGGCCCGGTCGGTGCCCGCCCCGTCGGTGAGGGCCAGCAGCGTCAGGACGGCGGCCAGCACCACCAGCAGCACCGAGCGCAGGGCCCAGCGGCTGACCTCGGGCGACCAGGAGTTGGGCAGATCGCGGATCGTGCTGGACACGCCGTCGACGAGGTTGTCGAACCGGACCGGCGGCAGTGTCTCGGCGACCGGCCGCAGCAGCAGCATGTCCCCGTCGTGCAGTTCGAGGGACTGGGCGGTGCCCTCGGGGTCCAGCGGGTCCCCGCCGACGCGCTGGAGTGCCCAGCCGCCGTGCTCCAGTCCCGACTCGTACAGATCGTCCCCGGCGTAGCCGACGATCACCGGCAGCAGATCGGCCACCGGGATGTCCGCCGGGACCGCCAGGTCCAGGAGTTTCTCCGGTGCCCGCACGGTCAGCCGGCACAGACCGGACGTGCCGGGCAGGGCCGCCACCTGGCTCTCGCTCATCAGGGGTGCCACCCTCCGAACAGTAGATTTGGTGCATGCGGTGCCACCCGTGGCGACGCGGCGCAGGGGACGCGGGGCGAGCGGGATGCGGTCCCGGACATGCCCGACGGATGACAGTGGGGCGGCAACCCTTGACTGAGGGGCGGTCCCAGGTGCACATACTGGGGTCCGACCGCTTCACTTGGGAAGCGCGGCGTCCCGCGGCGCGGCCAACGGTGACCGCTCGGGCGGTCTTGTTCGCCCGAGTTGACATGACATTACGGCAGACCGCGGGTGCTCCCGGGGGCCCGATGCCCCGGATTCCTGCACAGACGGGTGCGGTAAGTCTGCCCCAAGGGGCAGGGGGCTTCGCGGGGGGCATCGGCGGCCGGAACATGTGTGTCAGACATGGTGGTGCGGCCCGCTTCCGCCGCGCCCGCGCGCAGCTGACACCTGGCTCCCGCCGCCCCCTCGACGGGCGGTCCGTCAGATTCAGTCCGATCAGCCAGAGGTGACGTTCCTTGAGTGTGGTCTTCTTCCGCCGGCCCACCCGCCGCACGGGCCCCGAGATGCCCTCGGGCGACCTCGCCCTCCAGGAGCCGCCGGTCATCACCGAGCCGACGCCGAACAACGGCGGCATGATGACCTATCTGCCGATGGCGATGATGACCGGCGCCATGGTGCTGCTCTATATGCGCCCCGGCTCCACCTCCAGCCCGATCACCTATGTCATCGTCGGTGTGATGGCGCTGGCCATGGGCACCATGCTGATCGGCCAGCTGATGCGGACCGCCGCCGAGCGCAAGAACACCCTCAAGGGCTCCCGCCGGGACTATCTGCGCTATCTGTCGGGCGTACGGCGCCGGGTGCGGCGGGCGGTGGCCGAGCAGCAGCGGGCGCTGGCCTGGCGGCATCCGGAGCCGGAGGCGCTGTGGTCGTTCGCGCGCAGCACCCGGCTGTGGGAACGGCGTACCGGCGACGACGACTTCGCGGAGGTGCGGCTCGCGGTCGGGGACCAGCGCCTCGGGCTGAAGCTGACGACCACCGCGAACACCCCGGTGGACGACCTGGACCCGCTGACCGCGCACGCCCTGCGCGCCTTCATCAACGCCTACTCCACGGTGCCGGACCAGCCGATCGCGGTGTTCCTGCGGACCTGGGCGCGGGTGCTGATGCGCGGGGAGCGCGAGCAGGTGGCGGGCACCGCGCGGGCGGTGCTGGCGCAGCTCGCGGTGGCGCACGCCCCGCAGGATCTGATGATCGCGTTCTGTGTGTCGCCGGACCGGCGCGAGGAGTGGGACTGGGCGAAGTGGCTGCCGCACAGCCTGCATCCGCACGAGACCGACGGGGCGGGCCCGTCCCGGCTGATCGCGGGCAACGCGGGTGAGCTGGAGGAACTGCTCGGCGACGGCTTCAGTGAGCGTCCGCCGTTCGATGTGACGGCGGAGATCACCAAGGACGAGCCGTTCACGGTGGTGGTGCTGGACGGCGGGCAGCTGCCCGGCGGGCACCGCTTCGACCGGCAGGGCTTTCGCAACTGTGTGGTGATCGATCTGTCCGACACCCTGAGCTGGCGGCCCGGCCGGACCGTGCTCCGGCTCGAACTGGGCGAGGGCACGGTGGCGCTGGTGCGGACCGACCGCAACCGCAAGGAGGCCACCACCCCGCTGGGCCGCCCGGACACCCTGGGCCCGGCCGCGGCCCGCTCGGTGGCCGCGCGGCTCGCCTCCCAGCGGATCGGCGATGTGGGCGAGGCGACCCGGCCGCTGGAGTCGGACATCCAGCTGACCAGCCTGCTGGGCATCCCCGATCTGCACCGGCACGACCCCGCCGCCTACTGGCAGCGCCGGGCGGGCAGCGAGTCGGGGCGGCTGCGGGTGCCGATCGCGATCGGCGCCGACGGGCATCCGGTGGACCTGGACATCAAGGAGTCCGCGCAGGGCGGTATGGGCCCGCACGGCATGCTGATCGGCGCCACCGGCTCCGGCAAGTCGGAGCTGCTGCGCACCCTGGTGCTGGGGCTGGCCCTGGCGCACTCCTCGGAGACCCTGAACTTCGTCCTGGTCGACTTCAAGGGCGGCGCGACCTTCCTCGGTCTCGACGAACTCCCGCACACCTCCGCGGTGATCACCAACCTGGCCGGGGAGGCCGCGCTGGTGGGCCGCATGCAGGACGCCCTCCAGGGCGAGATGATCCGCCGCCAGGAGCTGCTGCGGGCGGCCGGCAACTACAGCTCGGTGCTGGAGTACGAGCGGGCGCGGGCCGCCGGGACCCCGCTGGCGCCGCTGCCCAGCCTGTTCGTGGTGGTGGACGAGTTCAGTGAACTTCTCGCCGCGCACCGGGAGTTCATGGATCTGTTCGTGATGATCGGGCGTCTCGGCCGGTCTCTCGGGGTGCATCTGCTGCTGGCCTCGCAGCGCCTGGACGAGGGCCGGATGCACCAGCTGGAGAGCCATCTGTCGTACCGGATCGGGCTGCGGACGTTCTCCGCGATGGAGTCGCGGGGTGTGCTCGGGGTGCCGGACGCCTATGAGCTGCCGTCGGCGCCGGGCAACGGGTTCCTCAAGAGCGGTGTCGAGCCGCTGACCCGGTTCCGGGCCGCGTATGTCTCGGGCACCTACCGGCAGCGGTCGGCGGCGGCGGTGCAGGCGCAGATCCAGAGCCAGGTGGTGCTGTGGACCGCCGAGTATGTGACCGCCCGGCAGGCGCCGGTGCCCGCGCCGACGCCCGAGCCCGAGCCGGATCCGGGGGTGAGCGAGCCGGAGGGCGGGGCGAACTCCCTGCTGGCCATCGCCATCGGCACCATGCGGGACGCGGGGCCCCCCGCCCACCAGGTGTGGCTGCCGCCGCTGGGCCAGCCGCCGACGCTGGACCAGTTGCTGCCGCCGCTCTCCCCCGATCCGGTGCTGGGGCTGACCACCGCCGACTGGCCGCAGCGCGGCAAGCTGACCGTGCCGGTCGGCATCATCGACAAGCCCTACGAGCAGCGGCGCGATCTGCTCACCGTGGATCTGTCGTCGGCGGGCGGGCATCTGGCGATCTGCGGCGGTCCGCAGAGCGGCAAGTCGACCCTGCTGCGGACCGTGATGGCCGGTCTCGCGCTCACCCACACCCCCTCCGAGGTGCAGTTCTACTGCCTGGACTTCGGCGGTGGCGCGCTGGCGTCGCTGTCCGGGCTGCCGCATGTCGGCGGGGTCGCGGCCCGGCTGGACACCGAGCGGATCGGCCGGACCCTCAACGAGGTCACCTCGCTGCTGGCCCGCCGGGAGCGGCTGTTCCTGGAGCACGGCATCGACTCCATGCCGACCCTGCGGCGGCGGCGCGTGGCCGGGGAGTTCCCCGACGAGCCGCACGGTGATGTGTTCCTGGTGATCGACGGCTGGTCGACGGTCCGCAACGACTTCCAGGACCATGTGCCGACCATCAACCAGATCGCCACCAGCGGACTCAACTACGGCATCCATCTGATGACCACCACGACCCGCTGGGTGGAGCTGACCGCCCAGGTCCGCGACCAGTCGGCGACCCGGCTGGAGCTGCGGATGGGTGAGGCGCTGGACTCGCTGGCCGACATGCGCCGCGCCAAGGAGGTCCCGAGGATCCCCGGCCGCGGTCTGACCATCGACAGCAAGCTGCACTTCCTGGCCGCGCTGCCCCGGATCGACGGCACCGAGGACAGCGAGGACCTCGCCGACGGGATCGGCGATCTGGTGTCGGCGGTCGCCGAGAGCTGGGCGGGGCCGGTCGCGCCGCCGGTGCGGATGCTGCCGACCCACTTCAGCGCGGCGGACCTGCCGGCCTTCGTCCCCTCGCCGCCGAGCGAGCGGGCGCCGACGGCCGCCGAGACGGTGCGGCGGTTCCGGATGCCGATCGGTCTGGAGGAGAGCGAACTGGGCACCGCCTGGCACGACTTCTCCGAGGTGCCGCACCTGGTCACCTTCGGCGACACCGAGAGCGGCAAGACCAATCTGCTGCGGGTGATCACCCGGAGCATCACCGAGCGGTTCACCCCGGCCGAGGCCCGGATCCTGGTCGTCGACTTCCGCCGCACCCTGGTCGAGACGGTCCCCGAGGAGTACCGGCTCGGACACGCGGTCTCCCTGGACCAGCTCGCCGAACTGGTGGACGGCGCGGCCCGCGCGCTGAAGACCCGCACCCCGGGCCAGGACATCTCACCGTCCCGGATGAAGCTCGCCGACTGGTGGCGCGGGCCGCGGCTGTTCGTGCTGGTCGACGACTACGACCTGATCGCCTCGCCGATGCGCAACCCCTTCGATCCGCTGCTGGAGCATCTGCCGCTGGGCTACGAGGTCGGTTTCCACATGGTTCTGGCCCGTGCCGCGGCCGGCGGGATGCGCGGGGTCAACGACCCCACGATCCGCCGGCTCATGGAGAACAACACCCCGGGCCTGCTGCTGTCCTGCCCGCCCTCCGAGGGCTATCTCTTCGGCAATGTGAAGCCGAAGCTGCTGCCGCCCGGCCGCGGCTTCTACATCACCCGCCGCAACACCGTCCAGATCCAGACGGCGGTCATGGAGCCGGAGTCCGAACCGACCCCGGAACTCCTGTGAGCGGGCGGCCCGGGTCAGACCCGGGCACGCCGGTGGCGGCGGGCCAGCACCACGGCTCCGACCAGGACGGCCGCCGCCGCCAGGGACCCCACCAGCACGGTGTAGGCCCGGCGGGCGGGCGCCGGGTCCTCGTACACCGGGTTGAGCCGGATGTCGGAGGCCCCCGCCCGCAGCGGCGGCGCGCTGGTGGGCAGGACGGCGGACAGCGCGCCATAGGGGTTGAGGCGGGGCACCTGGGCCGGGTAGCCGCCCGCGGTGAGCCGGTCGGCGACCTCCGCGGCGGTCAGCTCCGGCTCGTAGGACCGGACGAGGGCGGCGGCCCCGGCGGTGAACGCGGCGGCCACCGAGGCCCCGTTGGCCAGATAGTTGCCCTTGCCGCGCGGGCCGACGCCGGTGATGCCCTGGCCCGGCGCGGCGAGGTCGGCGCGCACCGGCTCGAACGCCCCGTCGGGCCGGGCGTCGTTGATGTCCAGGTCCACCACGGACAGCACCCCCGGCTGCGCGGCCGGCCAGAACGCCACCGGCCGGCGCTCCTCGGCCGGGGACTGGTCGGTGACCCCGTCGGGCGTCCCGGCCGCGACCACCAGCACATCCTCGTCGGCGGCGTGGTCGAGGGCCGACTTGAGGGCGTCGGAGGCGCTGGTGAAGGCCAGCGAGACGGAGATGACCTCCGCCCCGGCGTCCACCGCCGACCGGATGCCCTGGGCGACCCGCGCCGGGTCCGGCGCCCCGGTGGAGTCGATGGCCCGCACCGCGAGGATCCGGGCATCCGGCGCGACCCCGCTGAACCCGCTGCCCGCCGCCGGGCGCGCGGCGATCACCGAGGCGACGAACGTGCCGTGCCCCACGCAGTCCTCGGTGGCGCCGGTGCCCGCCCCGGTCACCCGCCCCCGCAGCGCCGCCACCCCGTCGGCCACCCCGGTGTCGATGACCGCCACGGTCACCCCGGCGCCCGTGCTGAGCTGGTGGGCCCGGGTCAGCTCCAGCTTCTGCTGCGCCCAGGGCACGGCGGTCACCGTCCGGTCCGATCCCTCGGTGCAGGGGTTCTGGGTGAGGTCGTAGTAGGGCGGCATCACCGGCAGCTTGGGCGCCGGCGCGGCACTGGCCCCGGCCGACGGCAGCGGTACGGGGGTCTCGGCGCGGGGCGCGGCGGCGGCGGGGCCGGCGGTGACGCCGGTGGCCGTGCCGCACAGCAGCGCCGTGGCCAGGGTGACGGCGGCGGCTCTGGGCCGGCCGCCGGGACGGACGCGCGGTCCCTCCGGCCGGGGGCGGGGCCGGATACCTGGTATGCCGCTGCTGCTCAAGGCGGGGCCGCCTTCCTGGGATGGGGGGTCCGCGGCGCGTTCGCCCACCGGACCGCCCGCAGTATATTGCGCGCATTCCAAACTTTTTCAACTTACCTAATTTTTCCCGCGCTTAACGTGCCATTTAACGCTTCTCTCACATTTCACGCTTCGGTGTCCCGGAGGTCCCGATGAGCCCGCACAGCCCCCGCCGAGGCACCACGTCCCGCCCCGGAAACGGCCGTTCCCGCCCCGCCCTCCGACTGACCGGCGCCAAGGGCGTCTACGCCGTGCACGGCTCCGGCCCGGTCCCCGAACCGCTGGCCGTCGCCGCGCAGGCCCTGGACGCGGTCACCGGCACCTGGTCCTTCCCGGCCACCGCGACCGTGCTGGTCGGCGCCGGGTTCGACGACCTCGACGCCCTGTACGACACGCTGGAACCGGCGCTCAAGGAGTGCCGGGAGGCGGGCACCACCCTGCTGCGGCTGGTGATGTCCGGCGGCGCGGGCGAGTCCGGCGACCGCCCGGCACCGGCCCGCGCGCTCAGCGAACGGTGGGGCGTGGACGTCCTCGCCCCCGCCGGGGTCGCGGTCGTCGTGCCCGGCGGCACCCTGTTCGCCCCCGAACTCCCCGACCGGGCGGGCGGCTGGTGGCAGCACTCCGCCACCCGGCGCCCCCGCCCCCTCGGCCCCCGCCACCCGGTGCCCGCCTGGCAGGGCGCGCTGGACCGGGTCCCGCTGGAGGGCGTCCCCGGCTGTGTCGTCGAGCACATCCCGGCCGGGCTGCTGATCCAGCCCGCCGGAGCACCCCCGGAGGGCGTCGACGCCATCCGCTACGCCCTCCCCGTGGACCCCGAGGGCCCGGTCCTGCTGGTGGACACCGCGGGCCGCGGCCAGGTGCCGCCCGACGCGGTCGCCGATGTCCTCGCCGTGCTGCCGGCCGCCGTGCGCGGCACCGTACGGCTGGTCTCCTCCGACGGCACCGATCTGCTCGCCCTCGCCCAGGAGGTCGCCGATCTCCTCGGCACGGAGGTGCAGGTCGCCAACGGGGTGACGGTGCTGCTGGAGGAGGGCCCCGCGGTGGCGTCCCGCCCGGCGCGCGGCTCCCGTTCGGACACGCCCTGGGGCGACCCCGCCCAGGGCGGCGGCACCCCCCGGACCGTGCTGCTCGACGCCGACGGCAACCCGTCCTGGCAGCCGTACGTCCGCACGCTCACCTGCCGTCCCGCGCACGGTGACGTGCCCGCCGCCCCCCGGATCGACAACTGGCGTGCCCCCATCGGCGGACTGCGCCCCGGCGCCGACCCCGGCACCCTGCTCCTGGACAAGAAGTGGCAGGTCACGGTGGTCCGGGCGGGTCTGTGGATCGGCGCGCACAAGGCCGTGCCGCCGCGTACGGCCGTCGAACGCCCGGTGCGGGCCGATGTGATGGCCGTCGACATCGGGCTGCCGGGCCAGCCCCTGGACGACTCCCTGCTGGCCCCCCTGGAGAAGCTCTTCACCTCCCTCCAGGACGATGTCCGCGCCCACACCCTGATCCAGCTCCTCGGCGACCCCACCCCGGAGACCCTGCGGGCGCTGCGCCGGCTGGCGATCCGCCACGAGGTGGCACTGCGGTCGGGCGCGGGACGCCCGGAGCCGGTGCAGGCACGCGGACGGGCAGCGGCGGCGACGACGCCGAGGGTGGCGGCGACACCGGTGGTCACGGCGACGCCGACGCCGACGGTGGCACCCGCGCCTGTGGTGGCTCCGGCCGCTCCGGTGGCCCCGGCGGCGGTCTCCGCCACGGTCACGGCCGGGACGGGCACCAGTGCCCCGGCCGCAGCACCGGCACCCGCTCCCGTACGACCGTCGCCCGTGCCGCCACCGGCACCCGAACCCACCCCGGCACCCACCCCCACCCCCGCTCCGGCCCCCGAACCCGATCCCGCCCCCCTCGGCATCGCCTCCTTCGGGCAGCCGTCCGCACCCGCGCTCGACCCCTTCGACCCGGGCCTGCCGTTCGGCCCGCCCCAGCCCGCCGGGCCCGCCGGGCCCGAGGAGGAGCCCGCCCACCCCTTGCTGGGCCACGGCGACGAGGGCGACGACGAGGACGGGGAGAGCGCGGCCCCGCCGTACGAGGAGCCCGTCCCCGCCGCGCCCCTCGGCTCGACCGGGTCCGACCCGCTCCCCGGCGGACCGGGGCCCCGTCCGGCGACCGGCACCCCGGCCCGCGAGGAGCAACCGGCCACCGCCGGACGGACGGCGCAGGCGACCGCGCTCGGCACGGTCACCAACACCCAGCCCCCCGCCATGCCCCGGACGAACCGCACCGAGCCGACCTGGAAGTCCGAACTCCCCCGCACCACCGACCCCGAGCGGGCCCCCTGGCCGCCCCTCCCCCCGGCCCCGGACCCGGCATCCGGAACCGGCCCCGACTCCGGCCCCGACTTCGGCCCCGGCCCCGACTCCGCCGACGACTCCGACCTCGCCCTCCCCGCCACTCCCCTGGCGGGCCTGATGACCTCCCTCACCCCGGACGGCGAGGCACCACCGGCACCGGCACCGGATCCCGGCCTCGACCCGGCACCGGCCCCCGACCTCGACCTCGACCTCGACCCCGTACCCGACCTCGACCCCGAGCCGGAGGCCACCGCCCCCGAGCCCGAGCCCACGACCCCGGACCTCCGTACCGTCACCTGGCTCCCGGTCCGCCCCTCCTACCGCCCCGCCGGGAACGAGCGGGAGGGTGTGCGGGCGGGGCTGGGGGAGCGCTGGGACAACCACGCCGGTGCGGTGACCCGGGCGCTGACCCGGCTGCCCGCGCTGCGCAACACCGCGGACCCGCAGGAGGCGGCGGCCGAGCTGACGGTCCTGCACGCCTATCTGGCCGAGGAGTCCAACGTCCGGCGGGTCCTGCTGGAGTCGCTGGCGGCGGGCGGGGGCGAGCTGCTGCCGCTGCTGGGCTGTGTGGCGTCGGGCCTGCGCAGGCTGCCCTCGTACCGGGGGGCCGCCGTGCGGTCGGCGGGCGGGGCGCTCGGCGAGGCGGCCGAACTGCTGCTGCCGGGCGAGGAGCTGGGCGAGGCGGGGCCGATCGGCGCGGTGGGCTTCGACAAGGCGTACCCGGCCGTGCCCGCCGATCACTATCTGATCTGGTCCATGACCGGCCGCAAGGCCGCCGCCGCGCTGGTCGAACCGGACCCGGCGGCCGGTGCGGAGGGCGACACGGCGGCCGAGGTGCTGTTCGCGCCCGGCACCCGGCTGCGGGTGCTCCAGGTGGCCCGGCGCGGCGCCGCGCAGGTGGTGCTGTTGCGCGAACTCCCCGAGGCGGCCCCGCCCGCGGCGCCCGGACGGCTCGACGACACCGACAACTCCGTACTCAAGCGGCTGCTCGGGCTGCTGGAGCTGGCGGCGGGGCCGGGGACGGGGGCCGAGGAGTGGCCGGAGCGGCGGACGGGGGCGCTGGGAGTGCTGGCCCTGGACGCGTGAAAGCGGCGGGCGGGCTTCCCCTATGGGCAGAGGTGTCCGTTCAAGAGGCACATCCGGGCGGTCGCCGTAGGCAACGGCCTTGCGTCGCGCGAGAGTGGAGCCCATCGGGAAGCCGGTCTCGGAGAGGAACCGGCTTCCCGAGCCGACGCCCCGCGATGTCCGGGCGCGTCCGCGGTGTTGTCTTGGCCCACCGCCTCTCCAGCGAGCACATCGAGCACATCGAGAAACAACACACAGACAGCTTCGCCGGGGCCGGTTCAGGCCCCGGTCGAGGTGAGGACGGCCGTCGCTTCGTGGGGGAGGCGGCGGTCGTCCTGTTTCCATTTGGCCCGCACCGGCCCGCACGTTCCTCACCGGTGCGCGAGCGAGTAAGACGATCAAGGAGCCAAGATGGCCATAGATACTCCGGTGGGTGGTTCCGCACCGCCCACCGTGGGGGCGGCCCCGTCGATCCGACGGGCAATCGCGCTGCCCCTGAACGAGGACGATTCCGGCGCGGCGGCGGCCTCGGCGCTGCTCTCGGCCGGCCAGGCCGCGCGCAGCGCCACGGCGGCGGCCGGTGAAGGGGAGACCGCGGCCCCCGGCCGGACGGTCCGGTCCGGCCGGACGGCCACGGCGGCCGTCCCCGCGACCTTCGCGCCCTCCGCCAGCACCACCGCCACCACCGCCGCCTCCAGCACGGCCGCCGCCCCGTCCGGCCGGCTGTTCCGGGGGCGTTCGCGCCGTCAGCAGACCGCCGCGGCGGCGGGCGGTCCGGGCGGGCCCGGCCTGACCGTGGTGCCGGCGACCGCCGAGGGCGAGGGTCCCGAGGGACGGCTCGCCGCGGCGGTGGCCGAGGGGGCGGTGCAGAACCGTCCCGGCCGCACCCAGGCCGGGCACGGCTCACGGCGGGGCAAGTGGCCGCTGATGGCCGCCGCGTTCGCGGGCGCCATGCTGGTCTCGGTGCCGCTGCTGAACAACAACCCCGGCAACAAGACGGTCACCGGTCTCGACGATCTGAGCAGCACCGCCGACGCCTACGCCAGCGACATGCCGACGCATGAGCCGCAGGACGGCGCGTCGAACCCGCTGGTGCCGGAGCCGGTGACCGAGCCGAACCCGGACTCGGGGACGCCGCCGCTGCTGACCAGCGTCGGTCCGAGCCTGTCCGGTCCGTCGGGGGACACGACCCTGGACGACAACCTCCAGTCGGTGCCGAGCACCTCGGACGGCCCGCCGTCCGAGGCCGACGGCCCGGCACCGGTCAAGGGCGACACCCCGGGCAACGGTGTGTTCGGCCCGCCGTCCGCGCTGGGCGTCCCCCCGGGGGAGAAGACCGACCAGGGCAAGAACGGCGACACCGACCTGTCCGGTACGCCGGTGGCGGAGGCCCCGGCGGGGGCGCTCCGCGACAACGTCCTGATCCCGCGTACCCCGGCCCGTCCGCTGGAGCCGAGGATCGACGCGCTCCCGGCGACCGGGGACGAGGTGAAGGACGAGCCGAAGAGCGAGTCCCGGACCCAGCCCCGGAGCCGGCTCAGCACGGACACCGAGGACGAGCCGAAGACGCCGGCCCCGGTCAAGGCCGAGACCCGCGCCGCGGCCGACAAGCCGGAGGCGAAGCCCGAGCCGAAGCCGGAGCCCAAGCCCGAGCCGAAGCCGGTCGCCAAGCCGGTCGCGAAGCCCGAGCCGAAGCCCGAGCCCAAGCCCGAGCCGAAGCCGGTCGCCAAGCCCGTGGCGAAGCCGGTCAAGGCGGAGACCAAGCCGGCCACGCCGGACTGGTCCACCCGGGTCGTCTCGTCCACCTACCGGCTCGACCCGGGCCAGTCGGTGGCGTCGAACCGGATGAAGATCACACTGCGCAGCAGTGGCAACCTTGTCATCACCGACGAGAACGGTGTGGTGCGCTGGTCCTCCGGCACGTCCGGCTCCGGCAACCGCGCGGTCTTCCAGGACGACGGTCACTTCGCCGTCTACAGCGCCGACGACAAGACCCTGTGGTCCTCCGGCACGGCGGGCAACCCCGGCGCCCGGCTGGTCATCCAGGCGGACGGCAATGTCACCATCCTGTCGGCGGGTGGCGGCGTCCTGTGGTCCGCGGGAACCCAACGCTGAGTGACAGGCTGAAAACAGCACCCCGGTGCGCCCCTGACTTGACCTGGTCAAATCACGGTGCGTGCCGGGGTGTTCACGTACTCCCGGGCCCACCCGCCCGCCACCGGCGGCGACCGGCGGTCCGCCTTCCCCTTGGTGCACGCGGGCTGCCCTTGTGGACCCAGGTGAACGTGGCCGATTGCGAGTCACCCGGACCGGGATCTAGCGTCGCCCTAGCACTCCCTCTTTACGCCGCAAGGCACATCGCACATCGCACATCACCTTCGCTCCAGGAGGTGCCGCTGGTCCTTCGAACGCGTCGCCGTTCGCGACGGAACGGTCATGGCGCGCGCCCCAGAGGCCGCCGGCCGCGAGGCATCCGGCATCACTCCTGGACCACTGTCCCGATTGGGAGACCGTATGAGCACGCCGTTGCAGGCATCGACAACTGAGATCTACCAGGGCGCAATCAGCCTGCTGGAGGGTGCCAAGGGCAACCTGACCAGCAGCCAGGGCCGGGTCCGGGACATGGCCTCCCAGCTGGGCGTCGACTACGGCGGCTCCGACGGCCGCATGTTCCAGCAGGTGCTGGAGAAGTGGCTGGGCGAGGTCGACCAGATCAAGTTCACCTGTGACCGGATGATCGAGCAGCTCAGCACCAGCATGACGACCTCCGGCAACGCCCAGGGCGACGCCGAGGGCCTGGTGCAGCTGTCGAACAGCCTGAGCGCCCGCGACGACGCCTACAACACCCTCACCACCTGACACCTGTACACCGTCCCGTACGCCGCCCAGCCGCCCTGACCGTCCCAAGGAGCCCTTCGTGCCCGAGATCTTCATCAATCACACCGGCGCCGGCAACGCCGTCGAGTCGATGACGCAGGAGAACCAGTACATCCAGCAGGTCCTCACCGAACTCCAGCAGTCTCTGAACGCCCGTATCGCGGAGTGGGCCGGTCAGGACCGCGAGGTGTACACCACGCAGGTGCAGCCCGCCTGGGAGCGCCAGGTCGCCAATCTGGCCCAGATCATCCAGCAGCACGGAAGCGTGCTGGACAACATCTCGTCGAACTACTACCGGACGGACCTCAGCAACGCCCAGGGCTTCGGCGACATCCGTATGTGAGCCGGTCCGTCCGCGTCCAGGGAGCGCGCACCCGGGGGCTCGCTCCGGGTGCGCGTCCCGTCGTCCGACACCGTTGTCCGGTGTCCCCAGCCCGCTTCCGGGATCAGTCCGCCGCTCCCTCCGTGCCGTACCCCCTCCGCCGTGAAGAAGGTCCAGCATGCCCAACCTGACACAGCTCAACTCCGCGAATCTCCAGGCGTTCATCGAGGGCGATCTGCTCCCGTTCCTGAAGCGGATCACCGAACTGCGCGCCCCCGGGCAGGACCCGCCCTCGCTGTTCGACGTGGCCAACAGGCCGCGCCCGCTGGTGCTGGGGCAGATGAACGACGACTCGGACACCGGCGGCGGCGGGGTGGTCAAGAACGCGATCACCGCGGCCGAGGCGATCGACAAGGTGCTGCTGAAGCACCAGGAGGCGTTCAAGGACCTGGACCTGGAGCTCCGGAATGTCATCAAGACGTTCCTCAAGACCCAGGACGACAATCTCACCAGCGTCGAGGGTCAGAAGTTCCTGACCGCGATCAACGACTACGTCGGGGAGATGGACGGCGGCAGCGGCGGCGGCAGCAACTCCACCTCCTCCTCGACGGGGGCATAGCCCCGCGCGGCGGGGTTGACCGGACAGATCTGGGAACCGGAGAGGCGGAGCGTCCTTCATGGCCGTGGACAACTGGGAACACATCATCAACCTGATGACAGGATTCACCCTGGGCGAGCGCGGCGAGATCATGGAGGCGAAGGGCGACGGCGGGGTCCCCTGGCTGACCAACATCAACATCCAGGAGCTGGGAAAGCCCGCCCGGGGTCAGGTTCTCGTCCAGCGGGTCAACGCGGACGGGATGGGCGCCACCTTCCAGTTCTTCAGCGGCACGGGCAGCGGCGTGCGCCTGTACCAGGCGGATGTGGGCTTCACCGACCAGACGGCCGGTCGGCAGTACTGGCAGCGCAGCTATGACGCGCTCGTCGGGCTGGCCCGGTCCCCCTACAGCACGGTCGGGGCGAGCAGCAACTACGGCGGATCGCCCAGTCAGGAAAATGGGGTGGACCTCCGCTCCTTCACCACGCTCGCCCTGTCCTTCGACAAGGCCGGCACCTTCTTCAACTCGCACGCCGAGATCCTCAAGCAGTGGACGGAGGCCCTGGGCGACGAGAACGCGTCCTGGAAGGGCACGGCCGCCGGTGTCTTCTGGGATCTGATCAATCTGCTGTACGAGAAGTACGAGCATTTCAAATCCGAACTGAGCCCGCCCGGTTTCTCCTCGACGGCCACGGCGGTGGCGACCAACCATTCCTCGCCGACGATCCACGGCAATTCGCTGATCGAGGCGGAGAACGCGCTGCACCGGGCGTACGTGAACATGTTCGACGACTTCGTGAAGTTCATGTACCGCAGCGCCACGCCCATCACGGTCTCCCACCCCGACGGCTCGCAGTCGGGACGGAACATCGACGGCGACCCACGCGCCGTACTGGTCGACATCATGAACGAGTTGATCGTCTGGATCAACAACTACAACACCTCCAAGACGGGGATGATCGAAGGCACCGCCGACGACGACGGTCAGCAGTACGGCGACTATGTGTCGGACGACAAATGGCTCACCTTGCCGGACTACCGGGACAGCACCGTCTGGGGAAATCTCAAGGACCAGAGCACCTGGTCGGCGATCTCCAACGAGGCGCGGTACCGGTGGCGGGTCAACATCGAGACGAATCTCGACACACCCGCCCGCGCCGAGGTCAAGACCTTGCAGGAGAACTGGTCGCGGGTCCTGAACCCGGGCTGGAACACGGCGTTCGCCTTCGATGACGCCTCCACGGTGTCCCTCACACAGGCTTTCCAGCAGGACCAGCTGGACAAGCAGGAGGAGGAGGCGGAGAACGCCGCCAACGAGGCGAACGAGAACATGGCGAACTTCGGCAAGGACTTCAACGACGCCATGTCCAACTTCGGAAAGGACCTGAACGACTTCGGGGACGGCCTCGGCGGCAGCCTCAGCGACTTCGGGAACGACTTCGGGAACATCTTCAGCAGCGCCGGTGGCGGTGGCACCGGCGGGCTGAACCTGGACGGCCTGGGCGGCACCGGCGGGCTGAACCTGGACGACCTGGGCGGCACCGGTGGCGGCCTGGGAGGCACGGACGGGCTGACCAATCCGACCGTCAGCGGCTTCGGCTCGGACAGTGTGCTCGGCAGCACGGACGGGCTGAGCCTGGACGGCCTGGGCGGCACCGGCGGGCTGACCAATCCCACGGTCAGCGGCTTCGGCTCGGACAGTGTGCTCGGCGACCCCAACACCCTGACCTCCGGCCTTCCCACCGGCATCGACGGCCTCGGCACGACCGGGATCGGCGACCCCAACAGCCTCCTCTCGGACCCCACGGGCTCGGGCGGCCTCAACCCGGACGGCACCCCCACTCTCGGCGAGGTCAGCTCGTTCGGCAGCGACTCGACCCTGGGCACCGTGCCCCCCATCGGACTGCCGTTCACCGGGACCGGTACGGGCGGCACGGGCGGCAGCCTCAGCACCTTCGGCAACGGCTCCCTCCCGACGGCGGACTCGTTCGGCGAGAACACCACGATCAACCCCGACGGCAGCATCACCACCGAGTATCCCGACGGCAGCTCGACCACGGTCAGCCCCAACGGTGAGATCACCACGACCAACCCGGACGGCACGATCACCACCTCCACCCTCGCCCCCGGCCAGTCGATCCTGAACCCCGACGGCTCCGTCACCAGCGTCGACGCCAACGGTGACATCACCACCCAGTTCCCCGACGGCACCTCGGTCACCCACAACGCCGACGGCAGTGTCAGCACCCTCAACTCGGACGGCAGCCTGACCACCGAGTTCCCGGACGGCAGCTCCACCACGGTCACCCCCGACGGGGAGACCACCACGGTCTCCCCCTCCGGTATCTCCACCTTCGGCAACCTCACCCCCGGTGAGTTCCTGACCAACCCCGACGGCTCCCTGACCAGCGTGGACAGCGACGGGAACATCACCACCGAGTACCCGGACGGCACCTCCGTCACCCACAACGCCGACGGCAGCATCACCAACACCGACGCCAACGGCAATGAGACGACCACCTTCTCCAACGGTGTGGTGGAGTCGACCACCCCGGACGGGCTGACCCAGCTGACCGCGCCCAGCGGCACCGTCTCCACCCAGAACGCCGACGGCAGCCTGACCATGGACTTCCCCGACGGCAGCTCCACCACGATCAGCCCGGACGGCACGGTCTCCACGATCAAGGCCGACGGTTCCGAGGTGACCAGCCAGCTCGGGGAGAACCAGAGCGTGGTCAACCCGGACGGCTCCCGTACCGCGCTCACCGACGACGGCGGCTTCACCACCACCTACCCCGACGGCAGCTCCATCACCGTCAACCCGGACGGCACGGTGACCTCGACCCCTCCGACGGGCGGCACCGGCTCCACGGGCGGCCTGACCGGCTTCGGCAACACGGGCAGCCTGGGCGGCCTCGGCAGTCTGGGCAGCCTCGGCGGCAGTGGCGGCACCGACATCCCCACCGTCAGCGGCTTCGGCAGCAGCGGACTGACCTCCGACCCGGGGGGCCTGACCTTCGACAACGGCGACGGCTCACTGTCGACCACCTTCCCGACCGGCACCACCTCCACCCTCGGCTCCGACGGCTTCACCACCACCCAGTTCCCGGACGGCAGCAGCACGATCACCAGCCCCGACGGACAGTTCCAGGCGGTGCCCAGCCAGGCCACCGCCGACGCCGGGACCCCGGCCGCCCAGCCGCTGGGCTCCGGCGGGACCGGCACCTCGCCGAGCGCCACCGGTGACGACTCCGGGATGAGCGCACTGGGCGGCCTGATGTCTCCCATGATGATGATGATGGGTATGGCCCGGATGGCCAGTCAGGGCCAGGGACAGGGCCAGGGACAGGGCGACCGCACCCGGGAGACCTACCAGGAGAACGACGCCGACGGCCCGTTCGTCGCCGCCGGCGGCTATCAACAGCGTCCAGCCGAGCGTCCGGCCCCCGAGGTCTTCGAGGAAGAGGACGAGGACCCGGTGGAGGTGCCCAGCCGCACCCCCACGACCGGACAGGGGGGCCAGCCCGGCGACGCGGCCGGCTGGCGCCCCGAGACCGAGGACTCCGGCTGGAACGAGGAAGAGGACGTCTGGGGCACCGGGGAGGAGGGCCTGCCCGCTTCGATCGGCCGCTGATCCGATCGCATCATCCTGGCATCCCTACCGCACCCAATCATTGGAGAGGGGCAGGACACCGTGAACGAAACACTCCGCCAACAACTCGACCAGGCCATGGCCGACTTCGACAAGCAGCGCAAATCCCTGGTCGAGGCCCGCAACGAGATCGCCTCCATCTCGGTGACCGTCCGCTCCAAGGACCGCGTCGTCGAGCTGACCCTCGGCTCCGACGGCAAGGTCGGCTCCCTGCGCTTCCTGGGCAACAAGCACCAGAGCATGTCCGGCAAGGAACTCGCCGCCAGCGTCATGGAGACCATGAACCGGGCTCACCAGGAGCTGTTCAGCCGGGTCTTCGCCCGGTTCGGTGAGCTGACCGAGGCCGGTATCGGCATCGCCACCGACGGCCCCGACGCCGTCGACCGCATGGAGGGCATGGGCCTGGAAGAACTCCTGGAGCCCCTGAAGGCCCCCGGCGGCCCCTTCAGTCCGGAGTGGGGTGAACGACGTGCCTAGCGCACCGGGAGGCTCCCCCACGGGCAATGGCAACACGTTCGCCGCCTCACCGGACGGCATGAAGAACGGCAGCGGCCAGACCGAGCAGCTGACCGACGCCATCAAGACCCTGTTGTCCGGCTACGACAAGTCGAAGGTGTACCCCGACAAGCCGTCCTTCGGCGACCCCGACGACGAGGTCGTCCAGGCGGTCATCAAGGTGTACAACCCCATCCGCGACGGTATCGAGGAGGGCCTCGACGGCACGGTGGGGGCGCTCCTGAAGTCGGCCGGCATGGTCAGAACCAGCGCGGGCAACTTCGAAACCGAGCAGGATCAGAACATCAGCGACATCAGCAAGTCGGGACGGCACTGACCCTG
>NZ_JBEXLA010000070.1:0-23393 GCF_040609715.1 Streptomyces sp. NPDC004610 | reverse complement strand
TGATATTGGCTGAAACTGACGGACCATCGGGCAGGGGAAACGCGGGTTATCTAGGTAGATTGCCCGCGAAGTCCCTGGTAGGTGGGATGTTGTGGGGGGATTGCGGTGGTGGGTGGGTCAGATGGTGCGCTGGATGGCGGCGCGGATGATGTCGCCCGTGGTGACGATCTGGTCCTGGAGTACGGCCTTTTCGAGCAGGGCGTCGGCGGTGGCGGGCCTGGCGGAGGCTGCGGCGAAGAGGGCGAGCCATCCGGGGGTCATGCCCTGGCGCTGGGCCTCCCGCAGTTCGACCTCGGGTCCGTCACCCCACTTCTGCTGCCATGCCCACAGCGCGTCGACGATGGGCGCGCTGGTCCAGTGGCAGGCGCGGACGAGCTGCTCGCCGACTTCGTCGGCCAGTTCGACGGCGAGCCGTTCGGTGAGGGTGGTCTCGTCCTCCTCGGACGAACGGCCGTAGTGGCGGGGGCCGGCACCTACCCTGCGTCCGGCTGCTCCGGTGTGCCCGGCCGGGACCGGGTCGAAGGCGCGGTGCATCTTCCGGGCCTTCAGCTCCGCCTGTACTCCCGGGGTGATCACCAGGCCCCAAGTCCCGCGCAGACTCCCCTGCGCCCGCATCCGGTTGTACTCCTCCCGGATCCGCGCCCGCGCCATCGAGGCGGCCCTCCCCCGCAGGAACTCCAGCCCGGCCTGCTCCCGCGCGTCCTCCAGCCACCGCTCCTCGGTCCTCGTGGCCACCTTCAGCACCTGCTTCAGCCTCTTCTTGTCCTGTGGCTCCACGGCGACAACAAACTGTTTCATGCCCCCGATGGTAGCCATATCGGCACTCATGATCTGGGCTTTCACGGGTAATCCTCCTAGATTGGCCGATCGGGTGTGCGGTTTGCCAGCATGCTGGCTGTACTGGCTAGCTGGCATTTCTGCTCTTTGGCTTGCTGGCTTTCTGGCTTGCTGGCTGGAGGTTCAGGGCAGACCGCGCCCCCGTTCCTTCTCAGGAGCCAGACTGACGGAGGCTCACCACCCCCCGCACGAGACCCCGGAGGAGATCCACATGCCCAACCCGTCCGCCCGACTGCTCGCCCGCGCCGACCACCCCCGCCAGCGCGTCGCTCTGGACCTGCTCGCCATCCTGGTGGACAACCCGGAGACCGGGGCCGCCCTGACGTGGACCATCAGCCCGGACGGGGACCTGCACGGCGAGGCCGCCGGGCCCGCGCCGTACGAGGAGCGCGCCGCGCTGATCGTCCGGTGGGCCGACGTCCTCTCCGTCCGCCTGGCGGCCAACGGGGAGACCGGCCTGCACGGCACCCGCACGTACCGCCCCGGCGGACCCCACAGCGCCCGCATCACCATCACCCTCGCGGCCACCCGATGACCCCTGCCCCGTCCCACCGAAGGAGACGGGCTCGGCCGGTGTGGGCCCGTCCGTGGCGAGACGGACCCCGGCGCCCGCCTCCAGCCTGTTTGCCGAGGGCATCCAACTCACATCAGCAATACAACTCAACTCACACATGACGAGAGTTGAAGTTCATGAAGCGAGTTGTAATGCACTGTGAGCTGCAAAGATTCGCCGTGTGGCGTTCTGACGGATGATGAGTATTCCTGGGGTAAGTGGGCCTTGATGGCTGTCGTGGCCTTGAGCGGGCTTTGATGGGTGATCGGGATGCGGGCCCGGCTCGGGCTGCTGGAGGGGGCAAGGGGGAACGGACAAGGGATCGTCACAGTGCCCCACTGTGACGATCCCTTGTCTCCCTCATGGCCGTTCGATGGTCTGCTCTTGCTCCTGGTGGTCCGTGCCGCCACCCGTCCCGAGCTGCCGACGTCCCCCGGACTGTGCTCGCCGCACCTCCTGCTGCTGCTCTGCCACCCACATGCCGTCCGCGGCGCGTTCAGCGGCGGTGCGTGTACGGGGGTCACGAACCGGATCCGGGATGTTCTGGCCTTCGCCGAGAGGTCGTCGAGTCACGACGGCAGCTTCCCACGCGGCCTTCGGGACGGTGGGGTGGGTGCCCTTCAACCCCGCACCGGCCTGCGAGCAGTGAGGGGGTGACGGGGGAGGTCCCGCCGGCCCAGACCGCACCCGAGGCCAGCACACCGCCATGGAGAGAGCGCCGTAGGGAAGTGGTAGGGCCCCTCTCTCTGGGACGGTGGCCCCCCGGAGGGGCTTTGGCCTCGGGCCCCGGACGGTCCGCGGCCGGACGCTCGGCCACCGCGATACGTGGGCGAGCGTGGAGCGAGAGTGCCGGGCTCGGCCACATCGCGGCAGCAGCTGCTCCCCCTCAGCCAGGGCCGGGCGGTGCGGTCGCCTCGCGCGCCTGCGGTACTGACGGCGGGGGTACGGTCCGCGCCTCGGACGGCCCGCAACGGCGGTGAACCGGCCTCCACCCGGGCACCCCTCCCCCGCTGCTTGCTGCTTTTGACCACCCCGGAGCACCCGCAGTCGCCTGTGCTCGTGGCCACGGAGGCTTACGGACATTGGGCGCCCCCTGGACGACGGTCAGGCGATTTCTGGGCTGTTCCCCCTGCTGACCTGGAGTGATACGGCTCGCACGTGTGCGAGTTATGCGAGAGGTGCGACGGGTGCGAGAGGTGCGTGGAGGGCGAGGTGTCGCACGGCTCGCACGGGTGAGAGGTCTAGGCTCCGGGTCACGGACAGCGGCGCCCGGGAGGGCGGGAGAGAGGTGCGCGATGGCGGGTGCGCGGTGGGACGTCGGCGACGACGAGGACGAGCGGGAGGGAGCGTCCGTCGGCACCGCGGACGGCGGGGCGTCGGTCACGGTGGTCGGCCTGCCGAAGGGCGGGGTGGGCAAGACGCGCCTGGCGATGATGTCGGCGCTGTACCTCGCGGTCCGGGAGAAGCGGAAGGTGCACGTCGTCGACGGGGACTCCACCAGCCAGACCGCGTACGCGTGGCAGCAGCACGCGCTGAAGGCGGGGAGGGACTGGCCGATCACGGTCAGCCGGTGCCCGCTGATCGAGATCGACGAGCACATCGACGACCTCCGTGCGGACAACGACGAGATCATCGCGGACGTCGGCGGCGGCAACAACGCGGTGTTCGAGGCGGCGCTGACGCGGGCTCACCGGCTGCTGGCCCCGGTCGGCGCCGATCCGAGCGAGACGGAGAAGCTGCCCGCGGCGTGGAAGATCGCCAAGCTCGCGGCGGCGGACAACACGGTCGGTGGCTTCGAGGGGTACGTCGTCCTGTCCCGGACCGACCACCAGACCTCGCTCCCGAGGGAGGCGAGGGAGGAGCTGACGAAGGGCGGCATCAACCCGGAGACGGGGAAGGCCCGTCGGGTCTACCCGGTGTGCGACACCGAGCTGGTGAAGCGGGTCGCGTACCAGCGGGCGTACAAGCACGTGCCGCGAGACTTCCTCGACGTCCCCGCGCTGCTGCGGGAGGTCGGGATGGTCAGCTCGCGGCGGAAGGGGAAGTGATGGTCAACCCCACGAACTTCGACGGCCTGGACGACGAGGACGAGCTGCCGGTCGAGGTGACGGCCGACGTGGTCGCCCGGGACCGGCGGGCGAAGAAGGCCGCGGCCACCACCCGCCGCTCCTGGTACACCACGGCGGAGGCCGCCGACGCGCTCGCCGCGATGGTCGACGACATCCACCACGCCACCCGCGTCCCCAAGCACCAGGTCGTGGCCGCGCTCTTCGAGGCCGCCGTCGCCCAGGGCCCGCGCGTTCAGGCCCGCCTCGCCAAGACCAGGTCGCACGGCTCGCACTCCTCGCACCAGTGATACGTCTCGCACCCTTGCGACGGGTATCACCCCAGGTCAGATAGCCCGGCCCACTGGCCAGTGGGGTGACACGAAGGTGATACGGACGTGACATGAACCCGCCCGCCCCTGGTCTGCCGGGGCGGGCGGTGGTGGTCGTCGTCGGCCTGGTGCTCGCCCTCGACTCCGGAACGGCGGAGAGCCGGACGGCCGGCCACAGATGGGCGGTCGGCGCTGGGATCAGCGACACGGTCCGCGCCACATCGCGGCAGCTGCTGCTCCCCGCCCGCGACGACCGGGCGGTGCGTTCGCCTCACGCGCCGGTATCCGTGACGGCGGGGGTACGGTCCGGGCCCCGTGACCGTGCGGCGGACGGCGGCCGGGCCCCCGCAGGGCACCCCTACCCCTCCCCGCGAGCCCTGGGCTACGTGCACAACGGCGATGCCCGCGGTCGGCGTCCGGCTGGCCATGTAAACCCCGGCGGGATGCCGCCCCACTTGGCCGGGTCGCACATGGCAACGGCCCGTACCGTCGACGGGTACGGGCCGTGTGTGCTGACCTGAGGGTTCAGCCGATGATGTGGACCGTGGTGATGGTGAGCACGGGGCGGCTGACGTAGTACACCGCGATGTAGGAGCCGACGGTGGCCGAGCGGCGGTCCGGCTCGCGCGGGCTGTTGGCCGGGCCGGTGCCGGGGCCGTAGGGGTCGGCGGCCACCTTCTTCATCCCGGCCTCGAAGGCGGAGCGGGCGGCCGAGGGCATCGCCCGGAGTGCCGCGCGGGCGGCGTCGGCGTACTCGATCCGGTACTGGTGGGTCACGCGACGTCCTCCGAGGGGTGGAAGCCGCGGTGGTCCCCGGCCTCCAGGCGCTCGAAATCCTGGTTGATCTGGGTCCACGCGGCGTCGGGGAGCGCCCAGAGTGCGAGGACACGGTGCAGGTCCTGGGCCGGGGTGGCGGAGACGACCTCGTCGAACTCGGCCCGGCGGTCGGGGTCGAGCTGGGCCCGGATGCCCGCGATCGTGGCGGGGACTTCGACGGGCTCGCCGTCGACGAACGCGGTCCAACTCGGTGAGCTGCTGGCCTCCACGGGGGCCTCCCTTCCCTCTCCCACCCACGGTACGCCCGCCCCGGAGGCCGGGGTGCGGCCCTCGCACGAACGAGGGCCCGTACCCCCCGTTCGGGGAGCACGGGCCTTGGTCGGCGCGCTGGTCAGGAGTAGGTGACTGGCCATCGGGCGGACGGCCCGCGGGTGAGCGCGCTGTGGATCTCGACCCGGTCGGCGGGGATGACGTAGGCGGAGCACTCGGCGGGGCGTCCGTCGAGTGCGGACGTCCCCACCCGCAGGATCCGCATCACTGGCATGAGCGGCGAGATGCCGAGCAGGTCGGCTTCCTCGCGAGACGGCATCGAGGCCCGAGCGGTCTCCTCCCAGGAGAGCGGGCCGTGCTCGGTGTCCTCGATGCGGGCCAGGTACCCGCCCTGGCCGGTCACGGCCTCGGCGGCTTTCGGCGCGACGGCCACGATGTGCGGCGGGATCCACGTGTCGATCACATCCCAGGGGTCTTCGCCCTGTGGCGACATCACCCTCCTGCGCCGTACGACGGGCGTTCCCGGTTCGAGGCCGAATACCTCTGCGATGTCCGCAGGTACGGGCTCCTCGGAGGTGTGGGGCTGGCCGTGCGGAACCCAGGGTTCGCCCTGGGCTGCGGCGGCGGGGAACCGGTAGATCTTCCCGTCGTGGCTGATCTGGGAGGCCCGGGTCAGCCTCCGCCGGCCGGACCGTTCGCGTACCACGATCCCCGACTTCGAACGGGTCTTTACCAGGCCCTGGGACTCCAGAATCCGCAGTGCCGCGCGGACCGTCGCGTCACTGACGCCGAGGTCGGTGACCAGCGTCCGCACCGAGGGGAAACGACTGCCCGGTGGGTACTCCCCCGCGTCGATGCGCTCGCGCAGCCGCGCGGCGGTCTCCTCATAGAGGGTCGAGGACATCTCGGCTTCTCCTTCATCGCATCTGTGTGTACGCAGTCGCGTCCTCCTGAACGGTATCGCCCCTCCCCGTGACCTGCATCTGTGTAGGCACAGTTGACTTTCACGGCACCCAGGGTGCACGATCTGTGTAGCCACAGATCCGGCATCGGAAACGGTGCGGACAGGGTCTGTTCTGCCCTTTTCCACCCAATACCGATGCTTGAGGGGGGATAGCCATGCCTGCACGTTTACCGCAGCACACCGAACGGCCGGGCACCGACGAGCTGGTCGTCCGCTACCGGCTCGCCAGCCGCGCACTCCGCGGCCTAGACCCGGACGCCGTGGGTCCGTGCCAGACCACCGACCCCGAGGTCTTCTTCCCGGACGACAGCTCCGGCCTGAACGTCGCGCCCTTCAAGGCCGAGCGTCGGGCGATGGATCTGTGCACCGGCTGCACGCTCGTTCTGGCCTGTCTGGTCCGGGAGATGCGCGAGACCCCGACCGTCTTCCAGATCAGGGGAGTCCGCGCCGGTCTGCGCCAGTCCGAGCGCCGCGCCCTGTACTTGGCTCTCCAGAAGGACGGCCTGCTGTGAGTGCCATGACCCCGTGGTGGTCCACGGACAAGCCCACCAGCCTCGTTCCCGAACCTCGCCGAGACGAGCAGGAGCCCGCCGAGCAGGAGGGTGATTGGCTCGACCGGCTTTGGGCCCACGACGACTTGGCCCCCGCGCCGCCCGCCGCCGACGAGCCCGACACGGAGCCCGAGGCCGAGACGGAGGCCGAGACGGAGGAGCAGGACCAGCCGTCCCCGGGCGGCTGGTTCATCCCCCAGCCCGGGTACTGGCCCACCCCCACAGTCGACGTCCCGAAGCCCTCGCTCAGCGACGGCACCAAGCGGTTCCTCTACAACGTCGGCGCTGCCGGAGCGGGATGGGCCTTCGGTCTTGTCCCGACCATCGGCGGCTGGATCGCCGACTGCGGCCGGGACTACTCGATCAGCGCCGCCCTGGTCCTCGGCGGCGGCATCTGCTTCGGCATCGCCGCCTTCTGGGACCGCCGAACGCGCCACTGGCGCGTCGGACTCGACTGGGTCGCCCGCATCCCCCTCGCCTCCGCCCTCACCGCCCTCGCCCTCTACGCCCCCGCCTCCACCCTCTGACCAGGAGAGAAGGACCGATGTACGAGCACGCCCAGTACGTCCAGATGGCCGCCGAAACCTTCTCCGTCGGGGGCAGGCTCCTTGGCTCCGTCGGCGCCGGCGCCATCGCCACTGCCCTCACCGTCGCCCTCTACTCCGGAATCAAGGAGCCCAAGGCCGCCGAGGGGAAGAAGGCGGGCAAGCAGCGCCGCAGGATCAACAGTACCGAGGCGTCGGCCATGGGCCTGGTCGCCGGAACCTTCTACATCACCGCCGGGTCCATCTGGACCGTCGGCAAGGAGATCAGCAACGGGTTCGCCTCGATCTTTACCGGCGGAGCCTTCGGGCACGCGGGCCTCGGCGGCGTCGCCCTGATCCTCTCCGCGTTCCTCTACTACCGCGCCCCGCGCCCCGGATGGGCCGCCTTCCTCGGTGTGCTCATGGCGGGCATCTTCTCCGCCGCGGGCGGCATCTGGGGCCTGCCGGAGTTCCTGCTGCTCCTCCTGGCAGGGAAGCTGAACCTGCTGTGAGCGCCGAGCACCTGCCCCCCGCCACACCCCAGGACGACCAGATGGAACGCCCGCACCTCGAAGTCGTCGCCGAGCCGGGCCGAGCCACCGCACTCCTCGCTGAACTGCGGCTCTACCTTCCTACCCGCGCCCAGCTTCGCACCCCCTTCGCCGGGGTAGGGGCGGGCACCCGAGTCCTCGTCGGACAAGGCATCGGCTGGGTCCGCCAGGACGGATGGATCTGGGAGGGCGTCACCCGGGCCGGAGGAGTCTGCGTCGGCGCGTACTACGGACTCCCCGCCATCTGGACTGCCATCAGCGGCATCACCGGCCCCTACACCCCGTTCGTCCCGACCATCGCAGCCGTCTGCGGCTGCGTCGTCGCCAAGCGGTACGCCCCTGCTACCGGCAATCCCCAGCAAAAGGCCGAAGCCCCGAAGATCGCTAAGACCGACCCGATGGTCGAGGACGAGTGCCAGGACGACGACGAGCCCGAGCAGGCCGGGGGACACGCCCCCGAGGAGATCGCCGTCGAGGACGTCGTTCGCCTCGTCCGCGAGGTCGCAGCCCGCAACCAGCACAGCGGAGCGCATCTTGACGACCTCCTCTCCGAACCCCTCTTCGAAGGCTGGGAGAAGGCCGATCTCAAGGCCCAGCTGACGGACCGTTGGAGCATCCACGTCGAGAACTTCAAGTTGTTCTTCGACGGGCGCCAGCGCAACCGTGACGGAGTCCGTCTGCGGCACCTCCCCGAGACCCCCGCCGGCCCGGTCGGGGAGGGGTCCGCCCGGGGCCTCTCCCTGGTGCCTCCTCAGCCCCCCGCCGGGGCCCCGTCTAGCACCCCGTCCGGCGCCCCCGCCAGCGCTGGCTCCGGGCCCTCCGCCGGGGCCGCCGACAACCCCTCCCCGACCCCCCGCCGGGCCCCCTCCCAGGGGCACGGGTAGCCGGGTAGTTCCCGCAGGTCAGAGCGCCTACTACCTACTTCCTACCTACCGCCTACCTACCCCCTACCGCACCACCCGATCCCGATAGAGGAGACCCCATGTCCAAGATCCCGATCCGCTGGAAGAACCCCGGCAACCCGCAGGCGATGGCCAGGGAGGTCGAGGTGCGCTACCTCCCCTGACACCCGGTCCGGGCGAGAGGGTTGGACGACATCCACCCCCCTGACCCGGAGGAGCACAGCGAGTGTCGTACAGCTACCGGTGCGAGCAGTGCCGCACCACCTGGCCCGCGGCCTCCCGCCGTGAGGCCGAGGCCGAACGGCAGAAGCACCGCGATCGCGTCCATGCCGGAGGCGTCCCGGACGGCGACAGCATCCAGCGGCCGACCCGGCCGCCGTTGCCCCCGCAGCCGCCGTTCCTGGCGACACCCTTCCGAAGGGCGGTCAGCGTGACCGTGGTCTTCGGGACCCTCGCCATCGTCACCTGGTTCCGCTTCCTGGCATGAACCAGAACAAATACGGCCGGATCGCCCTTCCTACCGCCAAGCAGACAGGGTGATCCGGCCTCCATCCCGCGAACACGAGACGGAGGCCCATCATGGCATTCCGCAAAACCATCTCCCAGGACGAGCTGCGCAAGCGGCTCCCGGCCGACGAGCAGGAGACCGGCCCGACCTACCAGTCCTCCCGGGGCGGTTGGTTCCCCGAGCCGGTCAAGCCCATCCCGGGCACCCCGCAGCAGCCGGAGGGTGGTCGGCGATGAAGCACTGCGGACGGCCCATGCAGCAGGACGGCGACAAGCTCATCTGCACCAAGTGCGGCGGCTGGACCCAGCGGTACTCGGGGGAGGCGCGGTGACTCTCCTCCGCCACCTCCTGGTGCTCGCGCACCAGTGGCAGTGCTGCGTGTGCGGCGACTGGTTCGAGTCCGACACCTCGTCCCAGTACTGCGCGGGGTGCCGCTGATGACCGCCGACAAGCCCCCGCTCCCGCTGAGGCCGGAGCCCCACCAGCGCGACGGGCGTACCCCTTCCTCGCCCCCGGATTCCCCCCGCCCGCATCCTCCGACGCCCCACTAGGAGGGCCCATGAGCACCTGGGCCTGGACCTACGACGTCGACCACGACGGCGCCCAACGGTCCCTCGCCGGCACCGTCGACGCCCCCGCCGACGCCGCGCCCGAACGGATCCTCCTCGCCCTCCTCTCCGACATCGAGGAGGGCCTGAACCTCCCCGTCGGCCTCATCGGCACCGGCCGTTTCGAGGTTACGAAGCTCGACTGAACACCCCGCCCCGGACCCCGCGCTCGACGTGGGGAAGCGCGATGCTGTCGGATCGACTCCGACCCGGGGCACTCACCGACCCCCCCGACCCACTCAGGAGGACCCTGTGACCACCATGGTGGTGGAGCCCCGTACCCCCGCTTCGCCTACTCCGCCCCCGCCTTCGCCGACTCCGGCCGGACCTTCGCTGACCCCGGCTCCGGCTTCGCGGACCTCCGCCGCGACGAGGCGCCTGATGATCCCGCTCGCCGTCGTCGCGGTCCTGTCCGGACTCGCTGCCGCCGCCACCGGGTTCGCGCTCTCGTACGGGGCGCTGCGCGACGCCGCCATCAAATGGGGCTTCACCGGCTGGCAGTCCTATGCCTTCCCGATCGGCGTCGACGGCCTGATCGTCGCCCTCTACACCGCCGACCTCGTCCTGGCCTGGCGGCAGATGGCCCGCCCCTGGATCCGGATGACCGCCCACGCCCTCACCGGCGTCACCATCGCGCTCAACGTTTCCGCCGCCGCCGACGGCATGCCCGGCACGCCCACCCTCTCTGAGGCATTCGGACAGGACTTCGGCCGCCTCTTGGGGCACGCCATGATGCCGATCGCCTACGTCATCCTCACCGAGGTCGCCCGCTGGGCCATCGCCCGTACCGCGCGGCTGGAGGCTGGCCTCGGTGTCGACCAGGCACTCACCCTCGCCGAGTGGGCCCTCAACTTCCGTGTGACCTGGCGCATCTACCAGCACGCCAAGAGCTACCCGGCCACCTACCCCGACGCGCGGGTCTTCGTCCGGGACCTGGCCGTGTACCGCGTCTGGCAGAAGGAACGCGCCCGGTACGCCACTGGCACCCCGGCCGCCCGCGCCGCCGTCCTGGACCGTATGCCCGCCCTCCTGGCCCCGTACGGCGTCAGCGTCGAGCGGGCCCGAGCCATCCCCGCCGAGATGCTGGAGCAGGAGGAGGCCCAGGAGGAGGCTCGCCGGCGGGCCGTGCAGCAGCGCGACGAGGAGCAGCAGCAGCGGCAGCGCGACGAGGAACGGGCCGCGCAGCAGCGGGAGCGCGACCGCCGGCAGCAGGAGGACGCCGAGCGGCGCGAGCGGGAGCGCCAGGAGCGCGAGGACGCCCACCAGGCCCGCATGGACGCCCTGGAGAAGGAAGCCGAGCAGACCCGCCAGCAGGGCGAGCTGGCCGAGCTGCGGGCCACCGTCGACGGCCAGTCCCGCGCCGCCGTGCACCGTGCCGAGGCCACCGTCGCCACGGCGGAGATCCAAGCCACCACCGCCACTACCGCCGCCCAGCGCGCCGCCGAGGAGACAGCCCGCCGGGCCGCCGAAGAGGACGCCGCCGGGGAGTCCGCGAAGGTCGCCGAAGCCAGGGCGAAGGAGAAGGCCGCGCGCGCGAAGATCGCCGAGGAGTCCGCGAAGGAGGCCGCCGCATGGCGGAAGACGGAGGAGGACAACCAGGCCGCCGCCAAAGCGAAGGCGAACACCGAGGTGGAGAACGCGAAGGCGGCCGAAGCGAAGGCGAAGGTCGCCGAAGCCGACCGGCTCGCCGCCGAAGCCGACCGCCGGGCGGCCGAAGTCCGCGATGAGACCGCGCAGATCCTCCGGCGCGCGAAGGAGGCCGAGGACATCTCCGGGCTCGGCCAGCGCCAGCGCCGCGTCCGCGTCGCGGCCCGGCTGTTCCTCGACTCGGTCACCTCCGACCGGACCGGACTGACCCCGGACCAGATCATCGACCTCATCCGGACGACGTCCACCGTCACCAACGCCGACGTCGCCGCCGCCATCGGCATCTCCAGCGAGGGCACCGCCTCCGAGTACGCGAAGGAGGCCAAGGGCCTCATCGTCCGCGGCTACGACCACCGCACCGCCTACGACCCCGACCTCACCGACGAGTAGCAGACACCCGAACTCGCACACGACGGAGGCCGGGACGAAGGAAGCGTCCCGGCCTCTGCCGTGTTCTGGCCCAGGCGTAACAGATCCGGGCCGCTTACGTACAGACCAGTGTGACGCACAGACGGGCCGATAACGGCCCCAACAGGAAACTGCCCCGCGCCGTCGCGATGAGACCCCGGCCCACGCCGCTCACCTGCGAGAAGGGGCGCTCGTGGAACTCGTGAGACCGTCCTACGCACGCGCGCGGGGTGTAACGGATCACGGGGTCACTCCGTCCATATAGGGACGGGGGAGGGTGACATGCGACGCGGACCCGCGGTGTCGGAGACCGGCACTACGATGATCACAGGCGCGGGGGTGCCTAGGAGAGCTGCTGTGCCCGTACCCCGCCAGTCCGTCGACCTCCGCCCGACGCCCGACTCGCCGGGCCTCTGGATCCGGACCGAACCGCCGCGCGCGGTCTTCGCCTGCGCCTGCGGCTACATCCTCGATGTCACCGGCCGGGACGACGTCCTCGACCTGGTGGAGAACCTGGTCCCTGAGCACCGACGCAGCATCAGTTCGGTGACACCTTCGCGGAACTGTGGCGGCACACTCGCCGTTGATCGAGAAATACGGCATGATCGCCAGCACAACAAAATAAAGCGGGGCGACCCGGGATGTGAGAGTTCCGGAATCGCCCCACGTGAGTCCCTAACCACTGTTCGCTTGCCGGCGGAACTGTAAGGACCCAACGCTTTGACCAGCGTACCCGGGACACGCCGTCCCGCAACACCGATCACAACTGAACAAAGTAGGAAAAACCCGGCCAGTGAGCCGGGTAAAAGTGCTTCCCCCGTCCAGCCGCCCGCCGCCGACCGCGACCAGAACGCGGCCGACCGCAGCCGCCTGGAAGGCAACCGAGCCCACCGCTCGAACGCTCAGCGCCGCCGCGAGGCCCGCGCCGCCCGCCACGAGACCCAGGTCCTCGGCAAGGTCGCGTCCGCCACCTACGCCAGCGCCGCGTTCTGGACTTCCCAGGCCCTCATCTCCGCAGGACTGCTGACGCCCCGTCGTACCGACGACGACCAGCCCGGCCCTGCCGAGATCCGCGCAGCCCGCGCCCAGCGCGCCGAGACTGCCGCAGAGTTCAGGGCCGCGGTGGCGGCGTCCCGCCTCAGCGAGGGCGCCGCCCAGGAACTCGCCGAGTCCATGAGGCGCTTCCGCGACCCGAAGGGCGCCCAGGAAGCTCTACGTGCCCCCCAGAAGGCCAACGGCGCCCCCGGGGCGACCCCGTGCCCTTGCGGCTGCGGAGGCCGCCAGACGGCCCGCACCACCCCCCCCGGCCACCACGAAACAGCAAGTGCGGCACCCGTCCCGGGCCATGACGGTGGGTCGCCTGGGAAAGCAGAGAACAGCGTTGCCGCTTCGACGGCAGAAACCCCCTGTGACCTGCGTGAACACCCGCACCAGAACGATCACGAGAACTGGCCCGAAAAGCCCGATTTGGGTGAGAAGTACGAGCAGCGCAACAACAAGCTTCAGAAGCGGATGCGGCTCCTCGACGAGGCGCGCGCCATCACCACCCTGTTCTCGCTGAAGCGGTGCGGCGTGGATGCGGTCTCGGGGGCGGTGGCCGTCACTCAGAAGGCCGACGGCGCCGGGGGATTCGCCGGACTCTTCCGCTGTGGGTCGGTTTGGTCGTGCCCGGAGTGCATGCCGGTGATCCGTGCGGACCGCGCGAACCTCATGGAGATGTACGCGCTGGCCTGGGGAATGGAGCACGACGCCGAACTCTGCACCGGGGACCCGGCGGACAAGGGCAAGACCCACAAAGGCCACGGCATGGCGATGGCCACCCTCACGTCCCGCCACGGCCCGTACGCCGTCCTCGAAGACCGCCAGGTCCTCGACCGCGACGGCAAGCCGGTCAAGGACGAGAACGGAAACCCCCAGGTCAGGCGGGGGCAGCTTCAGCGCACTGCCGACGGGTGGCGGCGGATGCTTCAGAGCCGGTGGTGGCGCAAGCTCCGTAAGGAGTACGGCATCGTCGGGGTCACCAGGGCCCTTGAGGTCACCCATTCGAGGGCCAACGCCTGGCACACGCACATTCACGCGGTCGTGTGGTTCGAGGAGCCCGTCACCGACGACATCGCCAAGGAGATCGAGACCGAGCTGTACGTCCGCTGGCAGGCCGAGTGCAAGCACCAGGGCCTCGGGCGCCCGACCCGCAAGCACGGGGTCAAGGTCGATCCCGCCCGGCGGGGAGCCGAAGGGGCCGCTGACCTCGCCCGATACCTCGTCAAGGTCCAGGACCGGGACGACGAGAAGCCCCCGGGGGACGGTCCCGTCGACCGTGTCTCGCGCAGTGCCCGACCCAGTGCCGACCAGGCCCGACGGCTCAAGGGCGCCCGTGTCGCCCGGGACCGGGCCCGTGCCAAGGGTGACGCACGCGGCCAGGCCGACGCCGACTCCCTGATCGCCGACATTCGGGAGGAGATCGGCCAGGCCACCCGCGCCCGCGCGCTCGGCAACGAGCTGCTGCGCGGTGACAACAAGACCGGCCGCAAGGACGGCCGGACAGCTATGGAACTCCTGCGCTTGGCCCTCGGCGGCGATGAGGAATCCCTCGGCCTCTGGCGCGAGTACGAACGTGCCACCAAGGGCTCCCGGATGCTCACGTGGGCCGGTGACGTGCGTGAACGCCTCGAACGTCTCACCGGCCGCGAGGAACGCGACGCCCAGGACGTCCTCGCCGAAGAGGACCAGAAGCAGGTCAAGGCCGTCCTAGTGCAGGTCGTCCCCGACCCCTGGAAGACCAGGGTCGCCGCCCACCCCGGCCGCCGCGGGCAGGTCCGCGTCGCGGTCAAGGTCGCCTCCGACCACGCCATCGAGACCGGTACCGACATGGAGGACGCCGCCCGCGCTGCCGTCCGCGAACTCCTCGAATCCTGGGGCCTGATCTGGGGCACAGACATGTACGGCCCCGGCGAGAGCCTCGACACCACCACAGGCGAACTCACCGACGGCGAACGCGTCGTTCCCCCCCAGCGCACCCCCCGCCCCCGCACGCGGTGGGAGACGCCCGAGGAGCTGGAGGGCAACGCCAACGCTCTCGGCGTCACCCCGCGCGACTACGCACGCCCCGCCCAGGCTGCCCGCCGCGCCGCTGGCCGACCCGTCGCCCGCGAACTCACCACCACCGCTGCCGACTCCGCGACCACCGACTCGACCAAGACCCTCTGCATCGTCTGCGACACCCCCGTCAACCCCGGCCTCCCCGAACCCCTCCACCTCCTCTGCGACCCCTTCACCACCTCCTGATCCCACCCCGCAACCGCAACACCTGTGCCTTCTACGCCGTTTCACACACTGACCATTCCCCCAGCGCCAGGAGCACACCGATGGCCCCGAAGACCCGCAAGCCGCCCGGCCAGAACATCAAGATCACAAAAGAGGCGTGGTACGCCAAAGTCGTCGGTGACCCTGACCAAGGGCCCAAGCCCGCCGAGTTCCGGGGCAGGGACGCGGCGATCCTCACCGCCCTGGAGACCGGCGGCCACGACGCAGTCCGCGCGCTGGTCGAGTCCTGGGGTCTGGTGTGGAAGGTCGGTTCCCGCGGCGGCATCACGGTCGACGTCCCCCACCCCGCCACCGACACCAGCTGACCCGCCGCCCGGATAGGACGTGCCGCACGGCAAAACGTCACAGACAGATCGAGTGACGAAAGTGCAGTCTCCTGAAAGGGGGAAACACGGGTTATCTAGGTAGATTCCCCGCAAAGGCGCAGGTAGATGGACCGCAAGAGTCACGTCTCTTCGGTACCTACATGCTTAGCCCCCGAGACTGCTGAGGCTGGTCCGGTACTGCTGCGGGGGCGGCCTGCTGCTGGGCGGTCTGCTGCGCCTGCTGGCGGTTCTCACGGCCGGAGGCTTCCCGGCTGTGCAGGGCTGGGTACTTCTCCGCGATGGTGACGCGCAGGGCCTTCTCCGCGCGGGCGTTGGTGGCCTGGGCGCGGAACATGGCGGCGGACCTGCGGCACTCCCCTGCTCTTGCGGCTGTCCGGCCCACGTTGTCGTGGTCCCGCTTGTCCATGTTGTGGCCGCGCCGTTCGGTGCTGGTCCGCATCTCACCGAGGCGCTCGGCCACTTTCTCGATGTGGTCGGGTACCTGCTGCCGTACCACGCCGAACGCCTCCGCGAACCCGCTCTGCCGCACCAGGTCCCATGCTTCCCCCTGTGCGGTCCGGGCGTCCTGCTCGGCGTCGCGCTTCAGGGTCAGCTGCTCGTCCCGCTCCTGTGACAGACGGTTGGTCAGCTTGCGGTGCTCCTTCAGCGAGGTCCTGGCCAGCCGCAGAGCGAGGCGGCTCTTGCCCTCGTGCTCCGCCATTTTGGCCAGGATCCGGGTGCGGCTCTCCGCGCCCTCCGCGGCGGCGGTGGCGGCCGTGAGGTACTGCCGTGCGGTGGCGATCTGCTTCTCCGCCTGGTCGAGCACGTCACCGGCCTCGGCCGCGTACGTCTGGCCCCGCGTCGGCTGTCCGGTGGCCCGTTCGAGGTCGAGGCGCGCGGCCAGTTCGCGGGCCTCGGTCTCCGCCGCGACGGCGGCCTGGGCCGCGTCGACGGCGCCCCGGTCGCCCTCGGCGATCCTCCAGTTCAGCGACTCCATGGAGAGATCGCCGTAGGGCCGCTGCGTCCACGAAGGGACCGCCCGCTCGTCGGCCCCGGCCCGGATCTGGGCGAGCAGCTTCCTCGCCTTCGCCTCCGCACGCGCCGTCTCCTCCTCGCGCTGGGCCTCGTCGTGCGACTGCCGAGCAGACAGCGACACCGACTTCGCCCGCGCTGCCCGCGCCATCCTGGCCCGGTCGAGCCGCCGTTCGGACTCGGCGCGTGCCTCCTCGGCGGCGAGGTCGCGCTGAACCGGCAGCGGAGCGGGTACCGGCGGTTCGAGCAGCAGGTCGGAGACCATGCTGTCCGGCCGGGACTGCCCGAGGAACCGCGCAAACGCGTCCACGGCCCGTTCCAGCCGCTCCCGCTCGCTGCGGGCTGCCCCGAGGCGTGCCTGTGTCTGTTCGTCCTCGATGACCGCGAGCGGGAGCCAGAGGTGGTTCTCCCGCCGGGCCCGGGTGATCCCGGGGTACGTCGCGAACGCGTTCGCCCCGTGCCCGTACAACAGGCTGGTGTTGCACGTCAGCCCCTGCGAGGCGGCGATCGTCATGGCGTAACCGAGGGACAGGGCACCGCCGCTGACCTTCTCCGCGGTCACCCAGCCCGACTCGCTGCGGTGTCCGCCCGGCCCCTTGGCGTCCTTCACCTGCCACGTGATCTCGACCCGGTGCGCCTCGTCCACCCCGGTCACCACGGCCCGGTACCCGTTGAGCATGTCGGGCCCCTGCCCGCGCCGGGACCGGTAGTCGTTCTCCCGGACCCGCACGATGTCGCCCACCGCCAGGGTCAGGCTGTCGCCCCCGGGCAGCGCGTACGTGTGCTCGGCGCCCAGCTCCCCGGCCAGACGACGGATCTGCTGCGCCCCCAGGTTCAGTGCGTCCACATCCGCGTTCCGGGCGGCGAGCACCACCAGGTGCTGGATCAGGTCCTGGGGGTCCGGCCACCTCTCCAGCCGCAGCTCGTCCCACGCCATGAGGATCTGGGACCGGGCCTCGTCGGCCGTCTCGGCGGCGTGCACCCGCCCGCCGTCCGCCAGCATCCGCAGGGCCAGTTCGTGGTCACCGGTGCGCCACACGTCCAGCGCCGCGCGTTCGGCGGCGTCCTCCTGGCGGCGGTTCTCGGTGAGGGTCAGCCCGTGGACCAGGCGGTGGACCTCGCGGAACCACCCGCCGGCTCCGATCGCCTGCAACTGCTGCGGATCGCCGATCGCCACGACCTTCGTCCCGGTGCGCGCCGCCTCGGCCATCAGCACCGCGGCGGCCCGGTCGTCCACCATCGTCGCCTCGTCCACCACCAGGACGTCGACGCCCCGCAACCCCTCCCCCGTCTCGATCTCCGTGATCCAGGACGCCACCGTCCGGGCCGGGATGCCGGACGCGTCCCGCAGCTGCTGCGCGGCCACCGCGGCGATCGTCGCCCCCGCGTACGTGGTCCCGGTGGCGTCCCACCCGATCCGGCACGCCTCCATCAGCGTCGACTTGCCCGCCCCGGCCACGCCCACGATCGCGTCGATCCCGTGCCCGGCGGTCAGGACCCGGGTCACCGCCGCCCGCTGCTCCGCCGACAGCTCGAACCCCGCCGCCACCCCGAACACGTCGACGGCGGCGGCGGCCTGGTCGGCCGTGAGTCGGGCGGTGCTGCTGTCGTACCGGTCCAGCGCCGCCGTACGGACGCTCTCCTCGGCGTCGAGGATGTCCTGGGTCGTGTACCGGGCGGTGGAGGACATCACGGTCGACCCGAAGTCCGGTACCCGTACCGCATACCCGGCCAGATCGAGGACGTCGTCCGCGACCGCGTCCAGACGGCCGGGCGTCCCGTCGAGCCCGAACTCCAGCGCGTTGCCGACCGCCGCCAGCAGCTGCGCCCGGGAGAACAATTTCTCCGACGACGTCAGCCCCGTCTTCGGATCGAACACCGCGGCGGCCACGGCCGCGATGTCCGGCGGCGGCACCCGCGGACCGCCCCCGGGTCCCTCGACCCCCACGCCCCCGTCCGGGCCGGGCGGCCCGGGTGCGGCGGCGGCCACCATCGCGTCGACGTCGACGCCGGCGTTCTCGGCCCGCTGCCGCCAGCTCCCGCGCATCTCCGCCGCGTCGGCCCCGTGCTTGGCCCGCAGGGTCTCGGCGGCGGCCCGGTCGCGCTCCTGGCGGCCGGACTCGTCCCCGGCCAGCTCCACGATCCGCCCGTGCCGCCGCGAGAACAGGTCGCGCACCCGCTCGGGGATCCCCTCGACCTCCCACGCCCCGGTCCGCTCCGACCTCTCCCGCCGTACCCCGTACCGCTCGTGAGCCAACGCCCGCACCCGGCCCTTGAAGTACGCGTCCGCCGCAGCTGCGTGCCGGTACAGGTCCTGCCCGGAGTTGCCGACCGACCGCCACTCGCCGTCCTCGCACAAAGCCACGTTGGCGATCGTCACGTGGATGTGGAGGTGAGGGTCCCCGGGCAGTCCGTCGCCCATGGGCCGGGCCGACTGGTGCTCCACCGACCACGCCAGCAGCCCGCCGGCCGCGAGCCGGACCGGCTGCCCGTCCTCCGAACCCACCCCGTACCCGACCCACCGCTCCACCTCACGCAGGGTGTCCCGCTTCGCCTCGTGCACCAGGTCCCGGAACTCCCGCTCGCCCAGCTCCGGCATGAGGCCCTGGAGGACGCTGTCGCTCTTGGGCAGGTCCAGCACCAGGTCCCAGCCCCGTACCCGGTCATCGACCCGCCGGTCCTTGTGCTCCCATGCCTCCGCCAGCTCGGCCACGCCGTACACGTCGGCCAGGTCGAGCCCGGCCGCCCGCGCGAGCTTGTGGAGGGTGGTCACCTGCATCCGGTGCCGCTCGCCCTGACGGTGCACCATCCGCCGCTGGGTCTCCAGCAGAGCCTGCTGCTTCGGCTTCCCCTCCAGCAACCCGACCGCCGTCACGCCCTTCTCCTCGGCCGCCGCCTCGATCGCCTCGATCAAGCGGGCGGTCGTCAGCTTCGCCTTCTCGTGCGCGCGGACCGACGTCCGGGACCGGATCAGACGCGCCCCCGTCTGCGGGTGGCACCCCGCCATCAGCCGCCGCGCCGCAGCCTTCCCCTCCTCGTCCAGCGAGGCGCCCTCGGTCAGCCCGACCGCCGCCAGACCGCTCCCCATCCACACCAGCGCCGAGTCGCTCTCCTCCCGCAGCCGGTACTCCAGCGCCGGATCGGCGGCCTCCTCCACCACGTCCTCGGCGACGACGACCGTGCACCCGGCCTGCCTCTTCAGCCGGTACTCGACCTGCTCGTCCTCCCGGATCGCCGTCACCCACGCCACCGTTGCCCCCGTGTCCCTGTGTCCCCGTGTTGCGCGTTGTGTCCCTGTTTGTGCTCTTGTGTCTTTCCCGGCGTACCGGGGTTCCCCACAGGGGAACCCCCTTCGTGCTTCCCTTGTCTTTGATCTTGATCCTCAGCCAGGGATGCAGATTGCAGACCGGTCTCTCGACGGTAGGTGCTGATCCCCGGCTCACCAAAAAGGGACCGTCACGCCTGGATGGTGTGACGGTCCCTGGGTCTGGCTCCTACGGGGTGGCGGTCTGCTGCTCCTTCAGTCGGCTGCGCAGTTCGGTCAGCTCGCGCTGGTGCGCCTGGTGCTCGGCCTCGCGCCTCGCCTGCTCGGCGCCGAGCTGCTGGCGGAGGTCGCCCACACGGGCGTTCGCTCCGGCCAGGGTCTCGGCGGCCGTCGCCACGGTGTCCGCCAGCTCCTTGCGGTGCGCCTCCCGCTCGGCGGAGAGCTGCCCGCCCCGCGCGGTGACCTGCGCGCCGAGATCGTCTGCCCGGGTGGTCAGGTCACTGATCTGAGCGCGGGCCGTGGCCAGGTCGTCGGCGGCTGCCCGCACCGTTCCCTCCAGCTCCGTGTTCGTCGAGGCCAGCTGACCCACCTGGGTCGTCAGCGCGGCGACCTCACCCTCCAGACGCCCCGCCCGGCCGGTGAGGTCCCGGTGCTCCTCCCCCAGTACGCGGTGCGCCCCGGCGAGCTGCTCGTGCTGCCCGGCGAGTGTCTGGTGCTTCCCGGTCAGCTCGCTGTACCGGTCGCGCAGTTCCTGGTGGCGCGTCTCCAACTCGGCCAGGGCGCTGCGGTCGGCGGTGGCATGGACATCAGCGTCGGCCGCCTCGCGCAGTGCGGCGGCGGCCTCGGCGTACGTGGCATCACGGTCGGCCAGACCTGCCGCGAGAGTGAACAGGGCCCACTGGAAACCGCCGTGGGCGGCGGCGGCCTGGCTGTCGGCGAGGCTGCGGGCCGCGTCGGCGTCACGGACACGGTCGTCGGCGGCACGCTCGACCCCGGCGATGTGGTCGGTGACGGCATCGGCATCGGCCGCCGCCTGCTCGCCCTCCTGGAGCGCGGTGAGCGCGGCGAGGGCACGGGGCAGCAACTCCGCCAGCACGGCCTGCTCCCGGGCACGGCGGGCCAGGACACGCACAACGGGCTCGGCCGGGACGCCGTCCTGCTCGGCGGCCTCGGCCGCCTCCTCCCGCTCCCGCTGCTCGGCCTTCTCGGCGCGGTAGGCGCGCTGCCTGTCGCCGGGGTTGTTGTGCTCCCGGCAGAACGCCGGCGGCGGGCCGGACTTCCCCGGGCGCCGCTGCTCGGGCTCGTTCGTGCAGTCGGGGAACCGGCAGTCGGCCGTGTTTCCCTCCGCCATCTTCCGGCTCAGCCAGTCGGTGGGCTGCTGTTCGACGGTCATCGGCCCCGCGCTCTCTTCTGGGATCAAGGTGGTCTTGCGTGGCGAGGCGGACCCCGGCGCCCGCCTCCAGCCTGTTTGCTGAGGGTATCCAACTCACATCAATAATGCAATTCAACTCACACATGACGAGAGTTGAAGTTCATGAAGCGAGTTGTAATGCACTGTGAGCTGCAAAGATTCGCTGTGTGGCGTTCTGACGGATGATGAGTATTCCTGGGGTAAGTGGGCCTTGATGGCTGTCGTGGCCTTGAATGGGCTTTGGCGGGTGATCGGAATGCGGGGCCCGTGGCCAAGGCTGCCGGAGGGCAGGGCGAACGGAAAAGGGATCGTCACAGCGGCGCGCTGTGACGATCCCTTCCGGGGCCGTGCTGCTACCGGGCTGTCAGTCCCGGTACCGCCCGGGGTTGTTGAGGACGGACGCGAGGGAGTCGTAACCGGCGTCGCCCGTCCCGTCGAACTCGTCCAGCCACGCGAGCCCGGCGTTGTCGAGCCGGTCCATCGCCCGGGTCACCGCGACGTACGCCAGCATCGCCTCGTCCCGGCGGATCTTCCCCGGCACCCCGTCCCGCTCGGCCGGCTGCGGGAAGTCGTGCGCGATCTGCACCGAAGACCACTCCCTTCCCTTGGCCTTGTGCGCCGTGCTCAGCACGATGTCCGCGTACTCCTCGGAGACCAGCCGGTTCATCGCCTTCACCACCTCGTCCGCGCCCTGGTCGTCGATCAGCCGGACGAACACCTTCAGGTCGCTCCCGCCCGCCTCGTTGTAGGCGTAGTCCTGGAGCTGCGCCCAGTTCGAGAACGCGATCAGCTCCGGGTGGCTCGTGGGCTTCCCGGCCTGGAGGTCCAGCGCGGCCTCGGCGAGGGCCTTGATCTGGGACCCGCCGCCCGCCAGTGCGGGGCGCTTGTCCTTCTCCAGCGCCTGCATCGCCCTCGCCACCGCCATGGCGTTGGTCCGGCACAGCACCGCCCGTGGTGCCGACAGCGGCCCGACCACCGAGGGCTTGCCCGGGTTCCCCTTCAGCCGCAGCCGCGCGCCGATCTGGACGAGCCAGCGGTTCGCCTCCTCGGCGACGGCCGGGCCGAACCGCCACGACTGCTGAAGCATCAGCCGCTTCTTCGCGGGCCAGTTCTTCATCGCGTCGACCGCGCCCCGCCATCCGTAGATGGCCTGGGCGCTGTCGCCGACCGCGATCCGCTGCGCCTGCTGCGCCTGGACGAGATGGGCGATGACCGGGTTCGCGTCCTGGGCCTCGTCGAGCATCAGGTGGTCCACGCCCAGGTCCGGCCTGCCCAGTGCCCACATCTTGAGGTAGTAGTCGTGGGTGAACCGGTGCTCGGAGTCCGGGGTCCGGGTCTCGGACCACAGTCGCTGCGCGTACGGCAGGAGGTGGGCCCGGAGCTGGTACATCGCCCCGTCCGGGACTCCCTCGACCGTCGGCACGTGGTCCACCTCGACCTCGTCGGCGGCCGAGTGCGCGAACGTGTCGACGGCGTCGGCGGCGATCCGGGCGAGCTGGTCGGGAGCGAGCACCAGGTCCTCGGTCACCCGCAGCGGTTCGGTCAGCCGCAGCAACTGCGCCGTCCGCCGGGCCGGTACCCGGATCTTCGTCCGCCCCTGGTAGTCCCGCCCGATCGCGTGCCACGCCAGCGAGTGCGCCGTACGGCAGTCCGTCCCGGCCGGGAACTTCCGCTTCGCGTCCTGCGCGATGGCCCGGTTGTACGCGAGGTAGAGCCCACGGCCGCGCATCGCCGACGCTGCCATCTGGAGTGTTGTCGTCTTGCCGGTCCCCGCTCCGGCCTCCACCACCAGGTCCTCACCGCTCACACACGCGTCGATGACGGCCTGCTGCTCCCGGGTCGGCCGTAGGGCGCCCGGCCGTGTCCGCCGCCCGGCCGCCGCCCGCGTCACCGTGCTCCCGGTCCTGCCCGGCGGATCCACCGGCGCCTGTTCCGGTACTTCCGTCACCGGCTCGGGTGTGACGGTCGTGGGCTGCTTGGGCTTCCTCGGCTCCGGCTTCACCGTCTTGCCGAGCCGTACCGCCGTCAGATCCACGTGGCGGCCGGCCACATGCGCGCCCATCGCCGCCCACATCGCGTCCAGCGCCGTCCGTGCGGCGCGGGCGTGCCGGATCACCTCCCGCAGCTCCGCCTCCTGGTCCATCCCCAGCAGCCGCAGGGACTCCCCCGCCGCCAGCGGATCCAGCTCCTCCACGGCGGCCCGTGCGGCGGCCCGCAGCTCCTCGACTCCTCCGCGCTCCCGGGCCCGCTTCGCCCGCATCCGGCACCCCGACCCGCAGAACGCCCGTGGCCGCCCCCCCTTCCTCGACTCCAGCCGCTTCCCGCACCCGGGCGCCCCACACACCTTCGCCAGCGATCCCTCGCTCAAGCCCGACCCTCCGCACCTCTCCCGGCGACCACCGTGATCACCAACCAGTCCAAACGTCACGCACGCCGAGTGTGACGAAACAGGGGGACGCTCGCAATCAGAATGCACAAAGTGTCTGATATTGGCTGAAACTGACGGACCATCGGGCAGGGGAAACGCGGGTTATCTAGGTAGATTGCCCGCGAAGTCCCTGGTAGGTGGGATGTTGTGG
>NZ_JBEXLA010000069.1:0-24854 GCF_040609715.1 Streptomyces sp. NPDC004610 | reverse complement strand
AGAGGGATCACGCGTCCATCAGCGGGGACATTCCATGTCCGCCTGCGGGGAGCCGATCAGACCGCCTGCGGGGAGCTTTGCACTTCCGCCGTCACACGCGCCTGAAAAGCTCCTGTTCCTCGGCTTTGGTGCCCAGGGGCAGGGGGTGTAGCCAGGTCACCGGCAGCAGCGGGGTGGGGGAGGGCGAGACGGGCTCGGCTGGCCGGCCTGCCTGTTCGAGCCGGACCCGGTTTTCCTCGCTGACCCGTGTGAGGTCTTGGGCCAGGATGCGGGCCTGGTGCAGGCGGTGGCTGGCGCCGGTGCCGCAGAAGATGAGCGAGATGCCCAGCTTGTTGCGGAGGTAGTCGAAGTAGGGGAGGACGTTCGCCAGGTGCTGGGGGGAGGCGCGGTCGATGTCGTCGATGAGGAGCAGGCGGGTCTGTGCGGTCTCGAGGACGTAGTTGACCGGCAGGGTTACGTCCTGGTGGCGGCGCATCTCCAGAACCTCGGCCAGGCTTTTCGGCTCGGGGTTGAGACCCAGGTAGGAGCCGATTTCCCAGATCCAGTTCACCCTTGGCTCGGGGTCGGCGGGGGTGGTGATGTGCACGACCGGGATGGTGTTCGCCTGCCTGCCGCCCATGGCGGTTTCGATCTCTCGTTGGGCGGTGCGCCCGATCGCCCGCAGCAGACACGTCTTGCCTGTGCCCGAGGGGCCGTCGATGACGTGGTCCATCAGCCCGTCACGGCGTCCACTGTTGCCTTGGACCGCCTTGACGACCATGTCCTGCATGTGAGTCATCGCATCGGTGGGCACCATGCGCAGATGCCGGTGGTAGGCGATGGCCCGTTCGTCCTCCTTCCTGTTCGCGGCGGGAGGACTGTCCGGCGCCAGAGCGGGCGGGACCACATCCTCGTCGACGAAGTGCGTCCAGCCGGTGAGCTGGAACAGCGGCAGGGGCCGCATAGGGGTGTCCTGCAGTTGTTGATGCAGACGCGCTTCACGCTTGTTGCGTAGTTCGACGGATGCCTTCATCACACCTCTCTCTCATCGCGGTCCGGCCTTGCACTCACAGGCCGGCCCACAGTCGGACGTCCCGCTCGGGGCCGGCTGACGTGGTGCCGGGATTCGCACGGCTGTGGCCGGTCGTCTACACCTCCCACACGTCGCCCTCGCTCTCGCCACCGACATCACCATCCGGATCGACGTCGTCGACGAGCTCCGCCTCGACGACCTCGTAGACATCGTCCGGATCTTCGACCACGGCGCCGTCCGCAAAGTGGTCGCCTTCGTCGTCGGGGAAGAGCGCTGCCAGCGGGTGCGGGTCCCGCCCGCCCTGCGACGTCTCTGTGCCACCTGCGCCTGCGGGCAGCGCCGGCAGAGCGTCCGCGGCCGGAGGGGACCAGGGAGAGATGGGCTGTGCCGGATAGGGCCGCAGCGTCGACAGGTCGAACTCCTCCAGCTCCGCGTAGGGATCCCGGGGCGGTTCCTCGGTCTCCAGCTCCAGTCCCTGGAAGATCGGTTCTCTTCCCGTGCGCTTGGGCGGCGGCTTCGAGGAGCGCCGCCGCCGGTCGCGCTGCGCCAGGGACAGGGCGACGGCTTCCTCGTCCTGCTTGCTGTTGCCGGATACGAGGTGCTGCTCTGCGTGTTCGCGCCACATGTCCGCAGTCCACGGGTCGGTCAACAGGTGCCGCAGCCGGAAATCGCAGGTCACCCAGGTGTCCGTGGTGTGGTCGTACAGCCACACCCGCTCGGGGCGGTAGGGGTTGAAGCGGCATTCCCACTGGCCGCCTCGGCCGGGCAGTTTCGACTTGCCGCGCAGGAGGATCTCCCGGTAATGCCCGGCGTCCTGCGCGACGGGCTGATACGTCCGGCGGTTGATCATGAATCCGCCCTTGCCAGGAGTGACCCACCGCGCCAGCAGGAAGAAGCGGTTCTCGGCAGGGGAGAGCGGTACGGCACGGTAGCCGCTGCGTGCCACCAGGACGGCATACATGTCGTTGGGGGACAGCATGATGCCCGGGCGGAACGGATCACGCATCCCCGAGTGCGGGTTCTGCTGGTACTCTAGCGCCACCCATTCCTGGGCCATCTGCTGAAGCTCCGCGATGGTGAACAGCGGCATGCGGTCGATGCCGCGGCCGCGCTTTCTGTGGCTGCGGCCCTGCCAGCCGTGCCGAACGTACTGACTGAAGCGGACCGCGAGGGTGATGAAGAAACGCTCGGCGATCGGCTTGTCGGACGCGGTCCTCTTGCGCGCGGGGCGGCGGGCGATACGCAGCCGGTCGCAGACCTCGGTGAAGTGCTCGCTCACATACGGACTGCCCTGGTCGTAGACGATCAGTTCGGGGCGGATGACCGGGCGGGCAGCGGTCGCCTCCGTGAACCGTTCATCCGCCGCCGCCAGCGCTTCGAACGGCAGACTCGAGGCAGCAGCCGCGCTGAGAGGGTCCCAGCCGGGCATCACGGGCCAGGGCGCGAAAGCCTGGGCCAGCATCAAGGTCAGATCGATCGCGCGGGTCGCCTGGCCGGCCTGCCCACTCTCGGCGTCCCTGGGCCGGCTGGGAGTGATCATCATCGCGCAGAGACTGTGACCGGCCACGTCGATCAGCGTGGTCATCTCCGTGGCGGTGGGCCGGCCGTTGTCGCCGCGGGCCAGGATCCGCAGCGGTGTCGTGTCGACCTGCGTCACCTGCCCCGGCCGCAGCACGACCTCACGCCCGCCATGGGGCAGCGGCGGAGTGGAGGCCAGCGCAGCACGGCCGCGAGTCGGCAGGTCCAGGACATCAGCCAGTCCGGACTCTTTCATCCGCAGATAGAACGTGGACCGGGAAGGCAACAGAGCCGCCACGGCCGCCCGGCCACCGAGCTCTTTGCCATGGCGCGCGTGCAGCAGGTCCTCGACCTCTTCACGGATCAGGTCGATGGTCACGTCCGAATCGTTCGCACGTCGCGCCACGACGTCCTGCATGGCGGTCAGACAGCGCGGATCGGTGAAGCCCCCTGGTCGTCGTTCCCGCGCTGCAGGCAGCAGAACGACCGGGTTCTCCCCAGCAGCTTTCCACTTACGCCGCTTGTCAGCGAGAGTATGGGCGGAGCAGCGCAGCCCCTCAGCCGCCATCCGCGCCGACATCGCAGCACACCTCTGGGCCAGCGTCGTTTCCGGCCCGAACCCCTGCGCACGCTCGCTGCGGCCCGGCGCCCAACCGGTGTCGATCTCCACCATGCGCGCCTGCCAGAGAGCGGCCTCCTCCTCCCGTCCCTCCTGCAGCCCCGTCGCCCTACGGGCCGCTCCGTTCACCGCCTGCGCTGCACCGCCGGTGAGAACGGCGAAGTCGTCCGCTCCCACCAGCCACCGGTACGACACCGCGCGAGGTGACTCCTCGCCGTTCTGCCCCACCAGCGTGACCAAAGACCCCCGCCACTCCACCACCTCCCACTCCTGCCCCTGCCAGCGCACCTGTGCCCCGATGGACAGCGACTGTGCACGCCCGCCTTTGCCCGTCATCGCCACGCGCCCCTCTCCGGCCTTCAGGCTGTCCACACCTCGGCATCGGGCAACAGAGGCCGCTTACCGTCGAACAGCAGCCGCCGCTGCCACAGCAGCCGATAAGCAAGGTCAAGCCCCGACAACTTGTCCAGTCCGCTTGCCGCCACCCCCGCCCGCAGCCCCCTCGGCGACCTGAACGCCTCCAGTAGAGCCCGCCCCCGGGATTCCTCATCACCCCAGGCAAACCGGTAGCCGGCCAGCCAGGCCAGGTTCCGTCCGCGGACCCCTGAGGGCTCGCGGACCTGACGTACCCGCCAGCCTGCCTCCCGGGCCACCTCCGCGAGCATCTGAGATCTCGACGCAGGCACGTCCTGCTTGCCCGGCGGCTTCAGCACCAGCACTTCGCGTACCCCATCGGCGGTGCGCGCCACGAAATCCGGCCGCCAGCGGCGCTCGCGCCCACCGGCCTGCCACCTCAGTTCCACCGGGCTGGCGCTGAACGCCACCCACTGCGGCTCGAAGTCGAGTTCCATAGCCTGCCGCCACTGCCGCAGGCTGCCGCACACCACCGTCTGCTCCCGCGTCTCGATCGGCCAGTACGTGATGATGCCCTTGCGGCCCCGGTACGGCACCGGCTCGCTCACCGGCCCGAACTCCTCCAGGGCCAACCCGCGCAGCGCTGTCGCGCGGCACGCACGCACCGGCCCGTAGGGCTCGCGGTAGAGCGCTACGACGCCCTGACCTGCCTCGCCGTCCAGCAGTGCGCCAGGGATCTTCACCGCGCTCACGCAGGCCACCGCCTTCTGCGCCGCAGCCCGGCCCCGCGCACTTGCCCGGCCAGTTTTTCCTCCAGCGCCCACCGTTGCCCGGGCGTAGACCGGGTGGCGAAACCACACGCTAGCTGCCCTTGCGATGGCGATGACCGATCAGGGTAGAACAGGCAGGTTTCCAGCACTTGATTCCCCTGCCTCTTCCTGGCGACCAGCAGTACCGCAACAGCCCAGGCAGCCATAGCGCTCCGCACCCTGTTAGGACAGGCATGAGCGTTGTTCCAGCGGCCCTGTCGGCGAGGTGAGCCGGCTGTGCCCCGGGGCAAGCGGTAACCGTCCCCGCCCGGACTCGGCTGCCGGCTGTGCTTCCGGGTCAGCCTGTGCCCGGTGGCGGTGCAGCCAGTCCAGCAGCGGGCTCCTGCCTGTCTGGACGTCCAGTTCCCACGACACCATCAGCGCCTCGACCTTGCCGAGCCATCGGGCGCGGGCGTCAGTGTCTCGGCCGTCTGACTGTTCGAACTCGGCCATCTGCTGCGCGAGGCGTGCCGCTTCCGGGTAGATCACCAGTGGCATCGCCCGGGTGCTGCGGTCTTCCAGTTCGCACGCCCACGCCCGGTGGACCCAGCGCAGCACCATGGGCATTGTCCGCCACCATTCTGCTGTCACCTGAAAGGCGTCGGCGAACAGCTCCGCACCCGACCGGCCGAACTCCCTGTGTAGTCGGGCACGCTCGAGATGAGCGTCGACGACCTCGGGGAGTTCCTGCAGGGACAGCCCGCCCTGCGGCTGCGTCCTGGAGTCGTCGCACCACCGCCTGTGCCGGGCACAGACCCGCCAGCTGTCCGACGTCAGCCACCAGGCCGGCTCCCTGACCCCGCGGAGCTCCGCACATCTCGTGCAGCAGCATACGAGATATCCCTCCGGCGGCTGCCAGGGCCACTTCCACACCGCGTCCCCGTCGCCCGGCAGCCGGTGACGTGGCGCAAGCCCGGGCAGCGCCCGCCGTAACACGGCCGCCGGTGCACCGGCCAGCACGGCCAGATACTCAAGGCCCGGTCCGTTCACGTACATCTCCGTGCACTGTGGGTACTTCGCCACGCGGGCCGCATCACCCGACGATGATCCCGTGTCCTGGCCCACGCGCTGAAGGAAGTCCGCGAGTTCCAGCCCGTTGGCGTGCGCCAGCCGGTTCACGAACGACCCCGTCGACTCGCCGGGCAACGGCGAAATGCGCATCGGCAGGGGCTGACGCGGACCGTAGAGCCCTGGCATCTGCAGCACCAGCCCAGCCCCCTCTTCCGCGACCGCCCCGCATACCTGCGTTCTATCGTCGCCAGCCGCCCCACAGCCCGGTCAAGGGCCCTTAACTCCTTCGGGTGAACCCGACGGCAACACCCCAGCAACCTCCACGGCACGGGTCTGAACCTTGATCCGCAACGTGACGATCCACTGCCGGGAGGGCATCGTGGCCACGCTGACGGGCAACGGCCTTCGAACACCACTACGCGGCCACCAGACGCTCGCCGTCGACGCCTGCGTCCACGAGTTCACCGACGGCGCTCCCCGCGTGAGCGTCGTCATGGCCACCGGCACGGGCAAGACCCTCGTCGCCCTCAACACCGTCCAGGAGACCGCCCCCCAGGGCAACGTCCTGGTCGTGATGCCCACCCTGGACCTTCTCGAGCAGACGGCCGCCGTCTGGCAGAGCGAAGGCCGCCAGGGCGTCTACCTGGGCTACTGCTCGCGCGAGGACACCCACGTCCGCTCGCTGCGCGGCGTTCTCGCCATGGTCCACGACCCGGGCGAACTCGCCCGCCGTGCCTCCCTGACCGACGGCCCGGTGAACGTCTTCTGCACCTACCAGTCACTGAACCACCTGGCCCGGGCCCACCGCGATCACCACCTGCCGCGCTGGGGCATCGTGATCTCCGACGAAGCCCACCGCACCGCCGGCAACCTTCACAAAGCCTGGGGCGTCATCCACGACAACGACGTCCTGCCCGCCCGCCGTCGCCTCTACATGACCGCCACCCCGCGCGTCTTCGACGAGAAAGCCGGCTCCCAGGTCTCAGTCGGGTGCGAAGTGGCCTCCATGGACGACCACAGCCTCTACGGCCCCGTCGTCTACCGCATCTCCCTCGCCGAAGCGATCGACCAGGGCCTGCTGGCGGACTACCGCATCGTCGCCGTCGAGATCAGCGACGCCGAACTGCACCGAGTCCTGAGGTACGCCTCCATCGCATCGGCCGGAGCCGAAGGCCTGCGCGTGGCGGCCGCCCAGATCGCGCTGCTGCGCGCCCAGCACCTGTACGACCTGCGGCGCACCCTGACCTTCCACCGCCTCATCGTCTCCGCCGGCATGTTCGCCGAGACCCTTCACGAAACAGCAGCGCTCATGCCCTCCGGGACGCAGGCGTCTCTCCTGGTCGGCACCGTCAACGCCGACCAGACTCCCGCTGTCCGCAGGAAGATGATCGAGACCTTCGGGTCCGTCCCGGTCAACAGCCCCAGCCCCGACGCGGCCCCTCACAGAGCGGTCCTGACCAACTGCCGCTGCCTGGGCGAGGGCATCGACCTGCCCAGCACCGACTCGGTCCTCTTCGCCGACTCCAAGCAGAGCTCCCTGGACATCACTCAGGCTGTCGGCCGCGCGCTGCGTCAGAACCCCGGCGACAACAAGATCTCCACCATCATCGTCCCCGTCTTCATGGAACCCGGACAGGAACTTGAGGAGGGAGTCAAAGGAACCCGCTACCGCCTCCTCTACCAGATCCTCATCGCCCTGAGCACCTACGACGAGCACGTCATCCACCGTGTCGACTGGGCCCTGTCCCGCGACTACGAGGACAACCCGGGAGTCGCCGCCCGGCCCGAACGTGCCGACGAGATCATCCCCCTGCTCGACCTCCAGGCCACCGGAGTACCCAACCGGGTATGGCAGATCGGATTCGAAAGCGCCCAGCGCTACTTCGACACCTACGGCCACCTCGACGTCCCCAGCCGCTATCTCGGCTCCGACGGCTTCTACCTCGGCTGGTGGCTCGGCCGGCAGCGCTCCCTGCGCATCAACCGCATGCTCCTGCCCGAACGCATCGACCAGCTCGATGCTCTCGGCATGATCTGGCCCCACCCCCGCAGCAGCATCGAGTACAAGCTGCAGATCGCCCGGGATTACAAAGCCCGTCACGGCCACCTCGCCCCGCGCGCCGAAGAAACCTTCGGTGGAATCCGTCTCGGGCGCTGGATCGCAGACCGCCGCCGCGAAGCAAACAAACGCACCCTGCCCTACGGTTACCGGCGCGCCCTCAACGAGATCTACCCCTGGTGGAACACCTACTGGCCCAAACGCTGGCACCACACCTACGCCCAGGCCCTGGCAGCCGCCCGCGCCGGCGGCCTTCCCTTTCCCGACCTGCGCCCCGACACCGACGAGACCGCCCTCACCCGCTGGCTGGACACACAGATCGACGCCCTGCCCACCCTCCACCCGGACCAGCACGAACTCCTCGGCGCCCTCCCGCTGCGCCACCCCCTGGCCCTGCTCCTGCGCCGCCCCCGCGGCCACGCGGCGTGGGCCTTCGCCAGAGGACTGCGCGCGGCACGCGCCTTCTGGCGCAGCCACCAGCATCTCGACGTCCCCTGCGACTACCTCTGCCCCGACACCGGGCTGCACCTGGGGCCCTGGATCGCCGACAAACGCCGCGACCCATTGCGCCTCACTCCCGAACAACGCCACGCGCTGGAAGCACTCGACATGCGCTGGATCCGCCGCTGAGACACCGACGGCAGACCACGTCGTCGCCGGCCACGGCCGTTTTCAAGCCGCCTTGGCCACCGACTCGTCAGTCGTTGTCGGCGCCGGCCGCTAAGGTCTTGGCCCTTCGGGTACCAGATGTCGCATCGAGCAGAAGGCATGCAGATGAAGCGCGAGCGGGCCACCACGATTCTGAACGAGATGCTCGAACGACTGGAGCAGAACGCATGGCCACTCGACCTGGTCACAGAGATCTACCTTTTCGGGTCCTACATCCGTGGAGCCTTGGAGGTCGGCGACATCGACGTCGTGGTCCAGCACACCACTGACGAACGCTGGACCCAGCAATCCCTCAATGCCTTCTTCGGCGGCCGCGACAGCTACACCCCTATGCGTCAGGCCCTGCGCGGCAACCGCCGTGGCATCAGCTTCCAGTTCCAGGGCCGCGACTCCCTGCAGAGCGAGGACATCGAACTGCTCCCACTCTGGCACCAAGGTGAACCGATCGCCCTCGCCCGTCAGCGCCTGGCCGCGATCACATCCGATACAACTGCCGGCCGCGCGCCCCGTGACCACGTCCTTCCCGCCTACGAGACACTCGCCGACCTCATCCCACGGCCTGTCCGTATCGACCTCCACCGCTGGTCCACTGACCGCAAGATCACCGTGACGACCCTTTGTCTGCTCGACGCCCAGCCCAGCTCCATGACAGCAACCCGCCACATGGACGACCGATGGGTGCCCAACAGCCCGCTGCGCCGGGCCGCCGCGGCCGCGCTCGCCCATCTGGAGAGCACTGGTCAGCGGCTGGACCGCTGCGAGATCCACCGCCAGTGCCTGGCCCGCGGGGCGACCGACCGGACGATCGACTGTTTCGTCGACCTGGGCTGGCGCTACTGGAGAAGCGCAGAACGGTACCTTGCCGACGGTCAGAGCTGGTTCGAGGTCCTGCCCGCCACATCCCGGCAGCCCCTCAACGCCCTCCACATCACACCGGCCGCACGGTCCTAGACGGCAGGGGGCGGCTTCTTCGACCGGTACGGACGCCGGCTCAACCACATGCGGCGGCAGCCGGGCCCCGGAGTTCGCCTCGTTCCTGAAGCATCAGGAACCGGCAGGGGGCCGACGTGCCATCGGTACCAGGCAGGTACGGGAACGTCAGGCAGGGAGAGGATCCACTCTCACGCGTCGCAAATTCGTGGATAAATTCAAAGGTAAATCTGCTAGGTTTTGGGGTATGCCGACCCAGGATGAGCTGTTCGATGCCGTGGATGCGTTGCTGGCGGGGGAGCCGGCGATGCCAGCCCCTGTAGAGCGGGCGCGGCTGCGTGAGGCGGCCGGGGTCACGCAGGCGCAGCTCGCGCAGGTGTTGGAGACGAGTACGCAGACGGTGAAGAACTGGGAGGCGGGCCGCAGCGAGCCGCGGCCCCCGCGCCGCGCGCCGTATCAGCGTCTGCTGGAGGGGTGGGCGCAGAAGTATCCCGCCCCGGCGCCGGAGACGACCACGGCCCCAACCCCGGCTCCGGCGTCTCCCGCTGCGCTAGTTGAGCAGTCCCGGGGGCTCGAGGTGGAGCTCGGCCCGGCGGCCGGGGCTCATTCGACGGCATTGCGGCGCCCGGGCGCGAAGAAGGCCGCCGCTTCGAAGCCGGCGACCACTGCGCCCGTCGCTGTCGACCCGAGGTTCGTGAACGGGCCGCTGGCCGTCATCGACGTCGACGATGAGGGTCAGGTCCTCGCGTACTGCACGGGTGGTCTGGTCCTGGATGTGCCCGTGAAGACGCTGCCCTTGCTGGTGGAGTGGACGCTGGCGGAGGCGCAGTTGGGTGCGGAGCGGCTGACTGGTTCGGGTAAGGACGCTGACCCGCTGCTCGTCCTGACCCGGGCCGCGCTCGAGCGCTTCGGCCTGCCCGCCGAGCTCACCGACGAAGAGCGTCTCGCGGGGCGTCTGCCGGACGCCCACAAGGCGATCGCCCAGTTGACCCGGGCGCAGTGGCAGCTGACGAAGCGCGGTCTCGGCCCCTGGGCACGGATCTACCGCCCCGCCCAGGGCGGCCGCCGTTCCTGCGTCCAGCTGTGCATCCCGTCCTGGAACGCGCTCGACACTCGCAGCTGGGGCCACGCCTCAGACCTCCCCCCTGCCGAACTCGCCGCCGTTCTCGGTACATACGCCACCCGCGTCATGACCCCACGAGGATCCACCGCCGTCACCGGCCTGGAGCTGATGACCGCTCTGCACCCACCGACCCGGGCCTCCGCCCCGGACGAGACCGGCAAGCGGCACAGCGAACACAACCCCGGATCTCTGGGCAAGGAACCCATGGACCCACCACCATGCGAGGCGACCGACGGCCACCCCGTCCTCGCCCACCTCCCCCGCTTTCATATCCGGACCCCGGCAGAAAAACTCGTCGAGGAGGCCTACGACTGGGCGCGCCCGCTCACCGACGAGGAGTGCATGCGACGCTATCTCGTCGGCTTCGACGTGAACATGGCCTTCGCCGCCGGCGCCAACGGCGCGATCGTCGGCCTCGCCACCCCGCCCGCCCACGTCACCAACCCCGCCTTCGACGCGAAGACCCCGGGCTCCTGGCTGGTCGACCTCTCCCACGTCGACCTGTCCCGTGTGAAGGTCGGCAAGCAGTGGCACACCCTCGACGGCGATCTGCTCCCCAGCCCCTTCACTCCGACCGGCGAGCGCCCCGAAGGGCCTGCCTGGTACGCAACCCCGACCGTCGCCTACGCCGCCGAACTCGGCTACGACGTCGCCCCCCTCGAAGCCTGGATCCGCGCAGAATCGGGCCGCTACCTCGACGGCTGGTACAAGCGGCTGCGCGACGCCTACGTGTCGACGATGGCCGACCTCGGCGTCACCGAAGACCTGGCACCCCAGGAACTGCTCGTGGCGATGGACGGCTACAAGCAGCGCGACCCGCAGGCGGCGATCGTCCTGGATGCGATCAAGTCCACGGTGAAGAACGGCATCGGTAAGTTCCAGGAGAAGGCACGTGGCGGAGGCTGGCGGCCGGGACAGCCCTGGCCGGCTCTCACCCGCCCGACGTGGCGCCCGGACATCCGCGCCGTCGTGATCTCCCGCGCCCGGATCGGCATGCACCGCAAGATGGTGGCACTGGCCGGCGCCACCGGCCGCTACCCGGTCGCCGTACTGTCCGACTGCGCTGTCTACGCGGCCGACGGACCCTCACCACTCGACGTCCTGCCCTACGACGACGCGGGCAAGGCGGTACCGGGGTCGTTCCGGCTGGGAGTGTCACCCGGAATGGTCAAGCACGAAGGCACCCAGACGACCCTGTGGGCCGAAGAGCTCCGCGAGCGCGTCCAGGCCCCGGAGCTGAACCTGGCCCGCTACATCAAGACCGGCGACGTCAACACCGCCGACACAGGGGAGTAGGACACCAAAGATGACCAAGTCGGTCGGCGAGGGACTCAACAACGCACTAGAACAGGCCGTCACACGCCCAGCACCCAAGAGCGCAGGCGCCCAGATGCGCTACCTGGTCAAGCAGCTGAAAGGAACCAAAGCCGCAGCCCAGGCCCTCGGGATCTCCCAGCGCACCGTCGAGCGGTACATCAAGAACCAACTCAAAAAACCGCGCCCGGACCTCGCTAGCCGCCTGTCGGGCGAGGTGAAAAAGCGATGGCAGCCCCGCGTGAAGGCGCAAGCGAGAAAGACAGCCGGCACGAGCAGCGGCCTCGTCATCGACGTCCAGGGCCGCCTCGGCTACAGCGCGCCCATCGGAACCACGGACGAGGCCCGCGAACGCCACCTCACCGTGGCGCTGCCACCGCGCTTCGCCGAACGCCTGTTCACAGCACAGGAGCAGGGCGCCACTGAGAACCAACTCCAGCAGATCGCTGCCGAAGGACTCAAGGAGACCTACTTCCAAAACCATGGGACGCGGGCCGGGAGCCTGGAGGAAGTGCGTCTGTTCGACGTCCAGCACATCGAGTTCGGCCTCTGACCATCCCAGCACAGGACGAGGCACCACCCCGGCAACTGAACCGCAGCGCGAGAGGCGCCGCCAAGACAGGCCCGTGGTCACAGATTGGTGGCAGTCAGCGGAACCGCACTTCGCACCGAAGAATCCCCCTTGGGGAGAAGAGCTACTCTCCTTGCCTAGCATGACCGTGTGTAACTATCATTACGCCAATCGTGACACAGAAGATGCCGCACTCCGCGGCCGGCCAGATGGTCGGATACCTCTACCAGTGCGAATGGGCCCTGGTGGAACTGGCCCGCCGATGGTTCAGGGACCCGCAGACCGAGCTCCGCATGGAGATGCTCGACGACATCGACCTCCTCCGCCACGGCACGCCGGTCGAGCTCGTCCAGTCCAAACACCACGGACACGCCGGCGAACTGGGGTCCACCAGTGCCGACCTGTGGCGTTCGATCAACTCCTGGTGCGACGCGCTCGAACACCTGCCGACGGGGCAGCTTCCCATGCTCCGGCTCGTCACCACACAGACCGTCTCGCCCGGCAATGTGTTGGCCAAACTCAGACACGACGCCCGGGATGTCACCGCTGCACTGGCAGAACTCGAAGCCATCGCCAGCGATCCCGACGGCGGCAAAACCACCTTGCCCTGGCGATCCCGGTTCATGGCCTGCACCGCTTCGACGCGCGCTGCCCTCGTGGGCGCCATCGTCCTCGACGATTCCGCGCCGCGAGTGTCAGAGGTGGACTCTACGCTGCGCGAAGTGATCGGAATCTGGAAGAACGACGAGCAGAGCCAGGCGATCCTCGAGGAACTGAAAGGCTGGTGGTGGAACGTGTCCCTCGACATGCTCGACCACGCCAATCCCGGCCGGCGTATGTCCGTCAGCGCCGAGGAACTGCGCACTCAGATCGACTACGTCTCCGGCAAGTACACCCACACCGCCCTGCCCGTCGTCGACAGCCTCGACGACCTCACCGAGCAGGAGATCGCCCAGTACACCGGCCACGTCTTCGTCGAACAGCTCAAGCTGATCGGCCTCGGTAACCGCAGCATCCGCGCCCACATCGGCGAGTACCACCACGCCTGGGCCCACCGCTCACGCTGGCTCTACCACCATCACGTCACCCCCGGGGAACTTACCCAGTTCGACAGCGACCTGCGCCAGGAATGGAACCTCATCTTCGCCAAGTACGCCGACCGCTTCGACGCCGGCAAAGAAGGCGACGACGCCCAGGCCGTCGGCGAGACCATCCTCGACGCCACCCTCACCGCGGCGCAGGACATCAAACTCCGCCAGCTCGGCAAACGGTGGATCGCCCGCGGCACCCTGCACGCACTCGCCGACAACGCCCGCAACGAACCCAAGCCGCTGGGCTGGCACCCCCACTTCGAGGACCTGCTCAAGACACCCCCGCGCACGCAGACGAAGGGGGAGTAGCACATGACCACCACCCAGCTTCCTGAAGCAGCGGCCCTCCTTAACCCTGCTTTCGGCGCCTACATCCTCAGCCACAGTGCTGCCGCGTACGCCGCAGCCGCCACCGAGCCGGAATCCCATCTGCCCTGGCCGTCCGCGTTCCTGGTCCTGCCGCTGGTCCTGCCCCCCGACTCCCGGAGCGCCCTACCGCGAGACACCCGCACCCAGCTCGCCGGATGGCTGGCAGACAACACCATGATCCGCGCAGCATTCCCTCAGCGCGCACCCGCTCTGCACGCCTACACCCAAGGCTGTATCCGCTTCGGCATCCGCCACGGCACCCTGGCGCTGACCGGAGGCGGCCTGCGGGCCACCCGCAAACCCGCGAAGCCCGACTCGTCACAGCCCGCCGGCGAAGCCGCCACCTGCGTACGCGCCGCGGTTCTCGTGGGCCGCTGGTTCGCCGCAACCGACACCGCCACCCTCTTCACGCTGCTGGGCGTAAGGCCCTGACCCGACAAAGGACCCTGCCCCATGCACCTGATCGCCCTCGCCCTCTACCACCGAGACGGCCGCCCCGACCCCCGCGTCGTCCGCTTCCGCCCCGGCACCCTCAACATCCTCACCGGAGAGTCCGAGACCGGGAAATCCGCGGTCCTGAGCATCGTCGAGTACTGCCTCGGCCGGCAGACCTTCACCCTTCCCGACGGCGTCATCACCAACACCACCGCCTGGTACGCGCTCCTCGTACAGATCGGCCCCACCCGTCTCCTCCTGGGCCGCCCCGCCCCCAAGGGCGCCTCCACGAACAAGGCGATGCTCGTCCTCGGCGACCACACACTCGACATCCCCCCGGCAGACCAGATGCACGTCAACGCCGACGCCACTGCCATCCGCACCGAGCTCAGCGCCCGTATCGGCATCGAGGAATTCCGCTTCCAGCCCCCCGCCGGAGCCGGCCGCCACGCCTTCGACGTCTCCATCGCCCAGGCCGTCCTGCTGTGCCTGCAGAAGCAGAACGAGATTGCCAACCAGAACCTCCTCTTCCACCGCCAAGGGGAGCAGGGAATCGCCCAGGCGATCAAGGACACCCTTCCCTACTTTCTCGGCGCGGCAGGCCCCGAACAGGCAGCCCGCCGTCACGAACTCGCCGAACTGAACAAAGCCCTGCGCAGGGTCAACAAGCAGATCGAAGAGGCACGGCGCCGAGTAGAAGGCGGCGAAGCCCCCCGCGTCGCCCTGGCACGCATGGCAGCCGACGCAGGTCTCATCGACACCGTCCCCGAAGCTCCCACCGCAACCGCCCTCGACACCCTGCTGCGCCAAGCCCTCGACGCCGTCCCTGACGCCTCCTTCGTCTCCGGCCCAGACACCAGGCGTGAACAGCTCGCCGCCGAACGCCGCGCCCTGCGCAGCCAGCTCCAGGAGATCAACAACTCCCGCACCATCCTCGACAGCTGGAAGGAAGAGAGCACCGCCCTCACCGGCGAACTCCACGTCCAGCTCAGCCGCCTCAAGCCCATCGGCCTGCTCGGCGACGCCTCCCACGACCGCGACGCCCACACCTGCCCCCTGTGTTCTCAGCACCTCCCCATCCCAGACCCCCGAGTCTCCGACCTCCAGGAACTCACCCGCCGCCTCGAGACAGAACTGGACGATCTGGCCGCACTGCAGCCGGCCCGGAACCAGCACCTCGAAGCACTCGAAGCACAGACCCGCGAGATCCAGGCAAGCCTGCGTAACAACGCGGCCACCCTCGAAGCCCTCAACGCCAGCGACCGGCAACTGCGCCAGGCCCAGGACCAGCGCACCTACCTCGCCCACGTCCAAGGACGCATCCTCCAGGAACTGCAGCGCACCAGCCCCCAGGGCAAGGATGACCTCGGCGACCTCCTGCGGCACGGCGACAGGTTGACCGAACAGGCCGAAGCCCTTCAGCTTCTCGTGGACGCCGACGAAGTCGGCGCCGAGACCGAGAACCGGCTGAACGAAGTCGCCGACCTCATGACCACCTGGGCGCGAACCCTCAGCCTCGAGCACGCCGACACCGCCGAAGAGGTCCGCATCAGCCCCACCCTGCTCAACGTTGTCCTGCGTACCCCCGCCGGACGACTCCCCCTCACCCGCATCGGCAGTGCCAAGAACTGGATCGGCTACCACCTCGTCGCCCACCTCGCCCTGCACACCTACCTGCACCGCCACAACCGTCCGGTCCCGGGCTTCCTCATGCTCGACCAGCCCACCCAGGCGTTCTTCCCCGAGGAGGTGCACGACGCGGTCACCGTCGAGGACGCCGACTGGGAAGCCGTCCGCGCCTACTTCGCCCTCATCTCCCAGGCCGTAGAGCAGAACGGCGGAGCTCTCCAGGTCATCGTCTGCGACCACGTCAACCTCCGCGACGACTGGTTCCAGCAGGGAGTCGTCGAAAACTGGAGAGGCGGCGTCGCCCTCATTCCCACAGACTGGATCTCCGCCGAGTGACGACCTGAGCCCTCCCTCCTCGCATCTCGCGGCCCTCCCTGTCTCGTTATCACGGGGCAGCGCGTTGAGGTCGACGACGGCCGGCTGCTGCACCGAGACCGCCGACAAGTAAGGGGACGAACCGAAGTGATCGAACGAGTCCGTGCCGTCCTGGTCACGCTGACGACACGATGCTGGCCATCCGCCGCACCCGGCCGGGCCTCCCCGTGTACTGGGTCCTGCCCGGCGGCGGTGTCGAGCCCGGTGACGAGTCCCGGGAGGCCGCCCTGTACCGGGAGATCCATGAGGAGATCGCAGGGAAGGCCGACATCGTCCGCCTCCTCCACACGGTGGAGGCCGACGACGAGCGCCAGCTCTTCTACCTCGCCCGCATCGCGACCTGGTCCTTCGAGGACCGCACCGGCCCGGAGTTCTGCGCCAAGGGCCGCGGCGAGTACGCGCTGGAGGAGATTCCGCTGACCCTGGAGGGGCTCAACGGCATCGACCTCAAGCCCGAGGAGATCGCCCATGTGCTGAGGGGAGCTATCAGCACCGCGACCCTCGGAGCCGAGGCGACTTCATTCTGAGTCTTCGAGCACCTCACCACGCCAACCAGTGCCGGACTCGAACGGCGCCGGCCCTGGCGGCCTTCCCCTACCTCGCAAGCCAGTGCTGCGGGCGTGCCAGCCGCAACCGGACCACAGCGTGCAGACCATCTCTGCCACGCCCCGGACCCCACAGGCCGTGGTGGAGCCATACGCCTGGCATGGCTTAATGCTTCTACCAGGGTCGCCACGGTTTTTTGAGTGTGTGCAGGTGCTCCCGCACGGCAGCGATATAGGCGGCCTCCAGCGTCTGCAGCGTGCTGAGGTCGATCTGCGCCGGCGGGATGTTCATGGCTGTGTCGCTCTGGATGGGAGACGCTTCCCACGCTGCGTGCATGGCCGATCCGGCCGTCTTGCGTAGTTCCTGGACGAGGTCGGCGTAGGCACGGCCCACCGCTTCGGATTCGATCTTCGTCCAGGCGAGATGGTAGGAGAGGTTGCCCTGGATCTCCCGCAACGTCTCCGACAGCCGCACGCGTTCCTCGGCCGCGGCGTCGAACCGGCGCCGCCTGATGGCGTAGGGCATCTCCTTGTAGGCGCTGTGGGCGGCGAAGGCCTCGGCGAAGGCGGTCCGGAGCCTGCTGATCTCCTCCTCCCGGCTCTTTCGCCGGGCAAGCCAGATGTTGATGGCCGCGGTGAGCGCGGCGGCGAGGAACGCCCCGGACACCACGGCCGGCCACACCGAGGTGGTATCGGCCGCAGCAGGAGCCGCGGGCGCCGCGGAAGGCACCGCTGCAGTCGCCGACACAGAAGGAGCCGACGGCGCAACCGCCATCTGCACGGGCGTCATGACAACCTCCAAACCGATACCGGGCACGCCGCTCACGGGCCGTGGGGAGCTTCCTGGCCGGCCCACTCACCCGTGCTACGCCACCATTGTTCACGCAGCAGATGGGCCACCACCTGCCCCAGCAAGGCCTCAGGCCCGTCCGCACGGACCCAGCGCTGCTCAGGCGCATCGTACGGGTACCACATGCACAAAGCGCCATCGGAATACCGGTGAGGCGACTCCGGCGACCCATCGGTGTACACGTGCGGCACGTCGGGGGCCCCCGGGCCGAACACGATCGAGACCGTCTGCTCGACGACGTCCGCGACCCGCAACTGGACAGCCAGCGCGAAGCCACCGCGGAAGCGGCGCGGAGGCGGGATGACCCTGACCGCCTGGCCGCAGGCGGCCAGGCGGCGCTGGAAGGCGATACGGGCCGCCGGCCTGGCGAACCAGGCCGGCGCACGCCAGGCAGGCCGACGCCTCACGCCTGATGCCCGGCGCCGTAAGCCCGGGTGGGCCGTACCTCGGCCACCGGCCCGCTCAGCCCCAGCATTACCGTCGTGACAGGAGCGGGCTGCCGCAGCGCCGAGATCTTGCCCGCGAAACTGTCGGACACCGGGGCGTCCACGTACCGGTAGAACACCCCCGACAGCGCTGACAGCACCGCCTCGCGGTCGTCGTCGACCGCCAGAGCCTCGGCCACGCCGTCCGCCGCCCCGCGCAGCCGCCGGGCCGCAGCCTCACGCCCCACCAGCAGCTTCACGTTCGGCGAGACCCCGAGGGGGTCCTTGGTCGCCGTACCGGACTCCACCCGGGCCGCAGCCTCGGACAGCACCGTGGCCAGCGCCTTCGCCACGCCCATCCCCGGCTCGACGAACTCCCACGCCCACACCGTCAGGTTGTGCGAGGAGAAGCCCGGCTGGGAGTACTGCTTGTTCCACGCCTTCAGCAGACGCACCACCCTGCGGCGGGTACGGCGCATCGACTGCGTCCCGCCGGTGAAGAGCGCGACGTGCCCCTCCGGGTCGGACGCCTCCCACCGGTCGGTCTCCAGGTTCGGGATCCACAGCCCGCCCCCCTCCTTCCGAGTGAGCGCCACGACCAGATCCACCGTCGGGTCCTGATCGTCGACCGGCTCCCCGAACGTGATCTTCGGACCGCGCTTGGAGGTGCCACACCGGGCCTTCGGGTACACCTTGCGCACCGCGGGGCCCAGCAGCGCACACAGCTCGCCGGTGATGGCGGCCGGCGTCTCGCCGCCCCCGTCCGGCCCGAGCCGCGGATACACGCGCCGGTCCAGGACGACTCCGCCGTCACCGTCGCCGACCGGGTGGATGAAGGTGTGCTGGGGCAGCGAACCACTGCGGTAGGTCCGCAGTGCGCCCGTGAAGCCGATCGCGCTCGAGCAGACCAGGTCCAGCCGCGTACGGGCCTGCGCCAGCGGCTCGGGGTGGGCGTCGATCTGGCCGCGGATGTCGTTGAGGATGTCCTCGGTAAATCCCATGAAGATGTGTCCGTTCAGGTGAGGGGCGCCGAGCGCCGCACAGCGCCCGGGACCTTCCCCGGGCGGAGCCGTCACTCGGCGGCTCACCCTCCTCTGACGTCACACCGCCGAGATCGTCCGGGCACCCCTCCCCCCCCGACTGTGATCAGGTCAGGAACAGTCCCGGCAGACCGTGCTCGCACCTTCGAACCGGGACGGGGCCAGGACCATGAAGCACTCCTCGCAGGCACGGTCGCTCAGCCTCCTGGCAGCCGTGCAGCCACAGTGCCCCTGCCCGCACGAAGGCTCCCCGCACTCCGCACACCCCGGCTCGATGATCTTGAACGTCTCCCCGCACGTCTCGCACTCCCACCAGGAACCGAACCGGGAGCTCCCCGTCCGCGGCCGCGGCGCTGTGAAAGCACGCCAGGCCACGCTGTCCTCGGCGAGCACCGCGATCAGATAGTCCTCATCACACCAGGCCGCCTGCCCGTACAGCAGATCGCTCTGCTGGCCGGACCGGTGGAGCACGAACGTCTTGTCGTGCTCCACCGTGGCGCGGGTCCCCAGGGCCGCGGCCAGGAGCGGGGTGCCCGACTGGTCGGAGCCCCGAGCCGGCGGAATCATGCCGTGAGCCGCGGCGAACAGCACCCGGCCCCCAGCGTCGAACAGGACGACCGCACCGCCGCCGGCCAGGTACTGCGCCGCACGCACGCAGCACGCCTCGCGCGAAGCCCGGGAGGTGCGGAACATGGCGACCACATCATCGGCGCAGGGCCCGCGGCGGCGTACGTCCGCGGCAATCCGCGCATCCGGCACGAGGATGCGCGCGGCGAAGGCGTCACATGCGGCTTCCTCGAACGCTTCGGAGTCCTCCCAGTCGAACAGGCGCTGCCCCAGCTCGGGGTCGGTCTGCTGGAGATGGTGGCCCAGCTCGTGCAGGCCGGTGAATCCGCGGCGCCGATGTGAGCGGGCCGCCCCGACCACCAGCGTGGGGGGATCGGTCTGCGACCGGTAGCTGCCGGCGACCGAGCACCGGCCACCGCCGTCCGACGCGGCCTCCAGCGACACCTGGACGTCCGTCCAGCGGCCCAGCTCGGCCAGCGGATCGGCACGCAGCGCTTCCACAGCGCCGGGGTGCAGCCGCTCAAGAGCCGAGATCATCGCCTCCGCCTGACGCGGAGCCTCCTGGTCGAACCGGCGCCGTGTCACGCGCCGCCCTTCGTAGTGTCCTCGCCGCCGAGGAACTGCCGCAGACGGGCGTCCCAGTCGGCCGCGCCACCGCCTGTCTCGCGAGCGGCCAGGGCGAAGGCGCCGTAACTGCCCCAAAGACGCGCTTGGGCTTCACTGATCTCCAGCTGCCGGGCGCGGCGTACCCATACCGAGCGCCACCGCGGGTGCTCTATGGCCTGGACGAGATCGGCGGGCAGGGGACGGACCGTCCGGGCGATCTGCTCTGCGCTCAGTCCGGTCGCCGAGGCGATGGCACCGATCCGGTCGGCAGGCAGCGGAGCCTTGCCGCGAAGCAGTTTCATGACCTCGGGCTGCGGCATCTCCAAGACAGAGCACAGCGTCCTCAAGTCCAACCGGTCGCCGAGCAGCGACGCCAACGTCCCGGGAGGCCGTCCGCTCTCCTGAACCGGCAGACCGGGCGCATGTTGCAGATGCTCCAGATCATCAGCGAGGCCCGCTCGCGTCTCGGCGTCCGGCTCCAGGGCGGAACGGATCATCTGTCCCTGGCGTACCCCTGCCGCGGCCGGCACCGGCCGACCCTGGGCCCGGGCCGCCGCACACCCCACGATGTCCTCGTCCCAAGCATCGACCACACGCTCCAGCACGCGCACAGGGACACAGGAGACCAGCCCTGCCCACACGGTGGCCTCGACGCCGAACGCGGTGCGTGCCCCCTCCACGACCACGCTGGTCTCATCCTCACCGGGCGGGTCGATCGTGACGGGGACGGCGTTCACTTCACGGGCGCCCGCCTCCAGGACCAGCACAAGCATGCTGACCTCGTCCCAGCGTGCCCGCCATACCTGACCAGCCTTGATCTCCGCCTGAGCCGGATCACCGAAGCGCTCCCTCAGCCCTGCCTCCGACAGAGCATGCGGCCCACGCATCTTTCGGGCCAGGTCCAGGAACCGCTGCGGTACTTTCGAGTCACTCATGGTGTCCTCCCGCATCCATCGACTGAGCAGGCCTCCACCATCGACTGACGTCATACCGGCCAGGACGTCCGGCCCCGGCCGCGCTCATCATGTCTGCGCCGCTTCGCTGCACAGCCGGATCACCTCCGACCCCACCGAACGTACCTCGTGCCCGTCTCCGTTCCCGACGAGCTGCTGCAGTTTCTCCTTCAGACATGTTCCGCGGTGATACGCCTGGGACCGGCCGCAGCCCAAAAACGCCTGAAGCTCTCCCGGGCGCTCCAGATACGCGACCATGCCCCGCTCCTGGGGGCTGAGCATGGCCACGATCTGTGCCGCGGCAGACGCCGCACCGGCCTCGTCGTCGCGAGCAAGCACGATCTCCTCCGGGGAGGCGTGCGCACGGGCGGTGATCTGCGATCCCGCATCGTCGGGGAGCGGGAGGACTCTCGGATCCAGCGCCACGGGAAAACGGGCGATGAACACCTCGACCAGCTGGGCGACCTCCATCGATCCAGCAGCGGTGGACAAGACCGCACGGATCACGGCTTCCAGTGACTTCCGGTCAGCGAGAGGGGCACGACGCGTTTCGCTGCTCCACTTCGGGATCTTGATGTTCGGCACGGCGTACGCGGCGTCGACGAGCGGGCCGGGGGGACCGGACCAGGGCTGCACCGTCGTGCCGGCCAAGCGCCACCTGCCGGCTCCTGCCTTGCTTGGCGGCACCGCCTCGAAGGCACTGCAGTCCGTCAGCACCTCTTCCAGCGAGCGCCTGACCGAACCAAGCGCAGTCTTACGGGCCTGGTCGATCAACCAGCGCCGGATCGATGTCCGCAGCAATCGTCCGACACTGTCATCGTCGGTGGCCAGAGCCAGGAGATTGGCGGTGACCGCCTGGAGGCGATCTACCAGGAACTCACCCAGCAGATCCTCCTCATCGGCCTTCGGCCAGCCAGCTTGCGGCTCCAGAACAGGAAAGCGCTGTGCTTCCTGCCACACCAGCTTGCCGGCCAGGGCCAGACACGCGGGGCCGAAGCACCCGAGTTCGTGCAGTTCGTCGAATACGGAAATAGCCGGTACCCCCCCTTGATGGGCGAACCGTACGCCAAGGGGCCCTTCCAGCACAGGGCATTGCACATTCCGGCTCGCACCGCGACCACACCCGAGGGCTACATCCACACCTACACCGAGGGTTAAATCCAACCCGAGCCGAGCCGGTCCCATCAGCCCGGCTTTACTCCCAACGCATCCCAAGCTCGGACAGCTCTGACACCCGCTCGGGCGACAGCCGCGCCCGACGGGAGCGACTGTTGGCGATGAACACCCCCAGGGCCTGCTCGTCCCCGCCGACCTTCTCGACATGCCGGTGGGGCACCTCCAGATGCCCCTCCCGCTCCCGGTACTGACGGGCAGCAGCCAGATTGGCTGCCCACACCTGCGCCCGCGTACGCCGCGGCGCCGCCACATCCCGCTCACCCTCCAGCAACGGGCCGAGGCCGAGGGCTTCCTGCAGCAGCCACTGCTGCGCCGTCTCGAGGCTGTCCCAGCCACGCCGCTGTCCGCCGGCCCACCGCCCCAGGTCCTCGCCCTGGACCACTACCTGTCCCGGCTGCTCGGGCAGTACCTGTCCGCCCTGGACATGCATGCGAGCGAGGTGGAAGCACCGCTGCCAGGCAACCGACCATGAGGGGCACCACGACGGGTCGATGTCCTCCAGAGCACGCCGCCGAGCCGCACTCAGCCCACCCGCCCCCTGCTCGCCCTTGTCCTGCCGCGCGGCTGCCCGCTGGTTCTTCAGCCACACCCCCACCGCGTAGCCCTCCCACATGGCATCGGTTGGCGCCAGCAGGTGCCCGTGCTCGGCCGCCCACTCCCGTGCCGCGGACAGCCCCTCGGCGAACGCGACCTCGGCATGCGACCAGATCATGCCGAGCTCCTCCAGCTGCCCCACCCGCTCCTGGCTCAGCTCCCCGCGGGTATGTGCACTGCGCTGCCGGGCGATCCACACCCCCAGAGCGAACCCGTCCGCAGTCCGGTACTCATACGGAACCGCCAGATCACCATGGTCACTGCGGTAGGCCAGCGTGGCCGCCAAACCCCGCCTCCAAAACTGCCTCTCCGGCTGCAACACCCGCAGACTGATGAACGCCGCCAACTGCGCCGGATCCCGAGGCCGGGAGAACGACAACAGCTCCGCAGCCACCCTGCCCACCTCGCCCGGCACCTCCACCACCTCGCCGGCCGACCGGCCCCCGGCCACCTGGGGAGCGGCCAGCTGCTCCACGGCCTGCGCGTCGTGCGCCCGAAGTGCCGCGAGGACCTTCACCAGCTCCCCATAGGCCCGCGACACCAGCATCTCGTCAGGCTGCTCACCCGGACCGAGGAAGACAGGAACGACCAGAGAGGCCACCTTGCCTTCCCCCGGCTGCATCCGAAGCGCCCGCCCCACCGCCTGGACGATGTCGATCGCCGACCCCCGCACATCGGCGAAGACGACAGCATCGCACTCCTTGGTATCCACCCCCTCACCGAGCACCCGCACCGAAGACAGCACCCGCACCCACGCCGCCCCCGCATCAACCTCCGGCTCCGACGCGAAACCTGCCAGCACCGCACCCCGATGCGCCGGCTTGTGCTCCCCGCACAGCCAGTCAGCCCACACCCCATCAGCACCCGGGTAGAGACCCGGATCGCTCTCGTGCAACTCCTTCGCCACCGCACCAAGACCACTGGAGAACGCCTCGGCCTCACCCGTGCGGTAATGAAACGTCAGCAACCTCCTCAACTGCCGCTCCGCCGAAGCCTTCACCACCGCCGTCTGCAACGCTGCCAGCCGCGCCCCCCGCACCCGCGCCGTCCTGCCCGCACCCCCCACCAGCTCGACCACAGGCAAACCAGGATCCGCGATGTCCACACACACCACCTGGTAACGAGCGATCAGCCCCCGCTCGATCGCCTCCGACAACAACAGCCGGTACACCACCGGCCCGAACACCGCCTCATCGTCCATCGACGCAACCAGCTCACCACCCCTCTCCGGACCCTCCCGATCCGGCACCTCCCACAACCGCGGCGTCGCCGTCATATACAACCGACGCAGCGCCGGCACCCGCCCATCGTCATGAACCCCCGCCCACGCCTTCCCCAACGCCCCCGACGTCCGGTGCGCCTCATCCACCACCACGAGGTCCCACGTCCCCAGCCCCACGCGATGACTCCGCTCCAGCACCCCCAGTCCCAGCGAGGCGTAGGTGGCAAAGACCGTCACCGAATCCAGGCCCGAGACCCACCCCACCAACTCCGCCTCGTCGGTGGTGCACTGAAGAACCTGCGTGTCCTCACCTGACAGTGAACAAGCACCGAACATCGGACCCCGACGCCCCGCCTCCCGCCACACCGACACCGTCTGGACCAACAGTCCGAGCGTGGGAACAAGAACCAGAACCCGTCGCGCACGCAGAGCCCGCGCCGCGTGGACCGCGATCAGGCTCTTCCCGGTGCCGGTCGCAGCAACAACCTGGGCCCGTACCCCACCCGATGATCCCTCATCAGGGACGCGCCCCAAGGCCCTTACCACCGCGTCAACAGCTTCGACCTGATGAGGTCGAAGCTTCCACCGGGTCGCCACAACGCATCACCTCTTACCCCGGGGCACCCGGTAGAGGCACTACCCGCTCAGCGTGGACTTTATCCGGGTACATTTTTGATTGCAGACTGCCGCAGAACCCAGACTTCCACCCCACTATGACAGGGACACCATCCACATCGTGCGGGCTTGGAAGAACAGCCCCATCTGAGTATATGCCGAGCGGACACCCAACCCCCGAGCACCGCCAGCCCTGCAGCCAGCCGCCCGCGCAGCGGGCCAGGCTTGGAGGCGAAGCCGTAAAGCCTCAGGCAGGGGAGCGAAGCGGACTTGCCCAACCGGACTGCGAAGCAGTCCGGTTCGTTGGCGGCCGAGCGAAGCCGGCCGCCAACGAACACTCCGTCAAGCAACCGTAGCGAAGCGGAGGTTTACC
>NZ_JBEXLA010000068.1:0-24914 GCF_040609715.1 Streptomyces sp. NPDC004610 | reverse complement strand
CGGAGGAACTCCCACTCCTCATCAGACAGCTCATGACGACGTATCACCCGACCATGATCCACCACGCAAGATCAATTGAAGACACGCCCTAGGGCGGCAACGGCACCTGCCCAGGGCGGGCGTTGGCCTCGGCGCCCGAACGTAGGGACATCCCGGTCCACCACACGGACCGGGACACGCCCTCACCGCGACCGCGCCTGTTCGCGCACGGAGCGTGCCCGGCCACAAAGAGCCGCCCTCCCCGGACCCACCCACGGCACCCCCTCCACGACTTCCTCGACCTGGGCCAGCCGGTACCCCCGCGGGGCACGGCACTTGGACTGCGCGGACGCCGGCCTCTCCCCGACTCTCCGATCGAATCAGGCAGGGTGAGATTCTTCGCATGACCCGTTCACTGGTAGATCACCTCCTGGCACATGCCTCGCGGCAGCCCGACCAGACCGCCTACCGGTTCCTCGTCAGCGGTGATTGCGACGGAGAGATCCAGAGCATCACGTACGGGCACCTCGCCGTGCGTGCCAAGGCGATCGCCGCCCATCTTCAGGAGCACGGTCTCAGGGGGAGCCGCGCCATCCTGTTGTACCCGGCCGGGATCGAGTTCATCTGCGGTTACCTGGCCTGCCTCGCGGCCGGAGTCGTTGCCGTCCCGGGGGTGCTTCCGCGAGGCCGCAGGCAGAATCACCGTGCTCTGACCCGCTTGAGACGCCTCTTGGCGAACGCGGACGCGAAAGCCCTCTTGGGAAGCCGTCAGGTGATCTCCGATCTCGACGCGATGACCGTGCACGTTCCGGAGCTGGCCGACGTCATGCGTATGTCCACCGAGGACATCCCCGACGAGGCCGCCGCCGACTGGCGGGAGCCGGACCTCACCCTCGACTCCGTGGCCTTTCTCCAGTACACCTCCGGTTCCACGTCCTCCCCCAAGGGGGTGATCGTCACTCATGGCAACCTTCTGGACAACGTACGTATCCTGAGCGAGCGGTGGGGGCACACCCCCGATGCCGTCGCCGAGTACGGCCGCGAGATGTACGTGAGCTGGCTGCCCGTGTATCACGACATGGGCCTCATTGCCCCTGTCCTGAACTCCCTGCACCTCGGCGCGACCGCCACGCTGTTCTCCCCGCTGCACTTCCTTCAGCAGCCCGAGCGCTGGCTGGCCGCGATCAGCCGGTTCCGCCCGCACACCAGCGGCGCCCCCAACTTCGCCTATGAACTGTGCCTGCGGCATGCCACACCCGAACTCCTCGACCGCCTGGACCTCAGCCGCTGGCGGGTCGCCTTCAACGGGGCCGAACCGGTGCGGGCCGCGACTCTGCGGCGGTTCGCTGAGACCTTCGCCCCGGCAGGCTTGCGCAGGGAGTCCCTCTACCCGTGCTACGGCCTGGCCGAAGCTACCCTGATGGTCACCGGCGGTTCCCCGGACGAGGCGCCGGTCCTGCTCGCGGCCGAGGCCGCCGGGCCGCACGGTGGCGTAGCCGATGCCGCAGTCGTCGGTGTCGGCAGGCCTGGGCCCGGGATGAGCGTGGTGATCGCCGACCCGGAACGGCACGAGGAGGTCGCCGAGGGCGAGACCGGCGAGATCTGGCTGGCGGGCGCGAGTGTCGCCCGGGGGTACTGGCGCAACGCCCTTGCCACCCGGGAGGCTTTCCGCGCCACACTGGCCGGCCGGGAAGGCCGATTCCTGCGCACCGGTGACCTCGGGTTCCTGCGCGACGGCGAACTGTTCGTCACCGGCCGCCTGAAGGACCTGATCATCGTCGACGGCCGCAACCACTACGCGCAGGACCTCGAACTGTCGGCGGAGATATCCCATCCGGCGCTGCGCCCGGGTTGCACGGCCGCCTTCCCGGTCGACGGGGGCGAGGACGCGGACGGGGCACCGCTGGGGGAGCAGATCGTCCTGGTCGCCGAGGCCGTGCCGGACGCGGCTGCGCACCGGGTCCGGGAGATCACCGGCCTGGTGCGGGGCAGCATCGCCCAGGCGCACGATGTGCATGTGCGCGATGTCGTGCTCGTACGGCCCGGCACGATCCCCAAGACGTCCAGCGGCAAGATCCAGCGCCGTGCGACCCGGGCGGCCTACCTGGACGGCACTCTCGACACGATCAGCGTGCCCGCCGACTGACACGTCCCGCCACCGTACGGGTGGCCCTGCCCGCCGCCCCTCCGGTCCGGAGTGGGCGCCCGAGCCACACCGTGCCGCCCGGCGTTGCGAGTCCCTCTCGGGCGTTCGCCCGAACCCGAGTTCAGGAGGCCGCCTTCCTCATGTCTGCCAGCGAGTTCCAGAATCGGTCCGGCACACCCGTCGCCGTCACGCCGGAAGGAGTGCGGGACTGGCTGGTCTCGGCCGCCGCCGAGGCCGCGGGGCACGACCCGCTGACCGTCGGCCCGGACCGGCCACTGGCCGAACTCGGTCTGGGGTCAAGGCAACTGGTGACCCTGATCGCGGAGCTGTCCACAGTCGTCGGCCACATGCTGGATCCCGCGCTGCTCTTCGATCACCCCACGGCCGCCGCGCTCGCCGCGGCCGTGTGCGCTACCACACCGGTCCCTGCTGTGACGAGCGCACGGCACCGGCCGGCTCCGGCCGGGGACGGCCCGGACGACGCCATCGCCATCATCTCCATGGCCTGCCGCTTACCGGGGAACGCCGGCGATCCCGAGGCGCTGTGGCGGCTGCTGGACGCAGGCGAGGACGCTCTGCGCGAGGTCCCGGAAGGCCGCTGGAACACCCAAGACCTGTACGATCCCGACCCTGAAGCCACCGGCACCGCCTACTCGCTGCGCGGCGGCTACCTGAGTGACATCGACCGCTTCGACGCGGCCTTCTTCGGGATATCCCCGCGCGAGGCCGCCGCCATGGACCCGCAGCAGCGGCTGCTTCTGGAGACCGCCTGGGAGACGCTGGAGCGCGCCGGTATCGTCCCGGGCGCACTGAACGGCAGTTCCACGGGTGTCTACGTCGGCCTGTACGACAGCGGATACCTCGCCGCGGCCCCGCTCGGCCGCCTCGACGGACACGTCGGCACCGGGACGGCGTCCAGCGTGGCCTCCGGACGCATCGCCTACACCCTCGGCCTCCAGGGGCCGGCGGTCACCGTCGACACCGCATGCTCCTCGTCCCTGGTCGCTCTGCACCTGGCGGCACGGGCGCTGGCGGGCGGTGAGTGCGACCTGGCGCTGGCGGGCGGCGCCAGCCTGATGGTCACGGCGCGCGGACATGTCGAGTTCAGCCGGCTGCGCGGTCTGTCGCCCTCCGGGCGGTGCAGCCCGTTCGGGGCCGGGGCGGACGGCGTGGTGTGGGCGGAGGGCTGCGGCCTGGTGCTGCTCAAGCGGCTGGCGGACGCGCGCCGCGACGGCGACCGGGTGCTCGCGGTGATCAAGGGGAGCGCGGTCAACCAGGACGGCCGCAGCCAGGGGCTGAGCGCTCCCAGCGGTCCCGCCCAGGAACGGGTGGTGCGGGCGGCCCTGGACGCGGCCGGACTGCGGCCCGAGGACATCGACTACGTCGAGGCGCACGGCACCGGCACCCCCCTCGGAGACCCCGTCGAGGTACGCGCCCTGGCCGCCGTGTTCGGTCCCGGACGCCCCGCCGGCCGGCCCCTGGACATCGGATCGCTGAAGTCCAGCATCGGTCACACCCAGGCAGCCGCGGGCATCGCCGGTGTGATCAAGACGGTCCTGGCCCTTGACCGGGAACGGCTCCCGGCGTCCCTGCACGCCGACACCCCGACCGACCGCATCGCCTGGGAGACGACCGGCCTGCGGGTTCTGACCGATGCCCGGGACTGGCCCCGGGACGGTGACCGGACCCGCCGTGCTGGAGTGAGCGCGTTCGGGATCAGCGGTACCAACGCGCACGTGGTGCTGGAGGAGCCTCCAGCGGACCTGTCCCCCCAGGCGGGCGACGCAGACCGGCCCCGGACAGACGGCACCGGTCCGCCGGCCACGGGCGGCAAGGGCCCGGCCGCCGACGCGAGCCCGGCGGCTCCGCGCCCGGCGGGCCCCGGGAACCGGCCCCGCCTCTTCCCGCTCTCCGCGCGGACCCGGCCCGCCCTTCGCGCACAGGCCGGACGGCTCGCCGAGGCCCTCGACACGACCCGGGACCTTCCGCTGTCCGCCGTGGCCGCCACGCTGGCGCGGCATCGCACCCACTTCGAGCACCGGGCCGTCGTACGGGCCGGTGACCACGCCGCACTGCTCGCCACGCTCCGTGGGCTGGCTGCGGAGCGGACCGGGCCGGACGACCCGGTCGCCGGGCCACACCGGGCCGGACCCACGGGCAAGGTGGCGTTCGTCTTCCCGGGCCAGGGCACCCAGTGGACCGGCATGGCCCGTGACCTGCTCGACCGTGATCCGGTCTTCGCCGACGAACTCGACCGCTGCGACATCGCGCTGCGACCGTTCACCGGCTGGTCCGTGGCCGCGGTGCTGCGCGGCGATGAGGGCGCCCCCGAACTGGCCGGAGTGGCGGTCGTCCAGCCGGCGCTGTTCGCCGTGATGGTGTCACTGGCCGCCGTGTGGCGGTCCCGTGGCGTGCGCCCCGACGCCGTGATCGGGCACAGCCAGGGTGAGGTCGCGGCGGCCTGTGTCGCCGGAGCGCTCGGCCTCGACGATGCCGCCGCCGTCATCGCCCTGCGCAGCCGGGCGCTGACCGGACTGTCAGGCACCGGCACCATGGCCGTCGTGGGCCTGCCGCGCGCCGAGACCGAGGCCCGCCTCGCGGGCCTCCAGGACCACGTCTCGGTCGCCGCCCTCAACAGCGACCGCTCGACCGTGGTCGCCGGTGACGCCGGACACATCGAGGACCTGCTCTCCGGCCTCGAACGGGAACAGGTCTTCGTCCGCCGCCTCGACGTCGACTACGCCTCCCACAGCGCCCATGTCGAACCGGTGCGCACCGGGCTCCTCGGCGACCTCGACGGCATCACCGCCACCCCCACCCCGGTCACCTGGTACTCCACCGTCACCGGCGAACCCGTCGCCGCGGACCTCGACGCCGGCTACTGGTACCGCAACCTCCGCCGGCCTGTCCTCTTTGCGCCCACCGCCGCCCGCATGGCAGCCGACGGCTTCCGGTACTTCGTCGAACTCAGCCCCCACCCGTCACTGCTCACGGCCCTGCACACCGTCGCCGACAGCCTGGTCGCCGTCGGCTCCCTGCGTCGTGACGAGGACGGCCCCGCCTGTCTCGACCAGGAGATCGCCGAACTCCACGTCCACGGAGGGCCGGTCGACTGGCACCGCCTCGTGCCCGGATCCGGGCGGCCGGCCGACCTGCCGACGTACGCCTTCGACCGGGAGCGCCACTGGAGCGAGCCCGGGAGCGCCGCCGGACCCGACAGCACCGGGCACGCCCTGCTGACCTCTGCCGTCACGGTGGCCGACACCGGGCAGTGGCTGCTGACCGGGCGGCTCTCGCTCCACGCCCACCCGTGGCTCGCCGACCACCGGGTGGACGGCACGATCCTGCTGCCCGCAACCGCCCTGGTCGACCTCGCCGTGCGCGCCGGAGACCAGGCGGGCTGCCCGGTCGTCGAAGAACTCGTCCTGCACACCCCGCTGGTCCTCGCCCCCGACGACGAGATCCGCCTCCAGGTCCTTGTCGAGGCCCCGGACGGCGACAGCCGCCGCCTCACCATCCTGTCCGGCCCCGATACCGGCCCGGATGCCGTACCGGGCGGCACGGGCTGGACCCGGCACGCCTCCGGCACCCTCGCCACGGGCCCGACCCCGCCCGCCGACGACCTGACCGCGTGGCCGCCGCCCGGGGCCCTCCCCCTGCCCACCGAGAACCTCTACGACGGGTTCCACGGCACCGGCTACGGCCACGGCCCCGCCTTCCGCGGTCTGCGGGCGGCGTGGCGGGCCGGTGACGACATCTTCGCCGAGGTCGAGCTTCCCGAACCGCTCACCGGCGGCACGGACGGCTTCGGCCTGCACCCGGCACTGTTCGACGCCGCCCTGCACGCCCTTCGGGCGGGCGACGGGTCCGCCCGCGCCGACGCCCACCGCCCACCCCTGCTGCCGTTCGCCTGGTCCGGTGTGCGCCTGCACGCCACCGGCGCCTCCCGGCTACGGGTCCGTCTGCGCACCACCGGGGCCGACGAGTTCGCGCTCCTCGCCACCGACACCACCGGAGCCCCGGTCGTCACCGTCCGCGCGCTGCGGCTGCGCGCGGCGGGCGACACCCCGGCCGCCGGAGCACGCCGCTCGGACTCCCTCTACGAGGTCGAATGGACCACGGTGGCCGAGGGGTTCGGCAGCGCCCCGGTCCCCGGCGGCACGACCGTGGCGCAGGTCGCCGTCGCGGACCGCACGCCGGAGACCGTGGCCGGCGCACTGTCCGTACTCCAGGACTGGCTCGGCTCCGACCGCCACGCCGACGACCGGCTGGTGCTGGTCACCCGGGGCGCGGTGGCGACCGGTCCCGCGGACGCCGCACCCGACCCCGGCCAGGCCGCCGTATGGGGGCTGGTCCGGTCCGCGCAGGCCGAACACCCCGGACGCCTCGTACTCGTCGACGGCGAACCGGGCGGCGACACGGACACCGGCACCGGAGCGGACGGCAGCGCCTGGGCCGCCGCGGCGGCATCGGCCACCGGCGAACCGCGGCTCGCCGTGCGTGCCGGGCGGCTGCTCGCCCCCCGGCTGGCATCCGTGAGCGGGCAAAGCACCCTGGTCCCGCCCGCCGGGACCGCCGCCTGGCGGCTGACCGCAGGGGTCGGGGGATCGCTGGACGGCCTGGTGCTGGTGCCGCACCCCGAGGCCGAACGGCCCCTCGCGGCGGGTGAGGTGAGGATCGCCGTGCGGGCGGCCGGCCTCAACTACCTGGACGCGCTGATCGCGCTGCACATGATCGAGGAGGCCGGACCGGGCTGGGAACTCGCCGGTGAGGTCCTGGAGACCGGGCCCGAAGTCACGCAGTTCACTCCCGGGGACCGGGTACTGGGCCTCACTCTCGGGGACGCCTTCGCGCCGGTGGCCGTCGCGGACGCGCGGATGCTGGCGAAGATGCCCGAGAACTGGTCGTACGTGCGAGGAGCCTCGGTGCCGATGGCGTACCTCACCGCCTACTACGCCCTGGTGGACCTCGCCCGACTGGAGACGGGCGAGTCCGTGCTGGTGCACGCCGCCGCAGGCGGGGTGGGCACCGCGGCGGTGCAGCTCGCACGCCACCTGGGCGCCGAGGTGTTCGGGACCGCCAGTCCCGGCAAGTGGGCGGCGCTGAGGAGCCAGGGCCTGGACGCCGGGCACATCGCCTCCTCCCGCGACCTGGACTTCGAGCAGCGCTTCCGCGAGGCCACCGCGGGACGGGGCGTCGACGTCGTGCTCAACGCGCTGTCCGGCGCCTTCGTCGACGCCTCACTGCGCACCCTGGTGGCCGGGGGCCGGTTCGTGGAGATGGGCAAGACCGGCATCCGGGACGCCGACGAGTGCCCCGGCGTCCGGTACCGGGCCTTCGACCTGCGCGAGGCCGGCCCCGAGCGCATGGGGACGATGCTCGCGGAGGTGCTCCGGCTGTTCGCCGCCGGAACGCTGACCCCGCCCCCGGTGTCCGTGTGGGACGTGCGGCAGGCGGCCGACGCCTGGCGTCATCTGAGCAGGGGCCGCAATGTCGGCAAGGTGGTGCTGACCCTGCCACGGACACCGGACCCCGAGGGGACCGTGCTCATCACCGGCGCCACCGGAACACTCGGTGGGCTGGTCGCCCGGCACCTGGCCGCCGGGCACGGTGCACGGCACCTGCTGCTGGCCGGCCGACGAGGTTCCGGCGCCGAAGGCATGGCGCAACTTGTCGCGGACCTTGAGGAGTCCGGCGCCACCGTCACCGTCGCCGCCTGCGACGTGTCCGACCGGCAGGCCGTCGCCGCCCTGCTGGCGGGCATACCGGAACGGCATCCGCTGACCACCGTGATCCACACGGCCGGGGTGCTCGACGACGCGGTGATCGAGGACCTGACCCCCGAGCGGCTGACCGCGGTGCTGCGGCCCAAGGCGGAGGCCGCCCTGGTCCTGGACGAGCTGACCGCGGGCCTCGACCTCGCCCAGTTCGTGCTGTTCTCCTCGGCGGCCGGTGTCGTCGGCACTCCCGGCCAGGCCGGGTACGCCGCCGCCAACGCGGCCCTGGACGCCCTCGCCGAACGCCGCCGTGCGGTCGGCCGCCCCGCGCTGTCCCTGGCCTGGGGCCTGTGGGCACCCGCCAGCGGCATGACCGGCCACCTCACCGGCACCCACCTGGAGCGCCTGGCACGCGAGGGTGCCGGCACCCTCACCGCGCAGGAGGCACTCACGCTGCTCGACGCCGCCCTGGCGAGCGGCCGGAGCACAGTCGTACCGTTGAAGCTGGACACCGCCCGGCTGCCACGACCGGTGCCGCACCTGCTGCGCGGCCTGGTGAGGGAACCGGCCCGGCGCACGGCCGCCCGGAACGCACCCGACGGCACCGGCCCGACCGAGCGGCTGGCCGCCCTCCCCGAGGAGCAGCGTGCCCTCCAGGTACTCGACCTCATCCGCGCGGAGGCCGCCCGGGTACTCGCTCTGCCCGGCGCGGACACCGTCCGGCCCGACCGGCCGCTGCGCGAACTCGGCCTCGACTCGCTGACGGCCGTCGAGCTGCGCAACCGCATCGCCGCCCGCATCGGTGCCGTGCTCCCGGCCACCGTGCTGTTCGACCACCCCACCCCGGACCGGCTCGCCGGCCACCTGCTGCGCACGGTTCTCGCGACCCCCGGCACCTCACCCCCGCCGGCCCGAAAGCCGGTGGACGTGCTACCGCCGGCCGCCGACGAGCCGCTGGCGCTGGTCGGGATGGCCTGCCGTCTGCCCGGCGGCGTCAACGACCCCGAAGACCTGTGGCGGCTGATCGCCGAGGGCCGCGATGCGGTCGGTCCCTTCCCCGCCGACCGCTGGGACGTGGCATCGCTGTACGACTCCGACCCGGACGCTCCGGGCAAGACGTATGTGACGCAGGGCGGCTTCCTCGACGACATAGCGTCCTTCGACGCGGAGTTCTTCGGCATCACCCCGAAGGAGGCCGCCGCCATGGACCCGCAGCAGCGGCTGCTGCTGGAGACCGCCTGGGAAGCGCTGGAGGCGGCCGGGCTCGTCCCCGCCGAACTGGCGGGCAGCACCACCGGCGTGTACATCGGCATGACAGGCAGCGACTACCTCTCCGGAGCCAGCCTCGACCGGCTGGACGGCTACACCGGGACCGGCAGTGCCGCCGGGGTCGCCTCGGGCCGGCTCGCCTATACCCTCGGCCTGAACGGGCCCGCGCTGAGCGTGGACACGGCCTGCTCCTCGTCGCTGGTGTCCATCCATCTCGCGGCGCAGGCGCTGCGCGCGGGCGAGTGCGATCTCGCGCTCGCCGGCGGGGTCACGCTGATGGTGACACCACAGGTCTTCGTCGAGTTCAGCCGGCTGCGCGCGCTGTCCCCGACGGCCCGCTGCCGCTCCTTCTCCGACGCCGCCGACGGCACCGTGTGGGCGGAGGGAGCCGGAATGGTCGTGCTCAAGCGGCTCAGGGACGCCCACCGCGACGGAGACGAAGTGCTGGCCGTGCTCCGTGGCACCGCCGTCAACCAGGACGGCCGCAGCCAGGGACTGTCCGCGCCGAACGGTCCGGCGCAGGAACAGGTGATCCGGCGGGCCCTGGAACTGTCCGGGCTGGCTCCCGGCGACATCGACTACGTGGAGGCGCACGGCACCGGCACCGCGCTCGGTGACCCCATCGAGGCGAACGCCCTGGCCGCCGTCTTCGGCGCCGGACGGGACAGGGACCGCCTCCTTTGCCTCGGCTCCCTGAAGTCCAACATCGGTCACGCGCTGGCCGCTTCAGGAGTGGCCGGGCTGATCAAGGTGGTCCAGGCGCTGCGCCACGAGACCCTGCCGCGCACCCTGCACGCCGACCCGCCCAGCCGCCATGTCGACTGGGACGGCTCCGGGTTGCGGCTGCTGCACCGGCCGGTCGCCTGGACGCGGGCGGAACGCGTCCGCCGGGCCGGGGTCAGCGCTTTCGGTATCGGCGGCACCAACGCCCACGTCGTCGTCGAGGAGGCGCCCACGCCCGCCCCCCGGCCGGCGCCCGCGCCGTCGCCCGGCAAACATCTGTTCGTGCTCTCCGGCCGGGGCGAGAGCGCCCTGCGGCGCCAGGCGGCCCGACTGGCCGCGCACGTCACCGAGGACACACCACTGCCCGGCCTCGCCCACACCCTGGCCCGGCACCGCGGCCACTTCGAGCGGCGTGCCGCATTCGTCGCCCGCGACCCCGGCGAACTGCGATCCGCTCTGCGAGGACTGGCCACGGGCACGACCGGGCCCGGCCCGGCCCGTGACGAGCCGGGCGGCAGGACAGCGTTCGTCTTCGCCGGGCACGGCGGCCAGTGGCCGGGCATGGGCGTGCGGCTCGCGGCCGAGTCGGAGGCGTTCCGCGAGGAACTGGCCCGGATCGACGCGGCCGTGCACCGACAGGCCGGCTGGTCCGTGCTGGACGCTCTGCACAGCGGGGACACGGCCGGCCTGGAACGGACCGATGTCCTCCAGCCCGTGCTGTTCGCCGTCGGGGCCTCGCTGGCCGCCGCGTGGCGCGCCCTCGGTGTCCTCCCGGACGCGGTGGCCGGGCACAGTCTCGGCGAGATCGCCGCCGCCTACAGCACGGGCGCCCTGAGCCTGGACGACGCCGTCACCGTGATCACCGGCCGGGCGCGGGCGGTCGCACCACTGGCCGGCGAGGGTGGCATGATCTCGGTCGGGCTGCCCCGGCCGCAGACCGAGGAGTTCCTCGCTCCCTACGCCGGACTGCTCTTCGTCGCCGCGGTCAACAGCCCCCACTCCACCGCCGTCTCCGGCGAAGCGCGGGCCCTCACCGACCTCACCCGGCGGCTCACGGAGGCAGGCGTTCCCCTCCGGCGGCTGTCCACGCCGTTCGCCTCCCACACCCCGCTGATGGAACCCCTGCGCGCGGACCTCCTCGCCCGCTTCGCCCAGGTGCGTGGCGACGACAGCCCGGTTCCGCTGTACTCCACCGTGGACGCGGAGCCGCTGCCCGGCCACCGGCTGGACGCCGCGTACTGGTTCGCCAACCTCCGCAGCCCGGTCCGCTTCGCCGACACTGTCCGGCGGATGCTCGACGACGGCTACCGGTACTTCGTGGAGCTGAGCCCCCACCCCTCGCTGGGCGCCTCCATCGAGGCGGTGGCGGCCGAGGCCGGCGTCAACGCGGTCACCGTCGCCTCCCTGCGGCGCGACGACGACGGCCATGACGCGCTGCTGCGCCGGCTGGGCGAGCTGTACACAGCCGGACACGACCCCGACTGGACGGTGCTCCACCCCGCCGGGCGCCGGGTCGACCTGCCCGGCTACGCCTTCACCCGCGAACGCCACTGGCTGGCGGCGCCCCCCGCCTCCGCCCCGGCAGGCCCCGGCTCGCCCCTGCTCGGAACCCACCTGGAGTCAAGTGACGAACCCGGCCGTCACCTCTTCCAGACCGAACTCGACCTGCGCGACGAGCGCTTCGCCTACCTCGCCGACCATCGTGTCGACGGCGAGATCTGGCTGCCCGCCGCCGCCTTCCTCGCCATGACACTGGAGGCCGCGGCCTCGCTCGGACAGGACGCCGGGACCGGTCTGAGCGACGTCCGCTTCGTACGGCCGCTGCGACTGGACATCCACACGCCGGTCCGGCTCCAGCTCGTCCTGCGCCCGAACGGGGACGGGGCCTGGGACTTCACCATCTCCTCCGGTCCCGTGGCCCCAGGACCCACCGGATGGGAAAAACATGTGCGGGGACGGCTGACCGCCGTCGCGGCCGGGAGCGATCCGGGACTCGGCGAAGGGCGGGAACGGTGCGCGGACCAGGCTGACCTGGCCGAGGTGTACGCCGGCCTCGCCGCCCGCGGCATCGACTACGGCCCCGGTTTCCGCAACCTGGAGGAGGCCCGCCGCACCTCCGACGCGGCCGTCGGCCGGCTCGTCCCCAGGCCCGCCTCGGGCCACCTGCTGCACCCCGCAGTCCTCGACGCCGCCTTCCACCTGTGTGCCGTGCCCGGCCAGGCGCCGCCCGACGGGACGTTCGTCCCCGCCCGGGTCGGCCGGCTCCGTCGCACCGCACACGCCGCCCGGCCGACGTGGGTGACCTGCGAACTGCGCTCGACGGCCGCCGACGCGGTCACCTTCGACCTGCGGCTGTACGACGAGAGCGGACACCTCCTGTGGGAGATCGGGGAGTTCGAGGTGACCGCGCTCCCACCTGACACCCCCCTGTTCGAGACCCGCTGGCAGCCGGCTCCCGCCGCCGGTACCCCGGCCGGCGCGGGCGCCTGGCTGATCCTCGCCGACACGACGGGTGTGGCCGATGCGCTCGCCGAGCGGCTCGACGCCGCGCAGGCGCCGTATGTCGTGGCCTGCCGCGGAACGGAGTTCGGCGCCGCCGGCCCCGGCCGGTATGTCCTCGACCCCGCCGCCCCCGAGCAGGTGTCACTGCTGCTCGACGAAGCGTTCCCGGCCGGACCACCCGAGCGGGTGGTCCAGCTGACGGCACTCGACGCCCCGCCCGTCCAGGACCCGCACACGGCCGAAGAAGCGGCCCGGCTGTGCTGCCTGGCGCCCCTGAACCTGGTGCGCGCCCTCACCGCCCGGCCCCAGGGCCCTGCGCCCCGGCTGTTCGTCGTCGTACGCGGCAGCCAGGCCGCCACGGACAGCCGTGACGTCACCCGTCCCGAGCAGGCACTCGCCTGGGGCTTCGCGCTGACCGTGGCCCAGGAACACCCCGAGTTCGCGACCACCCTGATCGATCTGCCGTCCACCGGCGGCGCCGACGCCCTGTGGAGGCAGCTGCGGCACGCGGACGACGAACGTCTCGTCGCCCTGCGCGACACCGGGCGTCTGCTGCCGCGGCTGACCCGCACCCGTCCCGACGACGGCGGCCACGGCTCCCTCGGCCCGGACGGTGTGTACCTGGTCACCGGCGGTCTGGGCGGGCTCGGCCGGGTCGTCGCCGAGCGGCTGGTCGAGGGGGGTGTGCGCCGACTGGCCCTGATGGGCCGCGGCACCCCCGGCGACGACGCAGCCGCCTGGATCGCGGGGCTCGAACAGCGCGGGGCGCGCGTACACGTGGCCCGCGCCGACGTCGCCGACCGCGACGCGCTGGTGTCCGCCCTGGACGGCGTACGCCGAGAAGCCGGCCCGATCGCCATGGTCGTCCACGCGGCCGGTGTGATCGACGACGTCGGCCTCGCCGGTCTGACCGCCGACCGCGTCCGGGCCGTCCTCGCACCCAAGGTCCTGGGCACCGCCCTGCTCACCGAACTCGTCCCCGAGGCCGGGGACCTGGTGCTGTTCGCGTCGGCCGCCGGTCTGCTCGGCTCGGCCGGGCAGAGCCACTACGCGGCGGCCAACGCCTTCCTGGACGCCTGGGCGCACCACCTCTCCCACGCCCGGCGCCGGGCGCTCAGCCTGGACTGGGGGACCTGGGCCGACGTCGGCATGGCCGCCGGCACCGGCACCGACGGACTGATCGCGTTCTCCCCCCGGGCCGGCGGTGAGCTGTTCACCCGGATGCTGCCCAGCGCCCGCCGCCAGCTCGCACCTCTCGCGCTGGACATCGGCACGCTCTCCTCCGGCAGGGACATCCACAGCACCCGGCAGATCCTGGCCGACCTGGTGACCGTCCCGCCGGCCACGGCGGAACCGGGGGACCCGCTCGTCACCCGGGCGCTCGCGGCGGGCACGGGCGAGGAGCGCGAACACCGCCTCGAAGCCTATGTCAGAGCCAGGATCAGCGAGGTGTCCGGCGGAGCCGCGGTCACCTCGGCGGCCACAGCCCTGAAGGAACTCGGCCTGGACTCCCTCATGCTGGTGCGCCTGCGCAACACCTTCGCCCGCGAACTCGGCGCCGAGGTCCGGACCGCTGCGGTGTTCTCCGCACCCGACGTCCGTGCGCTGGTCCGCGCCCTGACCGAGGCCCTCCCCGCCCCCGGCACCACAGCGCCCCAGAAGCAGTCACAGGCCGCAGCCGCGCCCGCCGAGGTGGCCGCGCCCCCCGCGAGCGAACTGCGCCCGGCGACCCGTGACATCCTGCGGCTGCTGCGCAGCGCCCGCCCCGGCGTACCCGACGCCGCCCACACCGTCGGCCTGGCCGTCCGGCTCGGACGGCCGACCACTCGGGAGACCCTCGGCGGTGTTCTCGCCGGCCTGGCCGCACGCCACGCCGCCCTGCGCACCGCGATCGTCACCGACGGCGACGGCAGGAAGCAGATGCGGGTGTCCCGGGAGGCGGCACGGTCCCTGCTGCGCTGGAGACGTCTGCCCGCCGACGAGGAGCCCGACGCCACCGATGGCCTGCGGCGACTGATGGAGGAGCCCTTCGATCTGACGCGCGCGCCCCTGTGGCGGTTCGAGATGCTGGACTCCCCGGACCGCGGCCAGATCCTGGTGTTCGGCGCGCACCACGCGGTGAGCGACCTGCAGTCACTGCTGCTGGTGGCGGCGGAGATCGACACCGGCCTGTCCGGCGCCCCCCTCGACAGCACCGTCACCAACCGGGACATCGACCTGCTCGTCGAGACCCAGCGCACAGGACGGCCCCGCGCCACGACAGCCGAATGGCGCGAGGCGTTCCGGGACAGCGCCAGACTGGACCTCACCCTGAGCCGACCGCGCCCGAAGACCCGCTCCTACCGCGCCGGCAGTGTCACCGTGCCGATCCCCGACGCACTCATGGAACGCGTCACCGCGGCGGCCGGCCGGCTCGCCGTGACACCGGCCGCGTTCTGCCTGGGCGCGCTGACCGTGCTGCTCGCCAGGCGCCGTGAACGCGAGCGCTTCGTGCTCGCGGTACCCGTGGACACCCGCATCCACGCCGACACCGTCGACGCGGTGGGCTTCTTCGGTGTCCCCGTGCCCTTCCCGGCCGAGGCGCGGCCCGAGGAGCGGGTCGAGGACGTGCTGCGGCGCACCGACCACCGCCTCGCGACGATCCTCGCCCCGGGCGCGATGTTCAGCGACGTCCTGCCCGTACTGGCCGAGGAGGGCCTGCACCGCGCCGACGCTCCGCTCGTCGAGGTGTACTTCAACTTCATCCGCTCCTCGGCCGGCGCCCTGACGGGCCTCGATGTGCTGCCTGCCGGGACCGGCTGGTCCGACCTCGACCTGATGATCATCATGAGCCCCGACACGGGAACCCTGCGGCTCGACCACAACCTCGACATCCTCGACGCGGCGGCCACCGCCGAGTTGGGCGCGGACCTGGTCAGCCTGCTCGCCGAGACAGCACGGGACGCCACGGCGCCGGTGCGCACGACCGCAACCGCACCTCCGCCCCCGCCCCCGGCGGGCGCTGTGCCCCGCCCGGCATCGCGCGGCACGCTCGCCCTCGCCGCCACCTTCACCCTCGGCCACCTCCCGGCGATGTGCGAGGCCGCCCTCAAGGCGGAGGCATCACACGGCGGGGGCCTGACCGTGACGCAAGCTCCCTACCACCATGTGCTGGCGAGCCTGCGGGACCCCTCGGGCGTCCTGGCCGACCCCACCACATCAGTAGCCGTGGTGCTGCTGCGCGCGGTGGACCTCCAGCGGTTCGGCCCCCTGGACACCGCCCTCCTCGACGAACTGCGCGCCGCCTACCCGGCCGCGCTGCGGGCCCTCGCCGAACGCACCCGCAAGCCGCTGATCGTCGGATTCCCGCCGAGCGCGCGAACCGAGGAACGGCTCGCAGACTGGGAACGCGAGGTCGCCGCCGAACTGGCCCGGTCACCCGGCATAGCGGTCCTCGACATGGACGAATGGCCCCGGCCGCACCAGGCCGCCGGGCCCTTCGACGAGCGCACCGAACGGCACGCGCACCTTCCGTTCACCCCGCCCTTCCAGGCCGCCCTGGCCCTGCGGATCACCCAGGCCGTCAACGCCGTCCGGCGGCCCGTCCCGAAGGTGATCGCCGTCGACGGCGACGAGACCCTGTGGGGCGGGGTGGCCGGCGAGATCGGACCGGAGGCCGTGGATCTGACCGGCCCGCGCGCGCTGCTGGCCCGCAAGCTGCTGCGGTGGCGGGCCGCAGGCACCCTGCTCGCCCTGGTCAGCAACAACGACGAGGACACCGTCCGGGCCGTCCTCGGAAGATCCGACAGCCCGCTGAAGCCGGAGCACTTCAGTGTGCTCTCCGCCGCCTGGACCCCCAAGCCCGAACGTGTCACCGCCATAGCCCACAGCCTCAATCTCGGCCTGGACAGCTTTCTGTTCCTGGACGACAACCCGACCGAGATCGCGAGAATGCGCGGCGCGCTGCCACAGGTGCTGTCGGTGACCTGCCCCCCGGGCGACGCCCTGACGGAGTTCCTGGGCCGGCTGTGGCCGCTCGTCCCGGCCCCGGCCACCGCCGAGGACACCCTGCGAGCCGGCTTCTACGACCAGGAACGCCGACGGGACGCGATCCGTGCGCGCACCGGTGCGGAGTTCGAGGAGTTCCTCGCGCAACTGGAACTCCAGGTAGACATCCGTCCCCTGGCGGAGACCGACGTCCCACGGGCCGAACAACTCCTGCGCCGCACCCATCAGTTCACCCTGCGTGCCCGGTCCGCCGACGACGGTGACCTCACCCGCTGGCGGGAGACCGGCGAGGTCTGGACCGCCTCGGCCCGCGACCGGTTCGGCGACTACGGCCTGATCGGCCTGCTCGCGATCCGCGTGGACGGTGACCCGATCGACGTGCAGGGCTGGCTGATGAGCTGCCGGGCGCTCGGCCGGGGCATCGAGGAACACCTGCTGCAATGGCTGGCCGGCCGCGCGCGGGAACTCGACCGGGGCGCGGTCCGGTTCACGGCCGAGCGCACACCGCGCAACGCGCCGGCCCGCGGACTCCTGGCCGCGCTCGGCGGCGCCGCCCCGGACGGTGACCGCCTGGAAACCGTGGTCACCCCCGAAGACCTGCGGCTCTTCCGCTCCTGGCGGCACCAGTGACAACACCTGCCGCGGTCCGGGGACCCGGCACGGACGAAAGGACGGCGCACACCGTGAAGGTGTCCCATGCGTGACATGAACGACGAGGCGTCGGCCTACGCCGACCGGCACGCGACGGCGCAGTCGATCGAATGGGACGACGGGCCCAGCGTGAACGACCTGCTGGCCGAAGTCCTGCCCGCGACGGCCGGACCACCGACACCGGAGCAGGAACCGGCAGCGCCCACAGCACAGGACGCCGCCTCCCCTCCGACCGGCCTCGACTCCCTCGCCGCCGCCGTCACCGCCGTGGCCGGACGGCACCTGCCCGCCGGTCATCTGACCCCCGACACCGACTTCTTCGACGCCGGCGGCACCTCCGTGAGCGCCGTGGAACTGGTCGCCGCGCTGGAGCACGACCTGGACCTCAGGACCGACCTGGACGAGGTGTTCGCCGACGCCCGCCCCCGCAGCATCGCCCGGCGCTGGCTTGAAGCCGACCCCGCCGCGCCCCACCCCCCGACCGTCCCGGCACCGGCCCCCGCGGCCCGCACACCCGTCCCCCCCTACACCAGGGCCCGCCGCGAGGATCTCGACCAGATGCTGGCCGACCTCACCCTCCCCGACCGGCTGCCCCTCGTCGACGATCCCGATCCGTCACCGCCACGCCGGATCCTGCTGACCGGCGCCACCGGGTTCCTCGGCAGCCACCTGCTCCTCGACCTGCTCCGCAACAGCGACGCCCACCTCCACTGTCTGGTCCGCGCCGCCGACGAGGAGGCCGCGCTCGACAGACTCGGCACGGCCCTGCGCAGCTACCACCTGCCGTGGTCCAGGGAGATCCGCCGCCGCGTCACCGTCCTGCCCGGCGACATCCGCCGGCCCCACCTGGGCCTGCCCGACGATGTCTGGAACGACCTGGCCCAGAAACTCGACAGCGTGGTGGGCGCAGCCGCCGCAGTGGACTTTCTGCGCGGCTACCACTCCCTGCGCGCCAGCAATGTCCTGGGCACCCTGACCCTGGCCGAACTCGCCGCCACGGGACGACCCAAGCCGCTGCACCACATCTCCTCGATCGCCGTCTTCAACCAGGTCGGCATCACCTCCATGGGCGAGGACGACCCTCTCGCCCACCCCGACCGCCTCATATCCGGCTACGACCAGACCAAGTGGGTGGCCGAGGCCGCCCTGCGCCGTGCCCGCGACCGCGGACTGGCCGTCAGCGCCCTGCGACCCGGAGGCATCGGCGGCCACACCAGAACCGGCGCCCACAACCCCCAGGACCTCAGCAGCGGCTTCATCTCGGCCTTCGCCCGCTTCCGCACGGTCCCGGCCTTCCGCCACCTCAACGCGGCGCCCGTCGACTGGGTGAGCCGCATGGTCACCGCCGTGGTCTGCGAGCCCGACGCCTGGGGCTACGACTACCACCTCACCGGCGTGCCCAGCACCCTCGACGACGTCGTACGCGACATGGCCCAGGGCGGTATGAACGTACGCGTGCAGGACTGGGACGAGTGGCGGAGCAAAGTGCTGGCCCGGCTCGAAGCCGAACCGGTGCCTGGGCTCGACTTCCTGACGAAGGTGCTGCGCAGCCCCACGGCCCTCAAGCTCTGCGAGGCCACACTCAAGGGACCCGCCGCCCGCGACGACCGCACCCGCACCCTCACGAAGGCACTGGACCTGCCCGCCCCGGCCCGCTACGACTCCCGGGCACAGCTCTCCACGTTCGAGCGGCTGGCGGAGGACGGTCTCAGCCGGCTCCCGCACCGGACCGACCAGCCCTACCTGTGGTTCCCCGAGACCATCGAGGGCACCGTAGGCCCGAACGGCACCACCCCCGACACCCCCTGCGCGATGGCGCTGACCCTGTCCATCGCGAGCATGCACCAACTCGTCCGGGACCGCCGGATCGATGTCGCAGGCCTGCTGACCTGCGGCGCAGTGCACCCAGAACCACTCGTTGTCGAGCACGGCGACATCTGGGTCCGACCCGAGGAGGGCATCCCGAACCGGCACGGCATACGCCATCCACTGCTCCGCTACCGTCTCCGGCTGCGCGACACCGACGGAGGCGTCTGGTGGCTGGAAGGACACAAGTACGCCCGCGCCCGCCGCGACGTGTGGCGTCAGACCCGCACGCTGACCATCGGGATCGGCCGTGAGAGCGAACCCATGAGCCTGACCGGCGAGGTCGTCGTACCCGCCGGCAGTTACGTCCGCGAACAGATCGACGGTATCCGTGTCGATCCACGTCTCACCTCCCAGGAGAAGCGGGCCGCGAAGCTCACCTGGCTCACCTGGTTCGGCCTGGAGATCGGCCGCGGCATGGTCGCCCCCTTCGCCCGCGCCGCCGCCGACATCCTCGAACTGCGCCGCGGAACAACCACCTCCACGACGTCCACGGAGGACCACCGATGATCTTCAGAACGGCCTCCGCGACCCCCCGGCCGGCCCTGCGCCGGGTACGCACCACCACGGTCCTGCGCCCGCTGCGCCACCGGCTCGACCCCGCCCGGGTCGAAGAGATCCCCTTTACGGCAGACGACGGCGTCCGCGTTGGTCTCACCCGGATCGACAGCGGCGCCCGGGACCGCCCCGCCGTCCTGCTGCTGCACGGCCACACCGCCTCCAGCGACATGTTCCTGCTGCCCGAGACCCGCAACCTCGTCGACGTCCTCCTCGACGACGGCTACGAGCCCTGGCTCCTGGACTGGAGGGGAAGCTGCCGGCTGCCGTACAACGAGAACGGCGGACGCTACACCTACGACGACGTGGCCCTGTACGACATCCCCGCGGCCGTCTCGCAGATCCGCACCCGGCTCGGCACCGACCGGCCGCTGTTCGTCGTCGCCCACTGCATCGGCTCCCTCGCCCTGTCGATGAGCCTGACAGCCGGGCTGGTGCCGGGCCTGGCGGGCGTGGTGTCGCAGGGTGTGTTCCTGACGCCCAAGCTGGCGGGCCGCACGTCACTGCTGATGAACCTGGCCGCGGAACTGCTGAAGAACCGCGTCGACCACATCCCCGTCGACTTCCGCAAGGTGGGCCTGTGGTCGAAGTACTCCCCGCTGTTCGCCTGGGCCTCACGCAACGCGTCCTGCCCGGACCCCACCTGCCAGATCCTGCACAACTCGGCGTGGGGCACCGGTGCCTCGCTCTTCACGCACCAGCACCTGACCGAGACCACTCACGACCGCCTCGCCGAACTCCTCGGTCCCGCCCCGCTCTGGACCGTGCCGCATCTGCGCCGCATCGAACTGGCCCGCACCGTGGTCCGCTGGAACGACACGGACCACCGCTACCGCACACTGCCCCAGAACGCCCTGGACGCCGCCGGGCGTATCGACACACCGCTCCTGCTCCTGTCCGGAAGCGAGAACGGCCTGTGGCTCGACTCCCAGAAACTCTGCCGTGACGTCCTGGCCCGGCGCCAGCCCTTGCTGGACGTGACCTACGCCGAGATTCCCGGATACGGCCACCTCGACACGTTCATCGGCCGCGGCGCAGCCCTCGACGTCTTCGGGCATATCCTCGACTTCCTCTCCGCACACAGATGAAGAACGACCATGGGTGCCGGTGACGTAGTCCAGACAGGCCCACCGCTTGCCGCCGTTGGCCAGGACGTCTGGTTCATGTCTTCAGCTCGCGTGTTTCCGCCTTGGGCTGGTTGGGATCCGAGGAGAGGAATGCCGCGAGTCGGCTGGTGTGCGGATGCGGGTTCACCGCGGAAACCCGCCATGGAGAGAGCCGGACGGAGACCGCCGTCATTCCTCACCGAGAGGCATTCGGCCTTGTGGCCCGCGCGGGCGTCCCGTCAGTGTCCGCCCTCTCCCGTGCCCCCTCGTGTTCTGACGGTCCTGCGGGCGCGGGGTCCGCTCTCGCCTTCTCCGTAGACGGGATCGTCGTCGGCGAGCGCCGCCTCCGGCGGTTTGAGCAGCAGGCAGACGGCGCCCTCGCCGCGTATGTATCCGTCGGCGGCGGCGTCCAGCGGCCGGGCCCGGTCGCACAGTACGAACACCCCGCCGACGAGCGCCGCCGGGCACTCGTCCGCCCGCAGGGCGGCCACGGCCAGGGCGAGCGCGGTCATCCCGCTGGCTGAGGCGGTGTCAGGCTGGAGATCCCGAGGACGTCGGCGTTCTCCTGCTCGACGACGGCCACGCCCCCGGCCAGGTGTCCGACGGGCCAGGACCAGGCCGGGCCCCGAAGCGATCAAGGAGGGGCCGTGGTGACGCCGACACCTTCTCCAGCACTGATCGCTGTGGTCGGGCCTGTCGAGCAGGCACTGCTCACGGCGAACTGGCGCACGCGGACAGCGGTCGGGTGGTGGAAGGCAATCCCCGCTGGTACCTGCTGAAGAACGAAAGCGCTGTTCCGCCGCCCGCCGACGGGAACATCACCGCGGCACCCGACGGGTGCTGAAGGTGACCCGCTGACCTTCCCGCGTGCCCCCGCTTCTGCGGACGCCCATCGGTCCTGCTCCGCAGCCTCATTCATGTCTGCTGCGGACTCGGCACCGAGCCTGGGGCCCATGCCGGGCAGGCTGCGGATCACCTCGGCATGCGGATGCTCGCGAAACTTGGCTTCGATCAGGGCGTCGAGTTCGGCGATCTCCTCATCGAGGGCCATCACCCCCTTCGCGAGGCGGGCCACCATAGCGGCGGCCAGTGTCTCGCCGGGCAGCGCGGTCTGCTGGGCCTGGGCGGCCTCGATGGCCGTGCGAGCAAGCGCGGCGGCGCCGCGGACCTTGCGATTCTTCAGCCAGGTCTCGATCCGCTTCGCGCCTGCCCGGCGGATCGCGGCTGGGGTCTGGTAACCGGTCAGCAGCATGACCGGCCCTTTGTTGACGAGTTCCAGAGACCGCTCCACCTCCCGGAACATCTCAAGGAGTTGAGCCCGAAGGCGGTTGATCTGCCGGGTGCGGTCGAAGACCACGTCCAGGCGTCGTGTCGTCAGTGTGCGGAGGTCGACGGCGATCTCGTCGCCGGGCCGCAGCAGGCCGAGGTCTCGGCGGACGCGAGCCTGGTCGGCGATGACGAAGGCGTCCTTCGCGTCGGTCTTGCCCTCGCCCTTGTAGGTGGCCGAGGCCCGGTGGACCGCCAGGCCGGTGAGGTAGGCCATGGGCTGGCCGTGGCTGAGGAGCAGGCCGATCAGCAGGGCAGCGCCGCCGTGGTTGAGGTCGACAGCCCACAGTACGTCGGTGGATATCGCCAGGACATCGCCGATGAGCTGGAGCAGCTCGGTCTCGTCGTTCAGGACCCGGCGGGACAGCAACCGCTCACCGTCCGTGTTGATCACCACGCAGTGGTGGTGTTCCTTGCCGATGTCCACTCCGGCCCAGATCTCGGGCACGGCCACCTCCGCCAGTTCGTCGTCTCACCTGTCACCCGCAGACGACCTCGCCGACGTTGTCCTACAGCAGCGATCGAGTCGCGTCTCCCAATTGGCGGTCGAGTCGTCGCGGGGCTCCGGGCGGCCAAGTCCTTTGAGCCGTCGAACCGGCGCCACCGTGACAGCCATACCCAGAGCCCCTGGGCCCTCCGATCTTACGAATGACCAGAGCAACCACCCTTGAAAGGTAGGACCACCGTGTTTCTGAAAGCCGCCGTCAACGGCGGGCGCTCCCGGACCGAGCACCCCACCGTCCCGGTCACCGCGGAGCAGATCGCCACCGACACCGCGGCGGTGCTCACCGCCGGAGCGGACATCGTCCACTTCCCTGTGCGCACCCCGGACGGCGGCCAGACCATCCGCCCCGACGCGCTCGCCGAGGTGCTGCGCGCGATCCGCGCCGCCGCCCCCGGCGCCGTGGTCGGCACCACCACCGGCCTGTGGACCTGCTCCGGCCCCGAGGAGCGCTACGAACTGGTCAAGTCCTGGGACGTACTGCCCGACTTCGCGTCCGTCGCCTTCTGCGAGGAGGGCGCGACCGAGACCGCCGAACTGGTGGTGGAACGCGGCATGATCCTCGAAAGCGCCGTCTGGACGATGGACGACGTCCCCGCCCTGCTCGCCTCACCCACCCTGCACGACAACGTACGCATCCTGATCGAGCCGGTGGAGGAGGACCCCGAGAAGGCGGTCGCCGCGGCCCGCGCGATGGCGGAGCGGATCGTCGCCGCGGGCGTGACCTGCCCGTTCCTCTACCACGGCGAGGGCGCCACGGTCTGGCCCCTGGTCCGGGCCGCCGCCGAGGACGGCCACCAGACCCGCATCGGCTTCGAGGACGGCACGACCCTGCCCGACGGAACGGTCGCCGAGGACAACGCGGCGCTGGTACGGGCGGTACGGGAGGCGACGGCGGCCTGACACCGCCGCACGACAGGAACGGGACGACGGGAGGACCGTCGTCCCGTTCCTAGACGAAGGGCGTCCCAGCGTCGAGCCCCGACAGCAGCCTGCCGTACAGCTCCAGGTTGGCGGCGGGGTTGACGAACGAGTGCACGTTCAGGGCGTTCAGGTCCCGTACGATCCGCTGGATCGGCACCTCCCGGTGCAGGGACGAGGCACCTGAAGCGGACCCGATCAGATCGGCCGCCTCCTTGCAGAGCCGGGCCAGATACCCGCACTGCGCCCTGACCCGGGCCCGCTCCCGCGTCGTGTACGGCTCTTTGCCAGCCGTCTTGGATTCGATCAGCCCCAGGATTTCCGCGGTGAGCAGTTCCGCGGCGGAGACCTTCAGCTCGGCCTCGGCGAACTGGAGATGGGTCACCGGGGCCTCGTGCTGGCGCTCGTAGATGGTGTACGTGATGCCCCGCCGGTGGATGCGCTCGCCGAACTCCACCAGTGCCGCCCGTCCCAGACCGAGGGCGCTCGCGGCCGTCCAGGCACAGAACAGCAGCATCACCGGCAGCCCGTAGAACGGGTCGGCGCTGCTGCGCCGCCCCGTAGAACGGGTCGGCGCTGCTGCGCCGCGACGGGAACCTGCCCTCCAGTAACGGCGCCACCCGCAGGACACGATGGGCGGGCACCTGGACATCCTGGGCGACGACGGTGTTGCTGCCGCTTCCGGTCAGACCGGTGACATCCCAGTCGTCCAGCACCTTGAGATCGGTCATGGGGATCGCCAGCCAGAGCATCTCCGGCGGGCCTTCCCCGGTGTCGTCCAGCGCGGTCAGCAGATGCCAGTCGGCGTCCTGGCAGCCGGTCGCGAAGGGGGATTTCCCGTTCACCACATAGCCGCCGTCCACGGGAACGGCTTTCGAGCCGGGGACGAGCGTGCCACCGACCCGTACGTCGGGACTGGCGAAAATCTCGTCCTGGGCCTCGTCGGGGAACAGGGCCGCGACGTACGGGGTCCCGCCCTGGATCACCGCCATGTACCCGGCCGACCCGCACGCGGCGGAGATCTCGCTCAGCGCCTCGATCTGGGTCCGCAGCGGGGTCTGGTAACCCCCGTAGTGCCGGGGGATGTTCATCCGCTGGATCCCGGCGCCGGCGAGCGCCTCGACGACCTCGCCCGTCACCCGCCGCTGCTGCTCCGCGCGTGCGGCGTGCGAGCGGACGAGCGGCTTCAGCTCGCGTACGCGTGCGACGAGGCCGGTGTCCGAAGGGGGTACTGACGAACCGGGCAAGGGACGACCTCCGGTATCGGGTCAGAAGAACTCTCACCGTCGCGCCCAACTTCGGGACTGTCAATGCCACGTCGACGCGGCGAAGTTGATCCCTCGCTCCCGACGCAGCTGGTCTATACCAAATGACGGTGTCCCAGTACCCTCATCCGCAACCAGGAGCACACCATCCCCCCACTCAGGTCGTGTGCCGGGGCGGTCAGCACCCCACGACAGGCCCCCGGCAGCCGCTCGACCTGCCGATCCACCGCCTCCAGGAGGATCACGGTGAAATTCCGCACCAGAAGCTCGGCGATCATCGGCACCATCTGTCTGGTCGCCTCCCTAGGGCGTGTCTTCAATTGATCTTGCGTGGTGGATCATGGTCGGGTGATACGTCGTCATGAGCTGTCTGATGAGGAGTGGGAGTTCCTCCGT